>NZ_DATIGT010000110.1:0-45944 GCF_035481375.1 Tahibacter sp.
CGGGGCCTTCTTTTTTGGGGAGTAGACTCGGCGCACTTTCTGTCGACGAGCGCCCGATGACCGTTCCTGCCGATGCCGCTGCGATCCTCGACTATCTCGACGCGCGTTTCGAGAAGTTCGAGATGCCGTGTTTCGGGAACATGAACATCGACTACCTGACATCGCGCCTGCACGTCTACGTGTCGGCGGACTCGTGGTTCCTGCTGTTCGATGCGCTGGTCTGGTGGCCCGGCTACACGGGGCTTGCGGGAATGATCGAACTCGTCGGTCCCGGCGTCGTCGGGCCGCAGGGCTTCGACAACGACCGCACGACGGACCCGGGCTGCGTCGAGACCGACGACGACAATACGCGCCTCGAAGCCGTGATCGTGCGCGGCACGCGTATCGATCCGGCGCAGCTGACGCTGCAGGTCGATGGCGAACTCACCGACGATCTCGGTTTCTGGGCCAGCGTTGCGCTGCTGGACCGGCATCGCGACGCGCTGCTCGCGACCGATGCAGAACGTGACGTGTTCGTTCCGCCGGGCTTCGCCTGCGCGCTCGTGCTCGACGAGTGGCAGCATCCCGACTTCGATCGCCTGCCGAGCCGGACCGACACGTTCCGCGCGCTGGCACGGGCGATCGCGAGCGGCGATTTCGCGGCGTTTCCGGCCAGCGCTGCGCCGAACACGCAGTGGTCGAACTGGCTGCCGAAATGATGCGGTGCAGCCGTGTTTCCGTGTTCCGCACCGTCGGGCTCGCGGTGACAGCGATCGCGCTGGCCGGTCTTTCGGCCTGCGCCGCGCGACCGACTGCGCCACCGGCCCGCATCGCGATCGTCGACCGGCCGAATGCGATCGATCAGGCGTTCCGCTACGTGCATTGGAACGGCGAGCACTATTCGCCGCGCGCGTTTGCCGACGCGGCGCGGCGGGCCGGGATACGTTTGCTCGAGGCCGACGGGAATCCCGAGCACGCGGCCTGCATTGCCGCGCTCGCCGGCGCGCTGAAGCTGCCGCTGCGCAATCCCGGGCCGGCCGATTCGGGACGCGGCGCGCAACCGAGGGAGCCGTCGCTGCAGGCCTGCGAGATCGGCGACAAGGCCGGGCCGGTCGATCCGGCGTATTTCCGCCATCGCCTGTCGCGGCGCGACGGCGGCGTCGTGCTCGACGACGACACGCCCGCGACGGCACGCGCCGTCGTCGCGAAACTGCGCGGCCTGCGTGCGCGCGAACTCGTCGCGGAACCGGTATCGACCGCCGACCTGCTGTGCTTCGACGCGATCGCGCGCGAGGCCGAGCTGCCGCTCAGGACGACGGGCGCGGCCGGCGCACGTCGCGATGCCGGCGTGCGTTCCGGGCAGATGCTGGAGGAAGCCTGCGACCGCGTGCGCTGACGCACGATCGCCGGACAAGGCGGTTTTGCGAGTGCGCGCCGCGTCCGCGCCGCTATGCGTCACGGCTGCGCCGGACCCCTATGCTATAGTCGGCCTCCGTCAATTTTCCCTTGTGCAGCAAGCGCTTCCGCGCTGCCAACTCCTACGGTCGCCATGTCCAACGCCGACGAACTGAAGAAAGCCGCTCTCGAGTATCACCGCCTCGCACCTGCCGGAAAGATCAAGGTAACTGCGACCAAGCCGATGTTGACGCAGCGCGATCTCGCGCTGGCCTATTCGCCCGGCGTCGCCGCGGCCTGCGAGGCGATCGTCGAGGATCCGGGCGAAGTCTCGACGGTCACGGCGCGCGGCAATCTCGTCGCAGTCATCACCAACGGCACGGCCGTGCTCGGCCTCGGTCCGATCGGCCCGCTCGCGGCGAAGCCGGTCATGGAAGGCAAGGGCGTACTTTTCCAGAAGTTCGCCGGCATCGACGTATTCGACATCGAGATCAACGAACTCGACCCCGACAAGCTCGTCGACATCATCGCCTCGCTCGAACCCACGTTCGGCGGCATCAATCTCGAAGACATCAAGGCGCCGGAGTGCTTCACGGTCGAGCGCAAACTGCGCGAGCGCGTGAAGATTCCGGTGTTCCACGACGACCAGCACGGCACGGCGATCATCGTCGGCTCGGCCGTCATCAATGCGCTCAAGGTCGTCGGCAAGGATATCGGCAAGGTCAAGCTCGCCGCGTCCGGCGCCGGCGCGGCCGGCATCGCCTGTCTCGACATGCTCGTGCAGCTCGGCGTGAAGCCCGAGAACATCACGGTCGCCGACCGCTTTGGCGTGGTCTATGCCGGCCGTGCCGAGGACATGGACGCGGACAAGGCGCGCTACGCACGCGACACGAAGGCGCGCACGCTCGGCGAGATCGTCGCCGGCGCCGACATCTTCCTCGGCCTGTCCGCGGGCGGCGTGCTCAAGCCCGAGATGGTCGCGACGATGGCGGACAAGCCGGTCATCCTCGCGCTCGCGAATCCGAATCCGGAAATCCTGCCCGAGCATGCGAAGGCCGTGCGTCCCGACGCGATCATCGCGACCGGCCGCTCGGACTATCCGAACCAGGTCAACAACGCGCTCTGCTTCCCGTACATCTTCCGCGGTGCGCTCGATGTCGGCGCGACGACGATCAACGAAGCGATGAAGGTCGCCTGCGTGCACTCGATCGCCGAGCTGGCGCGACGCGAAGTCAGCGACGTCGCCGCGCGCGCCTACGGCGGCAAGCCGCTGTCCTTCGGCGCGGAATACCTGATCCCGCAGCCGTTCGATCCGCGCCTGCTCGTCGAACTCGCGCCGGCCGTCGCGCACGCGGCGACGATCTCCGGCGTCGCCACGCGGCCGATCGCCGATCTCAAGGCCTATCGCGAAAAACTCACGAGCTTCGTGTTCCGCACGGGCCTCATCATGAAGCCCGTGTTCGATCGCGCGAAGGCCGATCCGAAACGCGTGGTCTATGCCGAAGGCGAAGAGGAAACCGTGCTGCGCGCGGTGCAGGTCGTCGTCGACGAAGGTTTCGCGCGGCCGATCCTGATCGGCCGTCCCGAAGTCATCGAGAAGCGCATCGAGCGCATCGGCCTGCGCATCAAGTCCGGTGTGGACTTCGATCTGTGCAACATCAACGACGATCCGCGCTTCAACGACTACTGGCAGCACTACCACCGCATCATGGAACGCCGCGGCGTCACGCCGGCGCTGGCCAAGGCGGTCGTGCGTTCGCGCTCGACCGTGATCGCCGCGCTCATGGTCGAACGCGGCGAGGCCGACGCGATGATCTGCGGCGTCGTCGGCCGCTACGGCAAGAAGCTCAACTACATCCGCGACATCATCGGCTTCGACGCCGGCGTGCAGCAGCCCTCGGCCATGTCGGGGGTGTTCAACGACAAGGGCGTGTTCTTCTTCCTCGACACGCATGTGCAGCATGAACCCTGCGCCGAGGAAATCGCCGAGGCGACTTTGCAGGCGGCGATCCGTCTGAAGCTGTTCGGCATCCATCCGAAGATCGCGCTGCTCTCGCACAGCAATTTCGGCAGCTCCGAATCGGCCTCCGCGGCGAAGATGCGCAAGGTGCTGCAGATCCTGCGCCAGCGCGCGCCGAAGCTCGAAGTCGAAGGCGAGATGCAGGCCGACGCCGCGCTCGTGCCGGAGATCCGCGATCGCCTGTTCCCGAATTCGCAGCTCAGCGGCGCGGCGAACGTGTTCGTGTTCCCGAATCTCGATTCGGCCAACATCAGCTTCAACATGCTGCGCGCGATGACCGACGGCGTCGTGCTCGGCCCCATCCTCATGGGCGTCGCCAAGCCCGCGCACGTGCTGACGCCGTCGGCCACCGTGCGCCGTGTCGTCAACATGACCGCGATCTCGACGGTCGAGGCGCAGATCCGCGGGCAGGGGAAGCACGGCGCGTCGATCGGCGGGTGAAGCCGCGGAATGAGTGAAGAGGATCGAGAAACGAGTGACGGCGAAGGCGCCGCAATTCGTTTCTCACTCCTCGCAGCTCTCCACTCTTCTTACGGCGCCGCCGGGATGACTGCCGGAGAAAAGCGCTACGACAGCTTGCTGCGGATGTTTCCGTGGCAGCGCCGCGGCGATCCGGACTGAGGAAGGTGAGTTCATTCGGGCTGTTGGAGACCGCGAGCGCACCAGCGGGCGTGCTCGCGGTCTCTTCGGATGCTACGGCACGAGCTCCAGCCGGTTCGTTGCTCCGGTCAGATCGCTGTTGAGCGTGATCCACAGATCGCCGGTTTCCTCGCGCAGCGACGGGAAGTAATCGGTATCGAGGGTCAGCGCCACGCCGTTGAGGCGCACGACCGGATAGTCGACGCCGGTGATGTTGCGGATCACGATCACGGGCTTGCGCAGCGTGCCTGCGCCGACGGCGATATTCGCGTCGAGCGCGTTGCCGGCGGCCACGAAGGCCAGTGTGCCGTAGACCGGGTCATAGCCGGCCGGTGCGTAGGTCATCGTGTCGGGGCGATTGATGCCGGCGGGGCCGCTGGTGGCGACGTTGCCGACCGTGGCGGTCACCGTCAGCGACTGCACGGCCTCCTGCTGCGCGACCTGCACGCCGACCGGGTCGCTGGTGTGCGTGCCGAGCACGACGTAGGTCGAGTAGCTCTTGCGCGGCCAGCCCGCCGCGGTGGTATTCGGCAGCGGGCCGCCCCAGAACGCCGAGCCATGCGTGTAGTAGCTCGACTGGCCGATGAAGCCGAAATTCGTGCCCCACGCCAGGCGCGTGCTGTTGGTCGGCGTGGTCGGGCCGGCGAAGGAATAGTTGATCGACTGGAACGGCCAGTTGTAGTCGCAGGGCATCAGCGAGGCCGGTGACGTGCAGGCGTTGCCGGCGGCGCTCGTCGTGTTCCAGCGCGACGTGCCGTAGTAGCCGCCGGCGTCCTGCTGCGTGATCGGCTGGGTCTGCACCGTGCCCATGGTCGCATCGACGGCAGTCGTCCACAGTTTCACATAGGGAATCGTGTTCGGCGTGTCCCAGTTCCAGTTGCTCGCGTAGGTGACCGGTGTCGAAACCGTCGTGAACTTGTAGCGGTCGCCCCAGCCGACGCCGGCGATCACGCTGTGCGCGCCTTCGCTCGTGCTGCCGTCGAACAGCAATTCGCCGTAGGGCGCGCGCGAATCCGCTTCGACCGCGTCGGCCGGTACACCGGTCAGATCCCACGAAATTGCCCAGAGCGGGTTGTCGCGGCCGGTCGAGAACATCCAGTCGATCGTGACGGGCACTTGATACAGCGCGTTCGGCACGGCGGCGGTCGTCTTGGCCCAGCGCGGGTAGTTCTGTGTGAAGCGGAAGATCGCATGGTGGCGGCCCTGCCAGACGCGCTCATACGCGCCGGAAAAGCCGTGGCCGAGCGGCGAATCGTCCGAGCCGATACCGTTCGTGCCTTCGCTGCGGTGGCTCACGACATAGCCGAAGCCGCTGGCGCCGGATGTCGACGCGGCGACGACGCGTGTGTCGCCGGCGACCTGGTAGCGGAACTCGCGCAGCTCGCCGCCGTGCGAACCGGTCGGACCGACCTGTCCGTCGTTGTGCGCGAGCACGGCGACGCGCGGTTCGCCGGCGCTGTCGCGCCAGGTGAAGCGGTCGCTGACGAAGCCCTGCACGCCGACGCCGCGTTCCTGCAGGAGACCGTTCGGCGCGGGCGGCAGGCCGTCGTCCTCGAAGCTGCTGCGGAAGATCGCATCGGGCGGCGGGGAAAAGCCTTCGGCGAGCACGACGTCGTCGATATAGAGAAGCGGCTGCACGGTTTCCGAGTCGCTCTGGATGTCGACGCGATCGTAGGAACCGGAATAACCCATCGCGCCGCTCGTCAGCGGCACGACGACTTCACGCCACGCGCCGGCGGCGATGCTGCCGCCCGCGATGTAGGCGTCGAGTTCCGCCTCGGCGACGATCATGCCGTTCTGCTGCAGGAACAGATAAAGCTGCTGCCCGCCGGTCAGGCCGCCGTGCACCCAGAAGCGCAGCACGGGATAGTTGTCGGTCAGGAGATCGGGATCGGTGTAGAACGACACCGCGTTGTACGCGTTCTTGCCGCCGCCGCCGACGAAGCGGATCGACAGCGCGCCGGTATGCGGCTGCTCGGTGCTGTCGAACGTGCTGCCGCCGCCGTAGGAATAGTTTTCGAAGCCGTTCTGCAGGCCCTCGTCGTAGACGACGCGATCGGCCGCCGGCGCGATGCCGCAGCCCAGCAGCATGACGAGACTCATCCACTTGCTCATGACCGTTCCTCCCTGTTTCGAATCTGCCGGTGTCGCGCCGGACGCCTGTCCGGATTCGCCCGGCCGACGCCGCTGAGGTCGCGACGACGGTCGGGATGACACGTGCGCCGCAGCCTAGGAGGTGGCCCGTGAAGGTTGCGAGTTTGTCAAGAACTTGTTTAGCGAGCGTTCCGGTCCGTGACGGACGCGTGTTCGCGACGACTCCCGCGCCGGGGCGTATCAAACGGCCGTTGGCCATACAGCGTGCCCGGGTAAGCCGGTACACTCGGCTCGATGCGTCGCCGCCCGGCGACCCTGCTTCGACAGAACGACAACAGCAATAGAACGCCACTCCTCCCCAGGCATACGGCGTTCGTGGAGGGACACCCATGAACATGCTGCAGGACATACTGAACCAGGATCTCGATCCGACCGAAACCCAGGAATGGATCGATGCGCTCCATGCCGTGATCGGCGCCGACGGTCCGGAGCGCGCGCACTATCTGCTCGAACGCATGGTCGATGCGACGCGCCGCGCCGGCGGCCATCTGCCGTTCCAGCCGACGACCGAATACGTCAACACCGTTCCGCCGCAGGCCGAGAAGCGCAACCCGGGGAATGCCGCCATCGAATGGCGCATCCGCTCGCTGATCCGCTGGAATGCGCTCGCGACCGTGGTCCGCGCGAACCGCAAGCCCGGCGAACTCGGCGGACACATTGCGAGCTTCGCCTCGTCGGCGACGCTCTACGACGTCGGCTTCAATCATTTCTGGCGCGCGCCGAGCGAGAACCATCCGGGCGATCTGCTCTACGTGCAAGGCCATTCCTCGCCGGGCATCTATGCGCGCGCGTTCCTCGAAGGCCGCATCGACGAGGCGCAGCTCGACCGCTATCGCATGGAAGTCGACGGCGGCGGCCTGTCGTCGTACCCGCACCCGTGGCTGATGCCGGATTTCTGGCAGACACCGACCGTGTCGATGGGTCTCGGTCCCATCATGGCGATCTACCAGGCGCGCTTCTGGAAATACCTCGAGCACCGCGACCTGATGCCGGTTACCGACCGCAAGGTCTGGTGCTTCATGGGAGACGGCGAGACCGACGAGCCCGAATCGCTGGGCGCGATCTCGCTGGCCGGACGCGAAAATCTGGACAACCTGATTTTTGTCATCAATTGCAATCTGCAGCGCCTCGATGGTCCGGTGCGCGGCAACGGCAAGATCATCCAGGAACTCGAAGGCGTGTTCCGCGGCGCCGGCTGGAACGTGATCAAGGTGGTCTGGGGTTCGTACTGGGATCCGCTGCTCGCGCGCGACACCAAGGGCCTGCTGCGCAAGCTCATGATGGAAACCGTCGACGGCGAATACCAGGCCTGCAAGGCGTTCGGCGGCGCGTATACGCGCGAGAACTTCTTCGGCAAGTATCCCGAGCTGAAAGAGATGGTCGCCAACCTGTCCGACGAGGACATCTGGCGCCTCAATCGCGGCGGCCACGATCCGCACAAGGTCTATGCGGCCTACGCCGAAGCCGTCAGCAATGCGAACGGCCGTCCGACCGTGATCCTCGCCAAGACCGTCAAGGGCTACGGCATGGGCGGCGCCGGCGAGTCGATGAACATCACGCACCAGCAGAAGAAGATGGACGACGACGCGATCCGCGCGTTCCGCGACCGCTTCAACATTCCGGTGCCCGACGACAAGCTCGCGGACGTGCCGTTCTATCACCCGGGCAAGGACTCGCCCGAAGTGCAGTACATGCTCGAGCGCCGCGCGGCGCTCGGCGGTTCGCTGCCGCAGCGCCGGCAGAAGTCCGCCTCGCTGCCGACGCCGGCGCTCCCCGCGCTGGAGCAGATCACCAAGGGCAGCGGCGAGCGAGAGATCTCCACGACGATGGCATTCGTGCGCGGCCTCAACCTGCTGCTGCGCGACAAGGCGATCGGTCCGCGCATCGTGCCCATCGTCGCCGACGAGGCGCGCACGTTCGGCATGGAGGGGATGTTCCGCCAGATCGGCATCTACGCGCCGTTCGGGCAGAAGTACAAGCCGCAGGATTCCGACCAGCTGCTGTACTACCGCGAGGATCAGGCCGGCCAGGTGCTGCAGGAAGGCATCACCGAAGCCGGCGCGACCTGCAGCTGGATCGCCGCGGCGACGAGCTACAGCACCAACGACCTGCCGATGCTGCCGGTCTTCATCTTCTACTCGATGTTCGGCATGCAGCGCGTCGGCGACCTGTGCTGGGCCGCCGGCGACATGCGCGCGCGCGGCTTCCTGATCGGCGGCACAGCCGGCCGCACGACGCTCAACGGCGAAGGCCTGCAGCACGAGGACGGCCACAGCCATCTGCTCGCCGGATCGATTCCGAACTGCAAGTCGTACGACCCCACTTTTTCCTACGAAGTCGCCGTGATCCTGCAGGACGGCACGCGCCGCATGCTGACCGAACAGGAAGACGTCTACTACTACATCACCGTGATGAACGAGAACTACAGCCATCCCGACCTGCCCGCGGGCGCCGAGGAAGGCATCATCAAGGGCATGTACCTGTTCAAGGACGGCGGCAAGCCGAAGAAGAACGCGCCGCACGTGCAGTTGCTGGGCTCCGGCACGATCCTGCGCGAAGTCATCGCCGCGGCCGAGTTGCTGGAGAAGGATTTCGGCGTCAGCAGCGACATCTGGAGCTGCCCGAGCTTCACGGAACTGCGCCGTGACGGTCACGACGCGGAACGCTGGAACCGCCTGCATCCCGAAGACAAGCCGCGCAAGGCCTACGTGACGCAGTGCCTCGACGGCCGCGCCGGCCCGGCGATCGCCGCGACCGACTATGTGCGCCAGCACGCTGACTCGATCCGCGCGTTCCTTCCCGACGGAATGCGCTACACCGTGCTCGGCACCGACGGCTTCGGCCGCAGCGACACGCGCGCGAACCTGCGCCGCTTCTTCGAGGTCGACCGCTACTACATTGCACAAGCGGCCATCGCCGCACTCGCCGCCGAAGGCAAGATGCACGCGAAGGACGTCGCGCGCGCGATCAAGGAATGGAAGATCGATGCGGACAAGGCGAATCCGACGACGGTGTAATGTCGTCCATCCGACAGGTCGCGGGATGCGCCGGTATGCATCCCGCGACCCGTCGATGCAGGGAGCGCGGCGTCTGGCCGCGATTGATGGGAAGGAAGCGTCGGTCGTGGGAATCGTCGTGATGGCGCTTCCGAACGTACCGAACCGGTTTGCTGTCCATTCGGCCGCCGCGCATATTCCAAGCCGCTGCTTCGCGCGGTACACGGCGCGCTGATCACGTTTTATCCCTGACTGCGATTGTCTTTCCATAGCGACCGCGCTGCGATCGCTATGGCCGCTGCCTGCGAAGTCGTGCAGCTGGTTCGGCCGACCGTACGAGTCATCCCAAATTCGCGCGTTCGAGCCGGCGCAACCCCAGCGCGCGTCCGGCCCGGCCGCCGCCGTTTCGCAATACAGGCATTCCATGAACGTCGCAAAAAAACTATTCCTCGCTGCGCTCGCAACGACGCCGGCATGGGCGGGACCGGTCCGCACGACGCTCGTGACCGACGCCAACCCGTCGCCGGTCGTCGCCGACTCGAATCCGAGCGGCTTCTATGCGCATGACGGACTGCTGTATTTCACCGCGTGGCGCGCCGACGTCGGGCGGCAGCTGTTCGCGAGCGACGGCGTGTCGGCGCAGGCGAGGCTGGTCCACGATTTTTCCGCCGATGGTGTTCTGTCCAATCCCTATGTGCTCGGCCGGATCGGCAACCGGCTCATCGTCTCGACGCAGGATGTGACCGACTACCCGTTTGACGGCTACCGTCACGTGCTGTTCGCGCTCGATCTCGACAGGCGCCAGCCGACGCCGCTGGTCGAATTCGCTGCGCAGTACAATATTTATACATGGCGCATCGGCCGCGTCGGCGAAGCGCCGGGCCATGTGCTATTCACCGATCTCGTCGACGGCACTGTCTGGAGCACGGACGGCACGCCGGAAGGCACGCAGCGGCGTTACTCGCCGACGCCGCTCGACAATTCGGTCAGCACGCGCACGGCCTGCTCGCTGGACGATCGCGTCGTGTTCGTCGGTCGCAACGGGTCGCAGCGCGTCCTCTGGACCAGCGACGGCACGGCGCAAGGCACGCAGGCGGTCACGCCGCTTCCGGAGTCGGGGTTTCCGCGGGCTGCGGTTCGCGCCGGCAACCTCTGCCATGTACTGATCGATCGCAATCCGGGCTGGGCGCTCTGGAGCAGCGACGGCACCGCGGCGGGGACGGTGTTCGCCGCCGTCGCGGACGACAACGCATCGGGTCCGCTCGCCGCAGTCGGCGGTGCCGCGTTCGTACTGAGCAGAGAGGTCCTGAACAACGGCAACCGGTTCGTCCGCCTGTTTCGCGGCGGCCAGGTCGCGCCGGTGCTCGATCTGCCCGGAATGACAGCCGGCGACCTCGCGAACGCGGGCGGCCGGCTCGCGTTCGCATATCGCCCTTCATTCGGCGAGTCCTATTCGATCCTCATCAGCGATGGCACCGCGTCGGGAACGCATCCCGCGACGTTGGCCGGCGTTCCGTTGCAGCTTGCCGACGCGGGGCCGGTCGTTGGAGCCGGCGGACGCTTCTTCGTGCACGGCGGCGACACGCTGTACGCGATCGATCCGCTGACCGCACAGGCGACGAACCTCGGCAGCAAGCCGGTGTTCCGCAGTGTCTGGGAAATCGCGTCGCTCGGCGCGATCGCGTTCGACGCGATCGACGACGGCGTGCATGGCGAAGAACTCTGGCGCAGCAATGGAACCGCCGCCGGCACGGGCCTGCTGCACGACATCGCGCAGCGCACCGGCGATGGTGTCGCGGCGCCTTACGCCGGCGGGGTCGTGCGCGACGGTGCCGTGTTCTTCGCCAATGCCGTCTACAGGCCCGGCGCCCCTGCCTCGCCGTTATGGCGCACCGACGGCACGCCGGCGGGTACGCGCGCGCTGGCTCATCCGGCCGGCAGTGCCGTCGCCTCGATCGCCGCGTTCGACGACGGCATCGTGTTCTCGACGTCGAATGCGAATGAACCGGCCGCGCGGCTGTATTGGACGAGCCGCGATTTCGGCGCGACGTATCCGATCTGGGATCTGCCGGCCAGTCATGCGCTCAGTGCCAGCGCGGACGGCCGGGTGCTGGTTTTCTTGTGCACATTGCCAGGGTTCCACAATCTGAGTCTTTGCGGTCGGCGCGACACCGATCTCCAGGCCGGCGTGCTGTTGTCCGGCGGCAACGACACCGGCGGAAGGCACGGACTGATCGGTGGCCTCGGTTCCTCCGTCATCCTGCAGTTCAACGATCGTCTGTGGCGCAGCGACGGCACGATGCCGGGCACGTTCGAAATCGCACCGGGGCTCGCGGTCACCGAAACGAGTCCGAACATCGCCGGCGTGACGGCCGGCGGCGCGCTGCTGTTCATGGCCTGCCTCGGTCCGAACGGCTCGGACTGCGGATTGCATCGCTCCGACGGCACTGCTGCGGGTACGTATCGCCTGGTCTCCACCGAACACGACCGGTTCGCCACGTTCGCGCCGCTGGGCCAGCGCTCCATCTTCAGTACCTACTCCGGCGCGCTCTGGGTCACCGACGGCAGCGTCGCCGGCACGCAGCTGCTCGATGCCTACGCCGGCATCGCCAACGACGTCATCGCATCGACCGGTACGCAGGTGCATTTCATCGCGCGGCGATACGAACCGGACGAGATGGCCTACATCGTCACTGACGGCACGCCGGCCGGCACGCGACGCGTGCTGCCGCCGGCCGGGTTCTATCCCGGCACCGGCGCGCCGCTCGTCGTCGATGCGGACACGGTCGTCTTTTCCTGCTGGGGCGCTGATACCGGATACGAACTCTGTCGCGTCGACGGTACCGGCAATGACTGGGCACTCGCCGCCGACATCGCGCCCGGGCGGCGGTCCTCTGCGCCCGAACAACTGGCCCGCGTCGGCAATGTCGCGTATTTCACGGCCGACGACGGCCATCACGGTTCGGAGCTGTGGCGTGTCGAGCCGTTTGTCGATGCGATATTCGTGGGGAATTTCCAGCCGTGAGCTACGTTGACTCCGCAAATGGAAGGTGCCGTCGCACGCTACTGCGTCGCGACATCGGGGCTCTCCAGCAGCTCGCTTCCGAATCGCCGGTGCAGATCCGGCCCGAGACGACAGGACCGAGATCGCCGGGTGATTCGGGCCTTGCACGCAGTTCCTTTCCCAGGTCGTGCCGCCGGCAGCGACACACTGTCAGCAGAGCGTCAACGCGATGATTACCGGAATCCCTCGATCTGGCGGCACGCACTTCTCGCATAGCTCGATGCAAGCGGCGTCGCACAGGCCAGTTCGTCGCCCAGGCCAGCGACGTAGCCCTATTACACGGCTTCGCCGACGGGTTCGACTGAGGCCTGCGTAACGTCCCGCACAAGCGGTCGCAAGCGTTGACGGCATAGGCGCGAAACGCCGTTGCGGCTACGATCCCGCGCCAGGGGACGCAGGGGCGGGCGACGTGAAATCGAAGAGAATGCAGATTGGTCTGGGCATGGTAGTGCTCGCTGCGGGCGCTCGTGCGGACCTCGTCACCTTCGAACCCGTCGCAGCGAACCTCGACCGCCTCACGACCATCGTCTCGACGCCGTTCTTCCCGGGCGATCTGTTCGTCGCTGAACAGCCGGGGCGCGTGCGCCTCGTCGAGAACGGCGTGCTGCGCGCGGCACCGTTTCTCGACATCACCGACCGCACGAAATCGAGCGGTTTCGAGCAGGGCCTGACCGGCTTCGCACTGCCGCCGGCGTTCCCGGCCAATCCCCACGTCTACGTGCACTACATCCGGCTCGACGATGCGTCGCGCGTCGCGCGTTTCCGGCTGCTGCCGGGACCGCTGCTCGCGGCTGACCCGGCTTCCGAGACGGAGCTGCTGACGCTGAGCCAGCCGCATCCGACGCACAACTGCAACGAAGTACGCTTCGGGCCCGACGGCTATCTCTACATCGGCTGCGGCGACGGCGGGCCGCCGTTCACGCCGGTACACGATCCGCAGTCGCTGGCCGAGTTGTACGGAAAGGTGCTTCGTATCGATGTGAACAATGTTCCTGTCGGGCAGCCCTACGGCATTCCGGCCGACAATCCGTTCGTCGGTACGGTCGGTGCGCGGCCCGAGATCTGGGCGCTGGGCCTGCGCAATCCGTATCGCTTCAGCTTCGATGCGCTCAACGGCGACTTCTGGCTCGGCGACGTCGGCCAGTCGCTCTATGAAGAAGTCGACCACGTGCCGTCCGGGACGTCGTCCGGCGTGAATTTCGGCTGGAATCGCATGGAAGGCACGCACTGCTATCCGAACCCCGGCTGCGACACGACAGGCCTGTGGCAGCCGGTCATCGAATACGACCACAACGCCGGCTGCGCCGTCGTCGGCGGGCTGCGCATGCGTCACGCGTTCTACGCGAATCTCGAAGGCCGCTACGTCTACGCCGACTTCTGCAGCAACACCGTGTACGCGGCGGGCAGCAGCGACGAACTGGCTTGGACGAGCACGGCGCTCGGCCAGTCGCCGAAACCGCCGACGGGATTCGGCGCCGGCACCGACGGCTCGCTCTACATGGGCACTTACGGCATCGGCACCGCGACGCTGTATCGCATCGCGCTCGTCGACGCGATCTTCGCCGACGATTTCGAGCCCTGATACGTGCCTCGGGATTCGCCGTCGCGCGCGATCAGTCCTGCGCTGCGCGCCGCCGACGCTCGCGCGTGCGGCGCCAGAGCAAGACCAGACACGCGGTCAGCACGACGAGCGTGATCGCCGAGGCTTCCGGGCCGAAGATTCCGCCGGTCAGCCAGGCCGGTCCCTGCACCGTGCTGGCGATCGGCGCGACGGCGCGCCATTCCTCCAGACCCGACAGCGGTGCGCCGCTCAGGACGATCGCGAAATTCCACGCCGCGTGATTCAGGCTGGCGACCCAGAGGTTGCGCGTCCACACGTAAACCAGCGCCCAGAACGCGCCGAGCAGCATGCACGACAGCACGGTTGCCGCGATGTCGAGCGGCGTGGCCTGCTCGATCACGTTTTCGAGGTGTCCGACGCCGAAGACCGCGGCCTGCAGCCACAGCGCGGGCGTGGTGCCCCAGGCGTCCTCGACGAGGCGGAACAGAATGCCGCGGTAGACGAGTTCTTCCAGCGTTGCGGCGATCAGGATCACGCTAGCCACGCGGACCAGTTCGCCGCGCAGGCCGCGGTATTCGCTGAGCTGGTATGCGTCCAGCGCGAACAGCGACAGCGTCGTGATCGAGATCAGCGCCGCTCCCGCGGCGGCCGCGGTCAGCATCGCGCGCGGCGCCGGATACCACTCGCGCGCGGCGCGTTTTTCCACAAGGCGCACATACGCAAAATAGCTCGCGAGCGCGAAGACCAGGATGCCGAAGCGCCGGATGACGCCGGTCGCGGCCTCGCCGGGCTCGAACAAGGCGAGCAGCGCCGGCAGCAGCGCGAGCCGGTAGGCCTGCACGGCTGCGACGAGAAACAGGCCCGCGAGCACGAGACGGACGAGAAGACGTCGGGCAGGGCGAAGATCGATCACGAAGACTCCGGGCACACGCGTGGGTGTCACGCGGGCTGCGCGGCGCGGACCGGCCAACGGTAGGCCAGTCATTCGTGCACGGAAATAGCCGAATCGGCATGATGGTCATGCAGAACTGCATGAATCTCGGGATGGCACTGAACACGATGGACTGGAGCGACCTGCGCATCTTTCTCGCGATCGCGCGCGAGCGCACCCTCGGCGCCGCGGCGCGCCGGCTCGGCATGACCCAGCCGACGATGGGGCGGCGCCTGCGCGCACTGGAAACCGCTGCCGGGCACGCGCTGTTCCAGCGCACGGCCGCGGGCTTCGTGCTGACCGACGAAGGCGCGACCGTGTTCGATCACGCCGAACGCATCGAACAGGAAGCGCTCGCGATCCAGCGCCGCCTAGCCGGCCGCGCGACGCAGCTTGAAGGCCCGCTGCGGCTGACGTCGTCGGACTGGTTCGGCACGCACGTGCTCGCGCCCGTGCTCGCCGATTTCGCCGTGCGGCATCCGCAGGTCGGCATCGAGCTGCTGACCGACGCGCGCTTCCTGAGCCTGTCGCGGCGCGAAGCCGATCTTGCGTTCCGCATCCGCACGTTCACCGAACCCGACGTGGTCTCGCGCAAGCTCATGCATGTGCGCTACGCGGTCTATCAGCGCAGCGGACTGCCGCCGCCGCGCCGCGGCGACGGCAGTCATTGCACGCTGCTCGCACTCGATGCGGCGTTCGCCGGCACGCCCGACGACAGCTGGCTTTCCCGTGCGTTGCCGCGCGCGCGCATAGGACTGCGCAGCAACAGCCGCGACGTGCAGGCGCGCCTGTGTGCGCATGGCGCGGGACTCGCCGTGCTGCCGGTCGTTCTCGGCGAACGCATCGGCGAACTCGAGCGCGTCGACCTCGGCGGCGAACCGCCGGGGCGCGATACCTGGATCGGCTACCACCGCGATCTGCGCCGGCTGCCGCGGTTGCGGGCGATGGTCGAGTTTCTCGTGGAGCGGCTCGCGAATGCGGATCTCGCCGCGTGAAGCGCGGTCGCCGAAGCATCGACTTCCGTCGCATGCGGTCAGGCCGGTGCATCTCGCACAATCGCGCGATGCGAAACCGCCCGACATCGGAAGCAGCGGGCTCGGCGCCATGAGACAGGAACGCCTGCTGCCGCTGATCGTCGCCTGCGCGCTGTTCATCGAGAACATGGACTCGACCGCGATCGCGACGGCGCTGCCGGCGATCGCGGCCGACTTCGGCACCTCGCCGATCGCGCTGAAGCTCGCGCTGACGACCTATCTCGTCGCGCTCGCCGTGTTCATTCCGGTCAGCGGCTGGATCGCCGATCGCTTCGGTGCGCGCAGCACGTTCATGCTCGCGATCGGCGTTTTTCTGGTCGGTTCGATCGGCTGTGCGGCAAGCGTGTCGCTGCCGACGCTGGTCGCCGCGCGTTTCGTGCAGGGCATGGGCGGCGCGCTGATGGTACCGGTCGGGCGGCTGGTAGTGCTGCGCACCGTGCCCAAGAGCGAACTCGTCGTCGCACTGAGCTGGCTCACGATTCCGGCGCTGGTCGGGCCCATGCTGGGGCCACCGCTCGGCGGGCTGATCGTGACCTGGTTCGACTGGCGCTGGATCTTTCTCATCAACCTGCCGATGGGCATGCTCGGCATCGCGCTCGCGCATCGCTACGTGCCGAACCTGCGCGAGCCGCCCGGGCCGCTCGACGGCACCGGCTTCGCGCTGTCGGGCATCGGCCTCGCGCTCGCGCTGTTCGGGTTCTCGACGATAGGCCGGCATCTCGTGCCGCTCGGCGTCGCGATCGGTAGTCTCGTCGTCGGCATCGCGATGCTGGTCGCCTACGTGCTGCATGCGCGGCGACATCCGCACCCGCTGCTCGATCTCGGCCTGTTTCGCCTGCCGACGTTTCGCGCCGGTGTCGTCGGCGGCTCGCTGTTTCGCATCGGCGTCGGCGCGACACCGTTCCTGCTGCCGCTGATGCTGCAGCTGGGCTTCGGCCTGAGTCCGCTGCAGTCGGGGCTGATCACGTTCGTCTCGGCAGCGGGCGCGATGTTCATGAAGACGCTCGCGGCGAGCATCCTGCGCCGCTTCGGATTCCGCCGCGTGCTGATCGTCAACACGCTCGTCGCGTCGGCTCTGCTCGCCGGCTACGGACTGTTCCGTGCCGACACGCCGCATCTGTTCATGTCGGCCGTGCTGCTCATCGCCGGCTGCTTCCGCTCGCTGCAGTTCACGAGCCTGAATGCGATCGCCTACGCCGACGTGGAACCTGCGCAGATGGGCCAGGCCAGCAGCCTCGCGGGCATGATGCAGCAGCTCTCGCTGAGCGTCGGCGTCGCGATCGGCGGCTATGCGCTGCAGCTCGGATCGGCGTTTACCGGCGCGCCGGAAACCGCCGCGGCGAATTTCACGATCGCGTTCGCCGTGGTCGGCTTCTGCTCGGCGCTGTCGTTCTGGGCGATGTGGCGGCTGCCCGCGGACGCGGGACACGAAATGGCCGGCAAGGCGAAACCCGGCGGCGAAATCGCGGAGCCGAAAGCGGCGCAGCGTCCGGCGACATGAGCGGCGCAGGCACCCGCGCGCATATTCCCGGCCTGTCGACCAACGTCGCAGCCCGTTGCGCGAGAAACCATTTCGGCGCGCACCTGCGCCGGACTAGACTGCGTCGCTTTCCTCGTGCCGGGAACCTTCCGTGGACCCGATCTACCGCCGCGGCCTGATCTACGCGCTCGCGGCTTTCGTGCTCTGGGGCGTCGCGCCCGCGTATTTCAAGCTGATCCAGCAGGTGCCTCCGGCGGAAATCATCGTGCACCGGATCATCTGGTCCAGCGTGCTGATGGCGATCGTGCTCGGCGCCACGCGCCGCTTCGTCGGCTGGAACTATTTCCGCGAGAACCCGCGCGTGCTCGGTACGCTCGTGGTCACATCGCTGCTCATCAGCAGCAACTGGCTCACCTTCGTCTATGCGGTCAACAGCGGCCGCATGCTCGATGCGAGCCTCGGCTACTACATCAACCCGCTCGTCAACGTGCTGCTCGCCGTGATCTTCCTCGGCGAGCGTCTGCGGCCGCTGCAGCTCGCCGCGGCGGCGCTGGCCGCGCTCGGCGTCGCCTATCAGGTGTTCGAGCTCGGCCGGCTGCCGTGGATTTCGCTGATGCTCGCCTTCAGCTTCGGTTTCTACGGGTTGCTGCGCAAACGCGTGCCGCTCGATGCCCTGAACGGTCTCGGTGTCGAGACGCTGCTCGTCGCGCCGCTTGCGCTGCTCTACTTCGCGCAGTTGTGGACGACGGGACACGCGCAGTTCGCGCAGGTGTCGCGGTCGCTCGACCTGCTGCTGATCGCGGCCGGCGTCGTCACAACGGTGCCGCTCGCGCTGTTCGCGGCCGGCGCGCAGCGTCTGCCGTACACCACGATCGGATTCCTGCAGTACATCAGCCCGTCGCTCGGCATCGTGCTCGCCGTCGGTTTCTACGGCGAGCACTTCGGCACGGCGCGCGCGGTGACGTTCGCGCTGATCTGGGCCGGGCTCGTGCTGTTCACCTGGGATGCGTGGCGCGCGCGCCGTGCGGGCTGAAGCGCGCCCGCAGCGCCATCAGGCGCAAACGCGGGCGCGCACCGCGCCGAAATCGCGGACCGGGCGCACTTCGATGCTGCCCGTGCGCGTCCACGGAAACTCCGATGCGATGCGCACGGCTTCGTCCATGTCGGCGGCTTCGATCAGATTGAAGCCGGCGAGCATTTCCTTGGTTTCGGCAAACGGTCCGTCGACGACGGCCATGCGTTCGCTGCGCTGACGCAGCGAGCGCGCCGACGGCGCGTGTTCGAGCTGCTGCGAATCGATCAACGTGCCGGCGGCCCGCAGTTCGTCGGCATGCAGGATGCATTCGCGCATGAGCCGGTCGAATTCGCCGGGCGGCAGCGCGTTGATGAGGTTTTCGTCGGTGTAGATCAGCAGCATGAAGCGCATGTGCGGCCACTCCTCGAGGCAGGAAACGCGGACGATAAGCCGCGTCGCCGCGGCTTGCCAGTGCGGATGTTGCGCGGCTGCGCAGCCTCGGCCGCGCGGCGATGGGATCGGACGCGCGATTGCGTCAGTATTCCGCGGCGCGGCGCCGCGCCGCGGGCGTCATCACCGGACCGGGAGCACCATGAATACGATTCGTCGCTTCGTCTGCGCGCTGCTGGTCGGTGCCGGCATGCCGCTCGCGTTCGCCCGGGAGCCCGCCGTCGTCGCGACCTACGCGTATACGCGCTACGACCGCGCCGCCGCGCTCGCGCCGCTGGCCGCGCATCTGGAGAAGACGACGGGCGCGCCGGTCGTGGTGCGCGTGCTCGACTCGCCGCGCGCGCTTGCCGCGGCGCTGCGCGACGGCAGCATCGACCTCGCGGTCACGAATACCTTTGTATACCTCGGCGTGCGCGACGAGCGGGCCATCCGCGCGCTCGCCGTGTTCGATGTGCCTGCGAAGACGCTCGATGCGTATCGCGGCGTGCTGCTCGCGCGTCGTGCGGCCGCGTCCGATATTGCGGCCGTGCGAGGCGGCTCGGCGAATCTGCGCTACGTGCAGGTGATTCCGGGATCGACCTCCGGCGGGCTCATGCAGGACTTGCATCTGGCCGCGCAAGGACTCGACGCGTCGCGCTTCGCCGCGGTTCGTCATGCCGGCACGCACGACGCCGCGCTGGCCGCGCTCCAGGACGCGAGTGCGGATGTCGCCGCACTCGCCGACGCGCCGTGGCAGGCCGCGCAGCGCGGTGGTGCGGTTGGCGCCGTCGTCGAACTCTGGCGCTCACCGCCGATTCCGCCGGGTCCGGTCGTCTGCCGCGACGGCGGACGCATCGACTGCGCGCGCGCCGCTGCCGTGCTGGCGACGCTGCATGAGCGCGCGCCTGAAGTGCTCGCGGCGCTCGTCGCCGCCTGGTCCGAGGCGTCGGGCGCAACGCGGCTCGTCGCGCCGGATGCCGCGGCGTACGACGCGCTGACCGCCGGATTCGCCGATCCGGCCGCGGGCAGGGCAGCGCTCGACCGGTTGCTCTGACTCACGGTTCGGTGCCCGGAAGCGCGCGCAGGAAGTCGCCGAGCACCGCACGCGCGTGACGCACTTTCGCCGGCTGCGCATCGCGCTGCGGCGTCAGCGCCCAGACGTCGAACGCCGGCAGCTGCCATTCCGGCAGCACGCGTGCGAGCCGGCCCGCGGCGACATCGCCGTGCGCGTCGATGCTGCCGATCAGCGCGATGCCGAGACCTGCCGTGCACATCTGTTGCAGCAGCAGCTGATTGTTGCTCGCGATGCGCGGCGTCAAGTGCAGCTCGCGCGTCTCGCCGTCGGCGCGGCGCAGCTGCAGGCCGCGCGCGGCCGTGGCCGTGCCGCTCTGCGACAGCCAGTGATGGCCGGGCAGTTCCTCCGGCGTGCGCGGTTCGCCGTGGCGCGCGAGATAGCCGGGCGCCGCGCAGAGTTCGAGGCGCATCGCGCAGAGGCGCTGCGCGACCCAGTGTGAATCCGGCAACCGGCCGACGCGGATCGCCAGGTCGATGCGCGCGTCGATCAGGTCGATCATCGCGTCGTCGACGAGCAGGCGCAGGCTCAGCGCCGGATGCGCGGCGAGCAGCGGCGTCAGCGCAGTTGCCATGTAGGGACCGAAGCCGATCGGTGCGGCGAGGCGCAGTTCGCCGGTCGGTTCGTCGCGCGTGGTCCTGAGCTGGCGCTGTGCGCGCTCGGCGGCGTCGACCATCTGCGCGCATTCGGCATAGACGCGCGCGCCGGCGTCGCTCAGCGTCAGCTTGCGCGTGGAGCGGTGCAGCAGCGTGACGCCGTGCAGCTGCTCCAGCGCACGCACCTGCTGGCTGACCGCCGAGGCGCTGAGTCCGAGCCGTCGCGCCGCCGCGCTCATCGAGCCCTGGCGCACGACGGCGGCGAAGACGGCCAGCGACTTGAGTTCATCCATCTTGAAGCCCCGCTTACAGATGCATGCGGAAATCCGAGTCTACTGCGGCGATTGTGAAGTACCTACTGTAGTCGCCTCGATTCTTTCCACGGAGTATCCGCATGAACATCGCTTTGATCGGCGCGACGGGTTTCGTCGGCGCCGCCGTCCTCGACGAACTGCTGCAGCGCGGCCACCGCGTCACCGCGGTCACGCGCTCGCCGGACAAACTCGCCGCCCGCGATGGCCTGACGCCGCGCCGCGCCGACGTGCGCGACGCCGACGCGGTGGCCACTGCCGTACGCGGCCACGACGCCGTCGTCAGCGCGTTCAACCCGGGCTGGGACGATCCGGATCTCTACGCGGAATTCCTGCGCGGCCACAGCGCGATCGTCCAAGGCACGAAGCGCGCGGGCGTCGCGCGGCTCCTCGTCGTCGGCGGCGCCGGCAGCCTGTTCGTGGCGCCGGGCGTGCAGCTCGTCGACACGCCGGCCTTCCTCGATCACGTGCCGCCGAACATCGTGCCGGGCGCGCGCGCGGCGCGCGATGCGCTGACGGCGCTGCGCGGCGAGCGGGAACTCGACTGGTCGTTCGTCTCGCCGCCGGTCGGACTCGCGCCCGGCGCGCGCAGCGGGCGCTATCGCGTCGGCGGCGAAGACGTGCTGCTCGACGGCGAGCAGCCGGCGGGTATCTCGGTGACCGACCTCGCCGTCGCGATCGCCGACGAGATCGAACGCCCGCGTCATTCGCGCGCGCGCTTCACGGTCGCTGCGGCCTGAGGCGCGAAACGCCGCGGCGCGCTCAGCGCACCGCGGCGAATTTCAGCGCGTCGTCGTGCCAGCGCGGCGTTGCGCGGATGCGCGGCAGGACTTCGTCGACCTCGTCGACGAGCGACCACATGTCGATGTGCTCGGGATTCATGAAACGCTCGTCGATGACGTTGCGCATGAATGCCTGCAGCGGATCGTAGAAGCCGCGCGTGTTCAGCAGCACGATCGGATTGAAATACAGCGCGAGCCGCTTGAGCGTGATCGCCTCGAACAGCTCTTCGAGCGTGCCGCAGCCGCCTGGCATCGCCACCACTGCGTCGGAATGCGTCAGCAGGCGATGCTTGCGTTCGCGCATGTCCTCGACGATTTCGAGATTCGCGACGCCCGGATGCTGCCATTCCACGTCGATCATGAAGCGCGGAATGATGCCGACGACCGACCCGCCTTCCGACAGCGCGCCGTCGGCGAGCGCGCCCATCAGGCCGCTGCCGCCGCCGCCGTAGACGACCGTCGCGCCGGCGCGCGCGAGCGTGGCGCCGAGGCGATGAGCCGTTTCGCGATAGACCGGGTCGACGCGTTCGCTGGACGCGCAATAGACGCAGATGCGCATGGGATTCCCCGCAAAAGCGCGAGTATAGACAGCGGGAATCGGGAATCGTAGGCAGCGGTGAGCCGAGAAAGCGGGATCTCGCTCGGGTTTCCGACATCTTGCAGGCTGCAGTTTCCGCTCCGCGTTTCAATGCATCGCGCTGCCGCCGGCGATTACGATCGCGCCGGGAAACTCCTGCGCGGCGCCGGTCGGATCCGCGAGGCACAGCGCGTGCCGGTCGAGCGCGCCGATCGCGTCGATTCCGGACCCGAGGCGTCGCACTTCGACGAGTACGCGGACGAGGCGCGCGAAGCTCGCGGCGAGCCGCCGATAGAGCTCGGCCCAGGCGTTGCTCGCCTTGCCGGCGATGTCGGCGTAGGCCTGCGCGCCGAGCGCGAGGAAATAGTCGAGGCCGACGAGCCGGCGCTGCGCCTGGTGCGGATACAGCCCCGCGATCAACAGGCAGCGGTCGCCGACGTCGCGCAGCCGCTGCTCGCGCGGCGTCGGCGCGTCGTGCAGCGCTTCGAGGTAGTCGAGCGCAAAGACGCGTCCGCCGAGTTCTGCATCGCGCAGATGCCGCATCAGCAGGAAGACGAGATAGCTCTCGGCCTCGTCGTCGAGCGGCGCGGCGCCGTTGTGCTCGGCTTCGCGGATCAACTGGTGCCACAGCGCGGTCGCAGCGGTGTCGGTCAGAATTCGACTCATGGCGCGGTCCTCCTCCACGGTGGAGGACGAGCAAGGAACGGGCCACGAAGGGCAGGAAACAGGGGGTAGGAGCGAGAAAAGAGAGAAAGCGGCAGGCCTGCGGCTCATGCGGTCGTGCTGGTGCATGCAGCACTGAGAAGCGCGCGGCGCATCCACTCGTTTCTCGCTTTTCTCCATATCTTTCCCGCTCCGCTCCACTCTTTCCCGCTACTGAAAGCCGTTCGCGAAGATCCGGTCCGTGCAGTCCAGCACCTGCGCGGGGTCGACGACGACGTTGAATTCGTTGCCGGGCTGCAGCGTCGAGTAGCTGAAGATGCGCCAGCGGCCGCTGGCGGCGCCGTAGTAGACGTCGAAGTTGTTCGGTACCGGCGTGCCGGCGATCAGGCGGGTCACGTGCAGGCGCGCGCACGGCGTGTCGTTGAGCAGCGGATGATCGAGGACGATGCTGCTGGTCGCCGACGTCGCGCTGACGCGGAACGCGTTCGGGCTCGCCTGCTGCGCATAGACGTTGAAGCCGGCGCCGACCGGCATCGTGCCGCCGGTGGCGAGATCGATGTTGACGATGCGCCACTCGCCGCCGCCGCTCGCGGGCAGGTAGTTCAGGCCGATGGGATGCGCGTTGTAGACCTCGCTGCCGGCGCTCCAGTTCTGCGTGACCAGAATGATGCGATCGGGAAGGTTGTTCACGCTGCCGTTGTCCAGGCGCGTGACATAGCCGCTTGTGTTCGCGGCCGTGCTGATGTGGCGGAACGCCCCGCCGCCGGGAGCCGGCGCGAACACGTTGTAGCCGGCGTTGAGCGGCATCGGCGTGGTCGTGTCCTCGTTGAACAGCCGCCATTTGCCGCCGAAGTAGTAGATGCCGAACGCGGTGTCGTTGGCGACGCCGGCTCCGCTCGCGTTCCAGTTCGGCGTCGCGATCGGATTCGCCGCAGCGTCGTTGTCGAGTACCGCGTTGTCGATGCGCGTGATATAGCCGCCCGACGTGTTCGCACTCGTCGCGACGTGGGTGAGGCTGCGATCGCCGTATTCGTAGGCGCCGATGTCGGCGTCGTCACTGCCGCCCTTGATGCGGCGCAGGCCGTCGGCGTCGTTCGTCGGCAATGCGTTGAAGATGATGCCGAGGCCGAGCGTGGCCGTGTCGGCCGCGTTGACCGCGGGCGAATCGGCGCGCAGGCGCGGCACGCTCAAGCCGACGAGCCTCGCGTCGGACGTGATCGTGTTCGGACCCGGTGCGGTGAAGTTCGTCGCGACGTTGAGCAGGTTGTAGTCGTTCGTCAGCGAATCGGCGAGACCGGCCGTGAACGCGAGTCCGCGCTGGCCGACGACGAGATTGTTCTTGACGAGACCGCCGATCGTCGCGCCGGCGCCGCCGCCGCTCCACTGGTTCGCGTTGATGCCGTTGTTGCAGCGCGTGATGGTGTTGTTGACCGCCTGCCCGTCGATGTGGCCGTTGCCGACGGTGAAGCTGATGCCCGAGCCGCTCGTGCCGCCGCCGGCGGAGTTGTCGGCGCAGACGACGACGTTGTTGTAGAGGCGCGCGTTGAAGTCGCTCGCGGTGGACGAGAACAGGCCTTCGGAAACGAACAGGCCTGCGCGAAAGAAGCCGCCGCGCACGACGTTGCCGTGCAGCTTTACCGTGCCGCTGCCGCCGGCGATGGTGTCGACGAAGATGCCGGCGCCATCGGTGGCGATGGCCGAGGTGTTGCTGACCTGGTTGTAGTACGCCGTCGCGTTGAAGGTGCCGCCGCCGTTGACGAGTTCGATGAGTCCGGCGTTGAGATTGCGCGGCCGGCCGGCGATGCGGTTGTCGTAGATCTGCGCCTGCACGGTGTTTCCGGGGCGGCCTTCGATGCGCAGATATGCCGGCAGCGAAGTCTGTTCGAACACGAGGCCCGAGAAGTCGTAGGTGGCCGTGCCGACGCCGGAATACGTCGCGCTGACGTACGAATCCCGCAGCCGGAGGCCGCGCAGCGTGACGCTCTGGTCGCCGAGGATCGCGGCCGAACTCACGATGATCCAGTTGCCCGGCGCCAGCGTCGGCCGCCGGCCCGCGCCGGCGACGACACTGAGACTCCGGTTGTACAGATTGATGCTTTCATCGATGGTCGCGTCGCTCTCCAGGACGACGCTGCCGCCGTTCGGCGTTGCGTCGATGCAGGCCTGGAGCGTCGTGTTGCAGGGCGCCGCGCCCGGCCAGACGGCGGCTGTGGCGGGCGCGAGCGGAGTCAATGCGGCGAGCAGGGCGAGCGGGCGATACGGCGGCATGGTGCTACTCCGTGACAGGGATGCACGGGTAAGCGCAGTTCGGCGGTGCCGCAGGACACCGCGTCTCAGCGCGGCAGCGCGGCGAGCTCCGCGCGCAGGCGACGCGGCACGTAGGGCAGGCGTTCCGCGCTCGCGCGTGCCGAGGCCGCGAGCGCGGCGGCCTCCGCGGGTTCCGTGCAACGCGCCTGCAGCGCCTGCGCGCTGGCGAGGTCCGGCAGCAGCGCAAGCCCGCCCTTCGCGAGAGCCGCCGCGGTCGCGTCGAGGCCGCGGCGCACGACGGCGCAGTTGCCGCGCGCGATCTCGATGCGCTGCTTGACGAGTTCGAGCCGCGCGCGGCGCGGATGACCGGGCGGCAGGCTGTCGCCGAGGTTTGCGAGCACGGCGTCGATCTCGCCGGCGGCCGCGGCGGCGTCGCCGTCGGCGAGCAGCGCATCGGCGCGCGCGGCGCGCGACTGCAGCGTGTCCGCATGGGTGGCGCCGAGCGTGGCGTCGAGCACGGCCAGCGCGTCGCGGTAGCTGACGAGTGCCGCGGTGGCGTCGCCGCGCTCGAACTGCGTCGCGGCGACGCCGACGCCAGCGACGCCGACGAGGTAGTGGCGCTCGCCGAGCGCGCGGCGCGCGATCGCAAGTCCTTCGGTGCTGTGTGCGAGCGCCTCGTCGAGGCGGCCGGAAAAGCGCTCGAAGCCGCTCAGGCTGCCGAGCATGGTCGCCACGCTCGGATGCGCGTCGCCCTGGCCGCGCCGCGCCGTCGCGAGCGCTTCGCTCATCCGGGCGATCGCGAGATCGCTCTGTCCCTGCGACCACGCGAGCACCGCAAGCGAGTTCAGGCTGTTCGCGAGATCGGGATGATCCGGGCCGAGGCCGGCGCGCTGGATCGCGATCGCCTGTTCGTACAGCGCAGCCGCCGCGGCGGCATCGCCGAGCCGCTGCTTCGCGACGGCGAGATTGAACACGCTTTGCGCGTAGTCGGGATGGTTGCCGCCAAGCAGTTGCCGGCGCGTGGCTTCGGCCGCGGCGAGCACTTCGGCGGCTTCGGCCGTCGCGCCGCGCTGCAGCAGGATCACGCCGAGGTCGTGGCGGATCCGCGCGGTTTCGGTATGCGCCGCGCCGTGGGCCGCCAGCGACAGCGCGAGCGCTTCGCGCAGGCTCGCCTCGGCGCCGGCGATGTCGCCGGCGCGGAACTGCACGGGGCCGAGCATGGCGAGATCGCGCCGCCGCGCATCGCTGCCCGCGTCGCGCTGCGTGCGTGCGAGCGCCGTCTGCAGCGCCTGCTGGGCCAGCGCGGGCTGCCCCTGTTCGACGAAGACTTCGGCGAGCCGCCGCTGCGCTTCGGTCAGCAGCGCGGCGTTGACGTCGGGCGTGGCGAGCGCGGCGTCGAGATCGTCGCGCGCCGCATCGAAATGCGCCTGCGCGAGACGCACGCGCGCGCGCTCGATGCGTGCGGCGGCCGCGGTGGTGCCCTGTGCGCCGGCGGCGACCGCATCGTCGGCGAGCGTCGCGGCGCGATCGAGCGTGCCGAGCTGGCGATACGCGCCGGCCAGTGCCGTGGTCAGCTCCGCACGCAACTCGGGATGCGTGGCGAGCGTTTCGCCGAGCCGCGCTTCGCCGCGCGCAATGAGTTCGCGCGCGCTGACCGTGCGGCCTTTGCTCTCGTCAGGACTCACGCCGGCGAACAGCGCGAGCACGAAATCCTTGACCGCTTCGGCGCGCTGCGCCTGCGCGCGCGCGTCGGCCGCCGCCACATTCGCGCGCCGCGATTCGCGCCAGGTCGTGACGACGCCGGCCAGCGCCGTGGCGGCGATCAGGACTGTCGCCGCCACGCCGACGCGATGCCGCAAAAGAAACTTCTTCAGGCGATGGCCGGTGCTCGCGCGGCGCGCGGCGATCGCGCGGCCTTCGCGGTGCGCGCGCAGATCCGCGGCGAGCGCGGCGACGCCGGCGTAGCGCTGCGCCGGATCGGGCGCGAGCGCCGTGGCGACGATCAGATCCAGGTCGCCGCGCAACTGCTGTGCGAGCTGGCGCGGTGTCGTGGCGCGCGCGGGGGCCGCAGAATCGCTGTCGACGAGCTGCGACAGGCGCCGCGGCGCGTCGGCGCCGCGCAGGCCGGGCCGGCGCCCGGTCAGGAGTTCGTGCAGCAGTACGCCGAGCGCGTAGACGTCGGTCGCGGTCGTGATGCCGCCGCCGCTGAACTGCTCGGGTGCGGCATAGGCCGGCGTCAGCCGGCGCAGGCCGGTGCGCGTGTCGTCGTCGCGTTCGGAATCGTCGAGCAGCTTGGCGATGCCGAAATCGAGCAGGCGCGGGCGGCCCTGCGCGTCGACGAGAATGTTCGCGGGCTTGATGTCGCGATGCACGATCAGCGCGCGATGCGCGGCCTCGACCGCGTCGCAGACGTCGAGGAACAGATCGACGCGCTGGTCGACGCGCAGCCGCTGCGCATCGCACCAGCGCACGATGTCCACGCCTTCGACGTAGTCGAGCGCGAACCACGGCACGCCGTCGGGCGTGAAGCCGCCGTCGATCAGGCGCGCGATCGACGGATGTTCGAGTCGCGCGAGGATCCGCCGTTCGCGGCGGAAACGCGCCTGCTCGTGCGGGTCGCGCAGGCCGACGCGCAGCAGTTTCAGCGCGACGCGCTGCACGTAGCCGTCGACTTCGCGTTCGGCGCGATAGACGCTGCCGCTGCCGCCCTCGCCGATGAGATCGATCACGCGATACGGTCCGATCTGCGCCGGCAGCGCCGCGGTTTCTCCGCCGATCAGCGACTCGGCGTAGTCGGCGCTGTTGCCGTCGAGAAAACCCTGCTGCGATTCGCGCGCGAGGAGGTCGCGCAGCAGCGCGCGCAGTTCCTCGTCGGCGACGGCGGCGAGCAGCGCCTCGCGCTCCTCGGGAGCGCGGTCGAGCAGACGGTCGAGCAGCGGCGCGAGTTCCTGCCAGCGCGCCGCAACGGCCGGATTCACGCCGGCGTCTCCAGCGCGTGGTGCAGAAACAGGCGCGCCTTGTTCCAGTCGCGCACGACGCTGCGCGTCGTGATGCCGAGTACCGCCGCGACTTCCTCGACCGACAGTCCGGCGAAAAAGCGCAGCTCCACGACTTTCGCGAGCCGCGCATCGAGCGCGCCGAGTCCCGCGAGCGCCGCGTCGAGCGCGACCATCTCGCCGGCGATGCAGTCGATCGGAACTTCCGCCGACTGCCAGTCCAGCGCGAGCTGGCCGCCGCCGCGCTTTTGCGCCGAGCGGCGCCGCGCGTGGTCGACGAGGATATGGCGCATCGCGGTCGCGGCGTAGCCGAGAAAATGCGCGCGGTCCTGCCAGACCGCATCGCGCTGGCTGACGAGACTCAGATAGGCCTCGTGCACGAGCGCCGTCGTGCTCAGCGTCTGGTGGCCGTTGCCCGCGAGATAGCGATGGGCGAGCTGGCGCAGACGTTCATAGACCTGCGGCAGGAGCTGATCGACGGCGCGCTCGTCCCCGCAGCGTGCCTGGGCGAGCAGGGCGGTGATGTCGGTGGTCGCTAGCATGGTGGGGTCATGCTAGCGCGCGGCGGAAGGTGGCGTCGTCGCGCAGGTCGCAGCCGCGGCGGAACCGGTGCGCAGCCGGAGTGTCGGCTGGATCGCAGTTTTTCAGTCGGCGCGCGCGAGCAGGTCGTCGATGGCGGTGCGGAACGCGTCGATGCCGGGCCAGCTCGTGATGCGGCCGAGGCGTCGGCCGTGGCGGAAGACGAAGAACGTCGGGATGCCGTGCAGGCCGAAACGCGTCGCCATGGCTGCGTCTTCATAGACGTTGTCGTGCAGCCAGCGCACCTGCGGCCAGCTCAGCCGTTGCGGCTGGGCGAGGATCGCGCGCTTGGCGATGTCGCAGTTCGGGCAGTCGCGGCCCCAGAGAAACAGCACGTCGAGTTCGGCGCTGCCGTCGGCGAGCACGGCGTCGAGCGCGTCGCTCGTCACGCGCCGCATCGGGAAACGGTCGAAGAAGTCCGGGACGGCGCTGTCGGACATGACGTGAGCGGCAGCGGCACGGCGGATGCGCGCGCCGCCGCCGTCGCGGGATTACAGCTTGGCGCGCGTGCGCAGGTTGCTGCGGAGACGATTCTTGCGGCGGCGGGCGCGGGACTTCTTCATGGTGTGCTCCTGGGATGGGTGATCGGTGATTGTCGCATCAAACGGCGCGACGGCGCCGGGACACGGCTATTTCGGCTTTTTCGCCGGCCGCTGCCAGCCGTGCAGCGTTGTCTGGCGGCCGCGGGCGACGGTCAGCTCGCCCGCAGGGGCGTCCTTGGTGATGACCGAGCCGGCGCCGATCGTCGCATTCGCGCCGATCGTCACCGGAGCGACGAGGGCGCTGTTGGAGCCGATGAAGGCGCCGTCGCCGATCGTCGTCAGGGATTTGTTCACGCCGTCGTAGTTGCACGTGATCGTGCCGGCACCGACGTTCACGCCCGCACCGATCACGGCGTCGCCGAGATAAGTCAGGTGGTTGGCTTTGCTGCCGCTGCCGAGCACGGCCTTTTTGGTTTCGACGAAATTGCCGACGTGCACGCCGGCGGCGAGTTCGGTGCCGGGGCGCAGCCGCGCGAACGGGCCGATCAGGCAGGGCCCGTGCGTGACGACGCCGTCGAGGTCGCAGTGCGCGTGCACGCGCGTGCCGGCGGCCAGCGTCGAATCCTTGATGCGGCAGAACGGGCCGATGCTGACTTCGTCGCCGAGCTGCACGCTGCCTTCGAAGATCACGTCGACGTCGACCTCGATGTCGCGGCCGAGCGTGACGCTGCCGCGCAGGTCGAAGCGGGCCGGGTCGGCCAGCCGGACGCCGGCGGTGCAGAACGCGCGGGCCTGGCGGCGCTGGTAGTGGCGCTCGAGTTCGGCGAGCTGCCACGGATCGTTCGCGCCGAAGGCTTCGTGCGCGTCGGTGCAGATCGCGCAGGCCGCCGGGTCGCCGTCGGCGGCGGCCAGTGCGAACACGTCGGTGAGGTAGTACTCGCGCTGCGCGTTGTCGTTGCCGACGCGCGCGAGCCAGCCGCGCAGGCGCGCCGCCGAGGCCGCGACGATGCCGGTATTGACCAGCGCGATCGCGCGCTGGTCGTGGCTCGCGTCTTTTTCCTCGACGATGGCGCGGACGTGGCCGAGGCCGTCGCGAACGATGCGGCCGTAACCGGTCGGATCGATGAGTTCGGCGCCGAGCACGGCAAGGCTTGCCTCGGCGACGGCGAGCGGGCGCAGCGTCGTGGTCGTGATCAGCGGCACGTCGCCGTAGAGCACGAGCACGCGCGCGTCGTCGGGAATGCCGGGCAGCGCGAGGCCGACGGCATGTCCCGTGCCTTGCTGCTCGGCCTGCAGTACCCAGCGCAGGTCGGTCGCGTCGGCGAACGCGGCCTGCACCTGGTCGCCGCGATGACCGTAGACCACATGGATCGCGGCCGGCGCGAGCGCGCGCGCGCTGTCGATGACGTGCGCGAGCATGGGCCGGCCGGCCAGCGGCAGCAGCACCTTGGAGCGCGCGGATTTCATGCGTTTGCCTTCGCCGGCGGCGAGGACGATGACGTGCAGCGGTGCGGTCATGGGCGGTCCACGGAATCTCTGGATGAATCGGAATCGCGCTTGGATCTGGCGGACTCGCGAGGACGGGCGGCCCGCGCAAGCGCCATGCAGCGACGTCTGCCCGGGCGCTCCTCGCGACGGCGCCGATTATCGCAGGGCAGCCCCGCGGATTTGGTCGAGGCGTTGCCGGATCGCGGCCGCGGCCGCATCGGCGCCGAAGTCGCGACGCAACGTGTCGCGTGCGGCCGTGCCGACGCGACGCGCCAGCGCCGGGTCGTCGGCGAACCGGCGCAGGTGTGCGGCGGCGGCGTCGATGTCGGGTTCGGCCCAATGCTGCCCGCGCCAGTCCGGATATTCGCCTTCGGCCACGGGCACGAGGCGATACGGCACGAGCGCGCTGTTGTCCTCGCGCATGAACTGCAGGTTGCCGGAATACGCCGTCGCGACGACCGGCTTGCCGAGCGCCATGCATTCGGCGAGGCCGAGGCCGAAGCCTTCGGAGCGATGCAGCGACAGATAGACGTCGCAGCCGGCCTGCAGCGCCCACATGCCGTCGCGGTCGAGAAAGCCGTCGCGGACTTCGATGCGCTCGTCGCCGGCCGCGGCGTCGTGGAGCGCGCGCAACGCGCCGGGCAGACGATGGCCGTTGATGGTCTTCAGCAGCAGGCGCACATCGCGCCGCTGCGGCGGAAAGGCGGCGCGGAACGCCGCGATCGCGGCCTGCGGATTCTTGCGCGTGATCCACGAATTGAAGTCGAAGCTCGCGAGCACGACGAACGCGTCGTCGGGCAGGTCGAGCGCGCGACGCGACAGCGGCGCGAGCGGCGGCGGCTCCACGGCGAACGGCATCACGCGCACCGGTTTGTCGGTGCAGGCGGCGATTGCGGCGCGCACGAAATCCGACAACACCCAGACCTCGTCGACGAGATCGAGCGCGCCGTGCCAGCGCGGCGGAAAACGTTCGAGCTCCCAGAACCAGCAGCCGATGTTGTGACGGCCCGCGAAGGCGGAGGCGCCGAGGTGTTCGTGCACGACCGGCATCTGGTCGGCGTTGATGCAGAACAGCGAGACCTCCTGCGGCAAGGTGTCGTCGAACGACGCGTCGAGGCGGCGGTCGTTCTGCCGGCTCGCGACGCCGATCTCGACGTTGCGGACGCCGAACGGAATGCCGCCGCGGCGTAGCGCGTCGGCGAAGTTGCGCAGCACCTCGGCGACGCCGAATTCGCCGCGCGCGTAGCCGACGAGATTGAGCCCGTCGTGCGCGACCGGTGCGGCGAGCGGCGGCGCGACGGACGCCGCCTCGGGGGCCGACGGCACGAACGCGGCGCGTTCGAGGCCGCGCCGCAGGCGATGCCGCCAGCGCGCCGGCACGCGCCCGTACAGCGCGAGTGCCCAGCGCTGCCGGCAGCTCCAGTCGATCAGCGCGAGGCTCGCGGCGCTGAGGCGCGGCCAGGCGCCGGCGACGCGCACGCGGCCGGTCGCGTCCCAGTGCGGCGCGGCGCCATGGCCGCCGCCGAATGCCGCGCGCACCGGTTCGATGTGCCGCGGCGCGATGCCGAACTCGCGCTGCGCCGTGCGCAGGAACCAGCGGATGAAGCCCTCGCGGCCCTCGCGTTCGGTGAGGTCGAACGCGGCGTGGAGATCGGCGCGCAGCCGCCACGCGGCGTACATCAGTCGCGTGACCGGCGCGTCGGCACGATGTGCGATCTCGTCGCAGGGCAGGTCGTAGCGATCGCGCGCCATCTGCCACGGATGCAGCTCGGGTTCGGCGCAGCCCTTGTCGAAATAGCGCCGATAGACCGCGCGCAGTGGCCGCGTGACCGCTTCGCCGTCGGCGAAACGGCCGAAGGCATAGGGCTTGTCCCGGTGACGCGCGTGGCCGTTGGCCTGCAGGCATTCGAGATAGTGCGCGTACAGCGGTTCCAGCGCGCCGATGTCGCTGCGCCGGTAGCGGTCCTGGTGGCGCGAGAACGCCTGCGGGCGGTCGACGTCGATGCCGCTGAAGTGCACGAACACGAGCGGGCCGTCGTTCGCGGTCCACCGCTCGCCCTCGCGCGCGACGCGGCGCTGCGCAAGATTCCAGTAGGCGAGGTTGTAGCCGTCGTCGCGCAGGATGCGCACGTCGGGAAACAGGCCCGGCGCGAGGTCCATCCATTTCTGGTCGGTGAACAGGCCGGCGGCGGGATCGGCGACGCAGCCCTGTTCGAGCTTCTCGGCCCACCAGTCGACGAGCCGCGCCGCACCGGCATGCGTGCCGATCGCGCAGAAACCGAGGTTGTACGTTCCGCTGCGCAGGATCGCGAGTTCGCCCGGATGCCGTTCGTCGGTCGTCGGCGCATTGAGGTGCGGCGTCAGCACGGCCAGCGCGCCGTCGTCGACGAGCGCCGCGACAGCGGTCAGCGGCGCCAGCACGTAGGTATCGGGATCGAGGTAGACGACCGCTTCGCCCGGATGCCGCGCACGCAGCCGGCGGAATGCGTAGGGCTTGATCGCCGTGTTGAGTTCGAGGATGTCGTAGCGGAACGTGAAGGCGTCGAAGTCGGGCAGATCGAGTTCCTCGATGCGCACGAGATCGAACAGCGGATTGGCGAGGTCAGGGTCGCCTTCGTCGCGATCGGCCAGCACGACGTAGCGGCGGCTCTGCGGATGCTGCGCGGCGAGCGACTGCATCAGGGTCAGCGCATACGCCAGATAGTTGCGCGAGACGATGGTGAAGAAGATCACGTGCAGGCCTGTTCCGCGACGCTGCCCCGGCCGGGGCGCGCCAGCATAGCGGATCGGCTATGCTCGCGCCGCTTCGGGCGGCGGGCCGCGCATGCAACTGCATTTCCTCGAACTCGTCTGGTTCAGCACCTACGCGGAGCTTCGCGCCGAGCGTGCGCGCAGCTATCTGGGCTTCGTCTGGTGGCTCGTGGAACCGGCGCTGATGATGGCTGCGTTCTGGCTCGTGTTCGACCGGATTCTCGGCACCGGCGGTCCCGACTACCTGCCGTTCCTGCTGATCGGGCTCGTTCTCTGGCAGTGGTTCAAGTCGAGCGTCGTGCATGCGGGGCAGGCGATCTGGCTGAATCTCGCGCTGATCCATCAGGTTCGCGTGCCGGTGCTGGTTTTTCCATTCGTTCACTTGTTGGCAGATGCGATCAAGTTCGCCGCGGTGTTCGGTCTGCTGCTCGTCGTGCTCTGGGGCGCGGGCTATCCGCCGAACGCGGCTTATCTGAGCCTGCCGCCGCTGCTGCTGTGCGTCGCGCTCTGCGCGATCGGCGGCGGGTTGCTGCTGGCCGCGCTGATGCCGCTGCTGCCGGACCTGCGCTTCGTCGTCGAGCAACTGCTCTCGGTCCTGATGTTCCTGTCGGGCGTGGTGTTCGCGCTGGAGCGCGTGCCCGCGCCGTATGCGGATTGGCTCGCCTGGAATCCGGTGCTCGTGCTGCTCGATGCGCTGCGCGGCGTGCTGCTGCACGGTCGCTGGCCCGACTGGATCGCGCTCGCGCGCGTAGCCGTCGCCGCGGTCGCGCTCGCCGTGCTAGGCATCGCGACGGTGCAGCGGCTCGCGCCGCGCTACCCGAAGCTGGCCGCGTGATGGGCGGCACGGCGCGCAGCGTGATCCGGCTCGACCAGGTCGGCGTCGCGTTCGGCGTGCAGCGCCGGCTGCGCGGCGAACCCTATTGGGCTCTGCAGGACGTCAGCCTCGAATTGCGCAGCGGCCAGCGGCTCGGCGTCGTCGGCCGCAACGGCGCCGGCAAGAGCACGCTGCTGCGCGTGCTCGCGGGCATTCTCGAACCCGATCGCGGCCGCGTGGAACGCACTGTCGCGAGCTGCCAGCTGCTGTCGCTGTCGCTGGGCTTCGTGCCGTATCTGTCGGGTCGCGACAACGCGACGCTCTGCGGCCTGCGCCTGGGTCTGCGCCGGCGCGAGATCGACGCGCGGCTCGCCGCGATCTGCGACTACGCCGAGCTCGGCGACTTCTTCGAGCAGCCGGTCGCGAGCTACTCCAACGGCATGGTGCTGCGCCTGGGCTTCGCCGTCGCGTTGCAGGCGCAGCCCGAGGTATTGCTGCTCGACGAACTGCTCGCGGTCGGCGATGCCGAGTTCCAGCGCAAGTCGGCGCAGGCGATCCATGAACGTATCAATGCCGGCACGACGGTCGTCCTCGTCAGTCACGACGAGGACAAGATCGCGGACCTTTGCGACAGCGTGCTCTGGATCGAGCGAGGCCGCAGCGTCATGGTCGGACGCTGCGACGAGGTGCTGGCCGCATATCGCGCCGCGGCGCGCTGAGCGCGCTACGGCTCGAAGCCGTCGCCGAAGATCGCGTCGAGGTCGGGCACCACGATGGTCAGGTCGCCGATGCTGCCGCCGGCGGCGGGTGTGAGCCGATGGCTTGCCGTCGGCGCACAGTCGATCGGCGAATCGATCCAGAGCACGCTGCAGGGCAGGCTCGGCCAGATCGTGCCGGGCGAGTTCGCGAATGCGGCGTGGGGCGATGCGAACAGGAAGTAGCTTTCCGGCGTGAGGCCGCCGACCGAGAAGTTGCCCTGCGCGTCGGTGAATACGGGTTTGCCGGCCAGACCATGCGACGCGGGCACCGCAGCCACGGCGTAGTTCGCCGCCGGCGCGCCGCTGCCGGCGAAGACGACGCGTCCGCTGAGCGTCGCGCCGCGCGCGATCGCGAAGTCGATGCCGGCCGGATGCGGCTGCGCGAAGAAGTCCAGCAGCGTGAACGGCGTCGCCGCGTCGTTGCAGAAGCGATTCGCGCCGCTGCATTCGACGTCGCTCCAGCCGCGGTCGATCCAGCCCGAGCCTGCCTGTCGCGTGACCAGCGCGACGTCTTCGCTGCCGAAGCCTTCCAGCACGTAGCGGCCGTCGGCATCGGTCTGTGCGGTCGCCTCGGCGACGAAACCCCAGAGACCGAACGTCGGCGGCACGAGCGCACCGGCGGCGACGGTCGCGTTCGCGATCGGCAGTCCGGTGGCCTGGTCCGTCACGCGCCCACTCGCGGTGCGCAGCGGCGCGACATGGATGTCGTTCAGCGTGACCGTCGCGCCGGCGGCGACATCGATCGTCGGTGCGCCGCTCAGATCGCAGGGATCGGTGTTGCACGGCAGGTTCGGGTAGATCTTCGCCGGATAGGCCAGCGTGGCGTAAGGACGCACGTGCAGATTGATTGCGCCGGGCAGCAGCGGTCCGGTCGCGGAATAGCCGTCGGCTTCGATGAAGCCGTCGATGCGGTGCGACGCGTCTGCCGGCGCGCTCGCGACCGCGGAGTGCTGAATCCAGCTGCCGTTGCCGTCGCTGATCATGCGCACGCGCACATAGGCGCCGGTGCGCAGCTCCGCGTCGACATCATCGAGCAGCGCGCCGTCGGCGACGACGAGCGGCTGCGTCGCGAGCGTGTCGCAGGAGACCTGCACCCCGTCGCAGTGCAGGTCGGGCCAGGCGTAGCTCAGATACCGGCGGTCGCTGACGTTCGCGACCGACGCCGACGCGCGGAACTCGTAGGTTCCGCCGTGCAGGTCGCCGAATTCGAAACTGCCGTCGGCGGCCGCCGTCGATGTGGCGGCGAGATGCATGAGCGCCGGCGAGCCGACATGGCGGATCTGGATGTACGCATCGGGTGCCGGCGGTGCACCGGTGGCGCGGTCGCGCAGCGTGCCGCGGATGCGCGCGGCGTGGCCCAGCGCAACATCGGCGGTCAGCGGTGCCGCATTCGACAGCGTGACCTTGGTTGCCGCCTGGTAGCAGAAGATCGGCTCCGCCGGGCAGCGTTCGCCGACATGCGAACGACCGGCGAAACCCGGCGCCGTCGTGACGATCGCCACCGGATTCGCGATCGCGTCGGTGTCGATCGTGTAGCGGCCGTCGGCGCCGGTCTGTGCGGACGCGACGACGACGGGCAAAAAGAAGAAGCCGGGCGCGACGACCGAAACGGTCGCTCCGGCGAGCGGCGTGTTGGTGCCCGCTTCGACGACCTTGCCCTGAACGACGGCGGCATGAACGGGAGCTGCGACGACGGCAGCAAGCGAGACGACGGCTGCGAACAAACTGCGCATGGGGACGATTCCTTCGTGTGGATGCGCTCCGGAGACGCAGTTGCGCCGTGCATCCCCCAGCTTTCGCAAGTAGCGAACGTGTGGAATTGCGCGGTAAAGGAATAATGCGGCAACTGCGGCGAGCGAACGAAGCAGACCACGTCGGACGCGGCGAAGTTCGCGCGTCGTATCCGAGGAAAGAAGTGGTTAAGGCATAAGTGGAAAAAGCCGACGACGGAACGACGGCCGCGCTGCGATGTCAAGCCGACGCGGCGCAACGCGCAGCGTGCGCAGTGCCGGTCGTTCGTTCCTGTGCGGCGAGAGTCGCCCGAGCGTCGGCGAGGCACATCCGTCGAACCGATCGACGAGCGGATACGCGGAAATAAAAAACGCCGGCACGAGGCCGGCGTGGAGTGATGCAAAAGCGATTGGGTGTCGGTGTGCGGCGCCCGTGAGCGCGCGCGACTACCGGCGGCGTCAGTGCTTGAGCGCCTTGCGCAGACGCTCGAGCGCCTGCAGCTGCGCCATGGCCTGCGCGAGCTGGGCCTGGGCCTGGGCGATTTCGAGCGCGTCGGTGCGATTGGCGAGCGCGCGCTCGGCGGCTTCCTTGGCCTTGTTCGCCGCGGCTTCGTCGAGATCCTTCGCGCGGATCGCGGTGTCGGCCAGCACGGTGACGACCTGCGGCTGCACTTCGAGAATGCCGCCGGAAACGTAGAAGAACTGCTCGTCGCCGTTTTCCAGGATCACGCGGACCTGGCCCGGCTTCAGACGCGTGATCAGCGGCGCATGGCGCGGCGCGATGCCGAGTTCGCCCATTTCGCCGGTGGCCACGATCATCTGCGCGGCGCCGTGGAAGATTTCTTCCTCGGCACTGACGATGTCGCAACGGATGGTGCTGGTCATGTTTGCCTCGCTGGACTGCGCCGCCGCGTGGCCGCGGCGGCACGGTGCCGTTGTCTATCGCACGCTTCGATCAGGCCTTTTCGGCCATCTTCTTGGCTTTCTCGATCACTTCGTCGATGCCGCCGACCATGTAGAACGCCTGTTCCGGCAGGTGATCGCATTCGCCGTCGACGATCATCTTGAAGCCGCGGATGGTTTCCTTGAGCGAGACGTACTTGCCCGGCGAACCCGTGAACACTTCGGCGACGTGGAACGGCTGCGAGAAGAAGCGCTCGCACTTACGGGCGCGGGCGACGACCTGCTTGTCCTCTTCGCTGAGCTCGTCCATGCCGAGGATCGCGATGATGTCCTTGAGTTCCTTGTAGCGCTGCAGCGTGCCCTGCACCTTGCGCGCGACTTCGTAGTGGTCGCTGCCGATCACGTTCGGGTCGAGCTGGCGGCTCGTCGAGTCGAGCGGGTCGACGGCCGGGTAGATACCGAGCGACGCGATGTTGCGCGAGAGCACGACGGTCGCATCGAGATGTGCGAAGGTCGTCGCCGGCGACGGATCGGTCAGGTCGTCCGCGGGCACGTAGACGGCCTGGATCGAGGTGATCGAACCGGTCTTCGTCGAGGTGATGCGTTCCTGCAGCACGCCCATTTCCTGCGCGAGCGTCGGCTGGTATCCCACGGCCGACGGCATGCGGCCGAGCAGCGCCGACACTTCGGTACCGGCCAGCGTGTAGCGGTAGATGTTGTCGACGAACAGCAGCACGTCACGGCCCTTGCCCGACGCGTCTTTCTCGTCGCGGAAGTACTCGGCCATGGTCAGGCCGGTCAGCGCGACGCGCAGACGGTTGCCCGGCGGCTCGTTCATCTGGCCGTACACCATCGTGACCTTGTCGAGCACGTTGGAGTCTTTCATCTCGTGGTAGAAGTCGTTGCCCTCGCGGGTACGCTCACCCACGCCGGCGAACACGGACAGACCCGAGTGCGCCTTCGCGATGTTGTTGATGAGTTCCATCATGTTGACGGTCTTGCCGACGCCGGCGCCGCCGAACAGGCCGACCTTGCCGCCCTTGGCGAACGGGCAGACGAGGTCGATGACCTTGATGCCGGTTTCGAGGAGTTCGTTGCTCGAGGCCTGTTCCGCGTAGCTCGGAGCCGTGCGGTGGATGACCCAGCGCTCCTGCTCGCCGATCGGACCCGCTTCGTCGATCGGGTTGCCGAGCACGTCCATGATGCGGCCGAGCGTCTTCACGCCGACCGGCACCTTGATGCCTTCGCCGGTGTTGCGCGCGATGAGGTTGCGCTTGAGGCCGTCGGTGGAGCCCAGGGCGATCGCACGCACGATACCGTCGCCGAGCTGCTGCTGGACTTCGAGCGTGATTTCGGTGCCGTCGACCTTCAGTGCGTCGTATACCTTCGGCACCTGGTCGCGCGGGAATTCGACGTCGACCACGGCGCCGATGATCTGAACAACTTTGCCCTGGCTCATAGGGAAACTCCGATGCTTTGAACTGTTTGACGATGTGGCCGCGTCGGCCGCACCGCTTGAATTTGAGAATCGAGTGGAGAGGAGCGAGAAACGAGAGACAGCGATTCAGCGCGCTCTTACTGTTTTCTCTCTCCTGTCCACCATTTCCTGTTTTTCAGACCGCGGCCGCGCCGCCGACGATTTCCGAGATTTCCTGCGTGATCGCGGCCTGGCGGGCCTTGTTGTAGATCAGCGAGAGCGTCTCGATCGCTTTCGTCGCGTTGTCGCTGGCGGACTTCATCGCCACCATGCGCGCGGCGTGCTCGCTCGCGAGATTCTCGAGCGTCGCCTGATACACGAGCGACTCGATGTAGCGCGTCAGCACGTGGTCGAGCACGATTTCCGGGCCCGGCTCGTAGATGTAGTCCCACTCGTGCGTCGTCGTCAGGCCGTTCGCCGGCGGCAGCGGCAGCAGCGTGTCGACCGTCGGCTTCTGCGTCATCGTGTTGACGAAGTCGTTGTAGGCGAGCTTCAGCTGGTCGATGCGGCCGTCGGTATACGCGTCCAGCATGACCTTGATGACGCCGATCAGCGCCGCGACCTGCGGCTTCTCGCCGAGATGGGTCGCGCTGCCGACCAGATTGACCTTGAGACGACGGAAGAACGCGTTCGCCTTCGCGCCGATCGCGACGACGTCGATCTCGACGCCGCGGTCGCTGAGCTCGCGGATCTCGCCGATGATGCGGCGGAACACGTTGGAGTTCAGGCCGCCGCAGAGGCCGCGGTCGGTCGACACGACGATGTAGCCGACGCGCTTGATTTCGGAACGCGCGACCATGAACGGGTGCTGGTACTCGGTGTTCGCCTTCGCGATGTGACCGATCACCTGGCGCATGAGGCGCGCATACGGACGCGAGGCCTTCATGAGGTCCTGCGCCTTGCGGATCTTCGAGGCCGAGACCATTTCGAGCGCGCGCGTCACCTTGCGGGTGTTCTGCACGCTCTTGATCTTGGTTTTGATTTCTCTGCCGCCTGCCATTGTTTCGCTCGCTATGCTGGTTCAGTAAGTCGGGTCGGTGAAGCGAGGCGCGCCGACCGGCGCGCCTCGCGGGAAATCACCAGCTGCCCGTCTTCTTGAACTCGGCGATGCCGGCCTTGAACGTCGCTTCGATGTCGTTGTTCCAGTCGCCGGTCTCGACGATCTTCTTGACCAGTTCCGCGTGGTTCTGATGGAAGAACGCGTGCAGACCCTTTTCGAACGCGAGGATCTTGTTGACCGGCAGCTCGTCGAGGAAGCCCTTCTCGGCCGCGTAGACCGACAGCGCGAGTTCGGCGATCGACAGCGGCGCGTACTGGTTCTGCTTCATCAGTTCGGTGACGCGCTGACCGCGTTCGAGCTGCGCACGCGTCGCCGCGTCGAGGTCGGACGCGAACTGCGCGAACGCCGCGAGTTCGCGGTACTGCGCGAGCGCAAGCTTCACGCCGCCCGACAGCTTCTTCACGATCTTGGTCTGCGCGGCGCCGCCGACACGGGACACCGAGATACCGGCGTTCACGGCCGGACGGATGCCGGCGTTGAACAGGTCGGTTTCGAGGAAGATCTGACCGTCGGTGATCGAGATCACGTTGGTCGGCACGAATGCGGACACGTCGCCGGCCTGCGTTTCGATGATCGGCAGCGCGGTCAGCGAACCAGTCTTGCCCTTCACTTCGCCGTTCGTGAACTTCTCGACATATTCCTCGGAAACGCGCGAAGCGCGCTCGAGCAGACGCGAGTGGAGATAGAACACGTCGCCCGGATACGCTTCGCGGCCCGGCGGGCGGCGCAGCAGCAGCGAGATCTGGCGGTAGGCGACGGCCTGCTTGGACAGGTCGTCATAGATGATCAGCGCGTCCTGGCCGCGGTCGCGGAAGTACTCGCCCATGGCGCAGCCCGAGTATGGCGCGATGTACTGCAGCGCGGCCGATTCGGACGCCGACGCAGCGACGATGATCGTGTGATCCAGCGCGCCGTTCTCTTCGAGCTTGCGCACGACGTTGGCGATCGAGCTCTGCTTCTGGCCGATGGCGACGTAGATGCACTTAATGCCGGTGTTCTTCTGATTGATGATCGCGTCGATCGCGAGAGCGGTCTTGCCGGTCTGGCGGTCGCCGATGATCAGCTCGCGCTGGCCGCGACCGATCGGAATCATCGAGTCGACCGATTTGTAGCCGGTCTGCACCGGCTCATCGACCGACTTGCGCCAGATCACGCCCGGCGCGACCTTTTCGATCGGCGAGAGGATCTTGGCGTTCAGCGGACCCTTGCCGTCGATCGGATTGCCGAGCGCGTCGACGACGCGGCCGAGCAGTTCCGGACCGGTCGGGACTTCGAGAATGCGGCCCGTGGTCTTGACCGTGTCGCCTTCGCGCAGGTGCTGGTATTCGCCCAGGACGACCGCGCCCACCGAGTCGCGCTCGAGGTTCAGCGCGAGGGCGAAGGAGTTGCCCGGCAGTTCGATCATTTCGCCCGACATCACGTCGGCGAGGCCGTGGATGCGCACGATGCCGTCAGCCACCGACGTGATGGTGCCTTCGTTGCGCGCTTCGGCCGTGGCCTGGAACTGCTGGATGCGGCTCTTGATGAGCTCGCTGACTTCGGACGGGTTGAGCGTGGTTTGCATGGGTTTTCTCGCTAGAGGCGGGCCTTGCGGGTCCGCCGACATGACGACAATTTTTAGTGAGTCAGCGACTGCGCCAGACGTTCGAGACGGCCACGCACCGAGCCGTCGATGACCGTGTCGCCGGCGTCGATGATGGCGCCGCCGATGACCGATTCGTCGATCGTGCTCGTGAGTTCGATCTGCCGGCCGAAGCGCTTGGCCAGCGCCGCCTTGAGCGCGTCGGATTGGCCGGCTTCGAGCGGAACGGCCGCGCGCACCGTCACCTTGAGCACGCCTTCGGCCGCGCGCTTGAGCGCGGCAAAGCCGTCGGCGACTTCGGCGAGGATGGGCAGACGGCGATTCGCGGCGAGCGTCGCGACGAAGTTCGCGAACGCCGAGTCGGCTTTTTCATCCTGCGGCAGGAACAGGCTGACGAGCTTGTCACCGCCGAAGGCGGGATTGCCGATCAGAGTCTGTACCTGCGGGCTGCGCACGACAGCGGCGGCGAACTCGAGCTTGGACGACCACTCGGTCAGCGCGTTGGACTCGCGCGCTAGGTCGAACGCGGCGCGGGCATACGGACGGGCGAGGCTTTCGGCGCTGCTCATGGATCAGATCTCTTTGGCCAGAGCGTCAAGCAGGTCGCGGTGGCGCGCCTGATCGATTTCGCGCTTGAGGATCTTCTCGGCACCGGAAACAGCCAGTGCGGCGACCTGTTGACGCAGGACTTCGCGGGCCTGGTGCGACAGCGATTCGATCTCGGCCTGGGCGACGGCCTTCTGGCGCGCGCCTTCGGCAACCGCGTCGACTTTGGCTTTGTCGACGATCTGGTTGTACTGCTGATTCGCGCGCTCGACGATGTGTGTCGCTTCCTCGCGCGCCTTGCGGATCTCGTCGGCGACGCGCGAGTCGGCGTCCTTGAGTTCCTGGCGCGCGCGCTCGGCGGCGGCGAGGCCGTCGGCAATGGTCTTCTGGCGCGATTCGATGGCCGCGTTCAGCGGCGGCCAGATGAACTTCATCGTGAACCAGACGAGGATCCCGAACGAGATCATCTGGCCGAAGAAGGTCAAGTTGATATTCATCGTATGACTCCTCAGGCAATCGCTACGGATGCGCCGTCACGGCGTGACGGACGCGGACCGCGCGCCCGTACGGGTGCACGGTCCGGCAGGCGATCCGCGCTGTTACTTCGCGGTGAGCGCGCTGAGCAGCGGGTTGCCGGTCGCGAAGTACAGGGCGACGGCCAGACCGATAATGAACGCAGCGTCGATCAGGCCGGCGAGCAGGAACATGCGGCCCTGCAGCATCGGCACGAGTTCCGGCTGACGCGCGGCCGATTCCAGGAACTTGGAACCCATGATCGCGATGCCCAAGCAGGCGCCCAGCGCACCGAGGCCGATGATGATGCCGATGGCGATGGCGGTCAGGCCCTGAACGTTGGCGATGAATTCCATGGTGAATCTCCTCAGAAGTCAGAAAACGGAAAAGTCGGAAACGGGTGCAGCAACAAAATCGATCAGTGGCCTTCGCGGGCGCCGGCGATGTAGACGACCGTGAGAATCATGAAGATGAAGGCCTGCAGCAGGATGATCAGGATGTGGAAGATCGCCCAGGCGGTGTTGGCGATGATGCCCGGGACGAATGTGACCCAACCCGCGAGCAGGCCGGCGATCAGCATGAAGACGAGCTCGCCGCCGTACATGTTGCCGAACAGTCGCATGGCCAGCGAAACAGGCTTGACCAGCCACTCGACGATGTTCATGAAGAGATTGACCGGCGCGAGCACGATGGCCAGCGGGCCGTGCGCATGGAACGGCGCGGTCAGGAGTTCCTTGCCGAAGCCGAAGCCGCCTTTCGCAGCGAGGGCATGGCCGATCAGGATGAAGAAGACGGAGACCGACAGCGCCAGCGTGGTGTTGAGGTCGGCGGTCGGAACGAGGCGCCAGTACGTGTGATGGGCGACTTCGTGGCCGGCGGTGGCCTGGATGAGCCAGCCCGGCAGATCGAGCGGGATCAGGTCCATGGTGTTCATGAACACGATCCACATGAAGATGGTCAGTGCGAGCGGGGTGACCGAACGGCGGTCGCCGTGGAACGTGTCCTTCACCTGGCCGTCGACGAACTCGACGATGATCTCGACGAAGGCCTGGCCCTTGCTCGGCACACCGGCAGTCGCCTTGCGGGCCTTCAGGCCGAACCACAGCACGAACAGCAGGCCCAGCGAGAGGGACACCAGCCACGTATCGAGGTGGAAACCCGTGCCGAACTTGACCAGGTTATGGGTCAAGTGGTGAGTGATGTATTCGTTCAGACCGCCGGTAGCCGCTGCCTCGGTGCTCACAAGAACTCCGCTATTCCTTGAACCGCAGTCCTGCCAGATGTACGAGCAGGGCTGCCGTGAAACCCGTGATTACCGCCAGGGGCGGCAATCGCCATACGCCGAGCAGGCTGATGAGGCCGCCTGCCAGCAAGATCCATTTCAACAGCGTGCCAAGCAGCAAACCCCAGAACGCCATCGGTCCGCCGATCGCATCGCTGCGGAACATCCGTGCCGCCAGCAGCATCGTTCCTGCTGCCACGAGCAAGCCGCCCGCTAGGGCGCCCGTCGCCGGACGCGGTCCCTGCGCCAGAAACAACAATGCCATCAGAAGGGAAACTCCCGTCTGGGCGAACACGATCCGAGTGGCCAGTCGCCGGCCGGCGGCGATGGAATTTCTCACTGGATTGCCCCGACGGTTGCCCGGTCTACGCACCGCGCGGTACGTGCACCGGTCGCTAAGCAGCGAGATTATATCAGCCGTTTTTGACGCGTCGCAACCAAAAACAGGGCCATTTCGGCCTTGCGCCGGACGGCCATCAGAGGCTCAGGGCGAACCGGCAGACGAAGTTCCAGAGGTCGACGAAATGCCCCGGTTCATAGGTGTGCCCGCCGCCGAAAACGTAGTAGCTGACGGTGTCGTACATCACCCATCCGGCTGCTTCGAAACGCGGTGGATCGTCGACGGCGTTGTAGGGCGGGCCGTACATCGGGTCGGCCGTGCCGAGGTACAGTGCAAATGGCAGTTTCCGTGTCTGTGCATCCAGGCGGGCCTGACACTGCCCTTCGGTGTCGCCGAGGCAGGCCAGCGAGAACAGCCGCCCCGCACTGACCGCATAGGCGGATACGTGGAACTCGTCGAGCGCCGGGACGGCGCCGTTCACGAGCAGGTCGTGGGCGACGTGCCCGCCTGCGGAAAATCCCCACAGCTGCAGACGGCTGTCGTCGATGTTGTAGGCCGCGCGCAGATCGGCGACCGCGGCGGCGAGAAATGTGTAGTCGTTCGGCGCGGCGCTGGAACCGTCGCGCCATGAGCCGTTCGTGCCGTTGGCAACGGGCGCGGCGACGATGAAGCCGCGCGTGACCGCGACGCTCTCCCAGGCGTTGCGCACGTCCTGCGCATACGCGTCGGCGTTGGCGGGGCTGCCGGCGGTGCCGTGCAGCGCGATGACGATCGGTGTTGCATGCGCCGGGTTGTACGACGGAGGGATGTAGAGGTGGATCTTCTGCGTGCCGCTGCCGAGGCCGGCGATGGACAGCGTGCGCAGCTGCCGTCCGGGCGCGGCACCGCCGCTGCCGAGGCTCGGCGCGGACGGAACGAATTCGCCGTTCTGAAAACCGTGGCGAAAGATGCGGTCGTTGTTGCCGTTGCAGGCCCAGGACGGAAGGCGCACTGTCGTCGCCGCGTTCGCGGCGGAAGTCAGAGCGAACAGGAGCGGCAGCAGCCGGCCGACGATGTTCATGGCAGTTCTCGCGAGTCTGCGCGCAGTATCGGTGCGGCGTCGGTCGGCGGAAAGCGACCCGTTCGCGCTTCTCGCCGTGACGCGGTCAGCGATTGGCGCAGGGACTGCTGTCGCGGTTGCCGCTCAATTGAAGCGCTCGGCATAATCGAGCGACAGCGCCGGCGACAGGCAGGGAAGGCATGGCCAAGGCAAGCGACCTTTACGTCGATGTTCCCGCGGGGCAATACCTGTTTCGCGAAGGCGACGCAGGCTCGGAGATGTACATCGTCGAATCCGGCAGCATCGCGATCCTGCGTGCCGCGCGCGGAACCGAGCCGGTGGCCGTACTCGAGGCAGGCGACTTTCTCGGCGAGATGGCCGTGCTCGAGGATCAGCCGCGATTCGCATCGGCGCTCGCGCGCAGCGACTGCCGGCTGCTGCGGATCGAACGTGCGGCCTTCGCCGAACTGCTCCGGCAAAATGTGGAAATTGCGGTTCGTATCATGCGCAAGCTAGCGCTGCGGCAGCGTCGCGCTGAGCAGCGCGTCAGCGAACTGCAGCAGGAACTCCAGCGGCTGCGCGAAGCGGGTGCGGCGCCGGCAAAGGCGGGCGCTGCGTCCGTTCCGGCCGAGCCGATGCCACCCGCCGTATCGCCGCCG
>NZ_DATIGT010000111.1:0-17279 GCF_035481375.1 Tahibacter sp.
GCGGGCCTTTGTCGTTTCAGCACCTGCGCCCGCCTCGCGCGGCGTTTTTCGTTCCGGCGCCCACGCCGACCGACGGCGGCTGCGAGATTCGCCGCAGTCGCATCACTGATCGATATCGGAGCCGCGCCGCGCGGGCGGGCCGAAGGGGAACGCCATGATCAGAAGACGAATCGCGCGCGTCCTGCGCGTCGGGTTGTGCATCGGCCTGCTGCTGACCGTCGTCGTCGCGGCGATGCCGACGGTGTCCGCGCAGGCCGCACCGCCGGGCGTCGCGGCGGCAGCCGCGCCTGCACCGGCGCCGGTCGCGAATGCGCCCGGCGCGGGCGATGCCGACACTGCCCCGCCGAAATTCGTCGAGGAACTGCTGCCGCAGCTGCTCGGGCTGTTCGTCGTCGCGACGGTGCTCGAATCGGCGCTGGCGCTGCTGTTCCAGTGGCGGCTCTATCGCGAGTTCTTCAACGGCCGCGCGGTGAAGACGCTGGTCATGCTCGCCGCGGGTTATGCGGTCGTCCGCGGCTTCGACTACGACGTCTTCGCGCGCGTCGCAGAACATGCGAGCGGTCATGCCGGCTCGTCGAAAGCGTTCTCGCAATTCCTGTCGGCATGCGTGCTCGCCGGCGGCAGCGCGGCGATCTACGAACTGTTCAAGGCGCTCGGACTGCGGCCGCCGGCCGATCCGGAAAAAGACAAGCCGAAGCCGGACGAATCGAAGGCGTGGGTGTCGGTGAAAGTCGTGCGCAAGAATGCGCAGGGCGAGATCAAGCTTCATCTCGTTCCGGTCGCAGCACCCGACGCGGGCAAGGACGCCGTGCCGACGGCGCTCGCCGCGACCGTAGGCGGGCCGCGCTCGGTGCTGCAGCGCGTGCTCGGCACCTTCATCGCCGACCCGATGCGCTTTCCGAACTACGGCGGCTGGACGGTCGACGCAGGCACGCTGTACGAGATCTACGCGACCGACGAAAGAGCTGTCCCGTTCATCGTCTATCGCGGCAAATTCGCCGGCCGGGCCATCGTGGATTTCGTCGCGACGTTCTGAGCGCCCGCCTTCCTCGGCCTGGCCGTTCGTTTCCGGTCGGCACGGCGCCGGCAAGGACCACCGGGCCCTGCGCACTCGATGCGCACCGTGCCGACGACGGCGTACTGCCGATGTCCTGAGAGAACTGCGCCCCGGACGACAGGTAGGAGCGCAGGCGTCCGCCGTGGGCGCCCTCAGGGAGGCTGTATGACACGCTGGCTGATTGCCGTAATGATTTACCTCGTCGCGCTCGGCGCCAACGCGGCGACGCTCGTCGGCGGACCGACACGCGGGCTCTGGTGGAATCCGGCCGAATCGGGCCGCGGCTTCAATATCGAAATGCAGGACGACATCATGATCGTGACGTCGTTCGTCTATGCGCCGAACGGCAGCGCGACCTGGTTCATCTCGGCGGGCCGCTACGATTTCGCGACAAATACGTTCAACGCGACGTTCGACGCCAATACCGGCGGCCAGTGCATCGGCTGCGCCTACGTGCGTCCGCAGGGCATCGCGAACGCCGCCGGTCCGGTGCGCATCGTGTTCGATTCCTATGTGACCGCGACGCTCTACTACCAGGGCGGCAGCACGCGCATCACCAAGCAGCTCTATGCCTATGACAGCGTGCTGTCGATCCTGCGCGGAAGTTTCGTGCTGACTTTCAACACCAGCGGCCTCGTGATCGGCGACTGGCTGGTCATGCGCACCTACGAGAGCGGCAGCAGCGGGCCGTTCGTCGCCGGCTATTTCGACGGCTTCCCGACGAGCCGCATCGCGGTGGCGCTCTACGACGCGTCGACACGACGCTACGCCTTCCTCGTGCGCGTCGGCGGCTACTACGACTTCTATATCGTCGACATGGACGATCAGCGCGTGTTCGGACTCGGCTGGACCTACCCGGTCGGCGGCAGCCCCAGCGGCAACGGCAGCGCCGCACTCGGTACGCGCGTGCAGAGTCCGAAAGAAGTGAACGCCGAATATGCCCGTGCGCTCCTGCAGGACGCCGGCGATGCCGATGGCGACGCGCTGCGCGCGGCCGCGTACGCGCACAGCAAGCGGGAAGGCCCAGGCGATGCGCAGGCCGCCGCGCTCGCCCGCCAGCTTGAAGCCGCACTCGGCGCCACGCGGTAGCGCCGACGCGCCGGCCGCGGATTCGCCGGGGCCGGTGCGATGCCACCGGTTACCGCGCGTCATGGCAAACAAATTCGCAAAAACGCACTAAGCAATAAAGAGCAAAAAGAAATTGGCCGCACCGGCCGGCGCCGCAACAAAAAAGGCCCCGACGCAGCGGGGCCTTTCGTCGTGAACGCGGTTGCGACGCTTATTGCACCGGCGTCACCGCCGAGGCCTGGGCGCCTTTCGGTCCCTGGCTGACGACGAAGCTGACGCGCTGGCCTTCCTGCAGGGTGCGGAACCCCTTGGAAGAAATTGCCGAAAAGTGCACAAAAACGTCGGAACCGCCGCCTTCAGGCGCGATGAAACCGAAGCCCTTGGCGTCGTTGAACCACTTTACCGTACCGAACTGCATGACTTCCCCTCGAACGTTGCTGGACGAATGCGCGGCAGACTTCTCCCCCGAGTCGGTGCGCCGCGTGTACGAGTATACGCAGCGCAATCGAAAGTGCGAGAGCGTCGATGCAATCGTGTGTGAGCCGCGTCACGCGACGAACGAAAGGATGCCGTCTCCACAATGCTGAACGGCCTCGCGAGCCCGTCGCGGGCCGCTATTTCGCGAGCAGCGCGCTCACGACGGGCGGCACGGCGGCGGTCGCTTCGCGCAGGTTCGCGAAGATTTCCTCGAGGCTGATCTCGGCTTCGTCGCCGCAGCCCGCGGCCCAGTTCGCGATGAGCGCGATGCAGGCATAGTCGAGTTCGAGTTCGCGCGCGAGCGCGGCTTCGGGCATGCCGGTCATACCGACGAGGTCGCAGCCGTCGCGGCGCAGGCGTGCGATCTCGGCGCGCGTTTCCAGGCGCGGCCCCTGCGTCGCGCCGTAGCAGCCGCCGTCGACGACCGCAATGCCGGCGTCGCGCGCCGCTGCCAGCAGCTCGGCGCGCAGCGAGGCCGTGTAGGGCTCGCTGAAGTCGATGTGCCGGACCTCGGCGCCGTCGGCGTCGCAGAAGCTCGTGTAGCGGCCGTGGGTGTAGTCGATGATCTGGTCGGGTACGGCGACGACGCGCGGCCCCATGTCGTCGCGGATCCCGCCGACGGCGTTGACGCCGATGACGCGCCTGGCGCCGAGGCTGTGCAGCGCCCAGACGTTGGCGCGGTAGTTCACGCGATGCGGCGGCACGCTGTGGCCTTCGCCGTGGCGCGCGAGGAACGCGACCGGGCGTCCGCCGACCTCGCCGCAGACGACCGGTGCCGAGGTCGCGCCGAACGGCGTCTCGACGTCGCGCCGGACCACATTTTCCAAACCGGGAAACTGATACAAACCCGTGCCGCCGATGATGGCCAGATCCAGTGCCATGGCTCGTCCCTCAGATCGCGTAGATGGCCGGCAGATTGCGGCCCTGTTCGTAGTAGTCCATGCCGTGGCCGAACACGTAGCGGTCCGGCACTTCGACGCCGCAGAAATCCGACGCGACGCCGGGCACGCAGCGTCCGTGGCGCTTTTCGCAGAGCACGGCGACGAGCACGCGCCGCGCGCCGCGGTCGAGGCAGAAGTCGCGCACGGCCTTGAGCGTCTTGCCCTCGTCGAGAATGTCGTCGGCGAGCACGATCGTGCGCCCGGCCAGCACGGCGGCCGGCTGGCGCAGCCAGTGCAGCTCGGTGCCGCTGGTCGCGCCGCGGTAACGCGTCGCGTGGATGTAGTCGAATTCCATGTCGCTCTTCATCGCGAGCGCGAGCTTCGCGCCGAACAGCATGCCGCCGTGCATGACGGTCGCGAATACGGCGCGTTCGCCGGCGATGGCGGCGTCGATCTCGCGGCCCATGCGGGCGATCGCGGCGTCGAGCACCGGCAGGTCGTGGATCAGGTCGGCGGTGGCCAACGCGTCGGTCAGGCTGGGTCGGGTCATGGTTTCACTCGGGAATACGCCGCGCGCGTCTAGACGCTCGGCGAGGCGGGAACACCGAGCGCGGCGAGGCGCTCGATGAAGCGGATACGTTGCGGATTGTCGAGAAGAGACTGCCACGACGATGCGACCATTCCGCGTAACGCGGCAATGCGCGCGGGCGGGCACGGCGCGCGGCCGCGCACGGCCGCGATCGATTCGGCGACGAGCGCGGGACTGCAGACGAGCACGAGATCGCAGCCGGCTCCGAGGTGCGCGTCGATGCGGGCGGCGACGCCGCCCGCGGATTCGGCCGCGGCCATGCCGATGTCGTCGGAGAACACGACGCCGCGAAAGCCCATCTCGCCGCGCAGCACGTCCTCTATCCAGATCCGCGAGTAGCCGGCCGGCACTGCGTCGACAGCCGGATACGTCACGTGCGCGAGCATCACGGCCTCGGCCCCGGCCGCAAAGCCGTCGGCGAACGTCGCGAGATCGGTCGCGCGCAGTTCGTCGAACGAACGCGGATCGGTCGCCGCGTCGAAATGCGTGTCTTCGAGCACCGAGCCGTGCCCCGGAAAATGCTTGAGCGTCGCGGCCATGCCGCCCAGATGCATGCCGCGCAGATAGGCCTCGCCGAGTTCGGAGACCACGCGCGGATCGGCATGGAACGCGCGCTCGCCGATCGCGCGGTTACCGCGCTTGAGATCGACGACGGGCGCGAAGCTGATGTCGATGTCGAGCGCACGCATCTCGCTGGCCATGACCCAGGCGTGCTCCTCGGCGAGCGCGATCGCACGCGCCGGTTCGGCGTCATGGATCTCGCCGAGCCGGGCCAGCGCCGGCAGCCGCGTGAAGCCGTCGCGGAAGCGCTGCACCGGACCGCCTTCCTGGTCGACGCAGAGCAGGAATTCGTCGGCGCGCACGGCGCGGATGGCGTCGATGAGCGCGGCGACCTGCTCGCGCGAGGCGAAGTTGCGGCTGAACAGGATCACGCCGCTGACTTCCGGCGCGGCGATCCAGTCGCGTTCGTGCGCGGCGAGTTCCTTGCCGGCGATTCCTATGACGAGCATCAGTCCAGTCCCTCGCGCTCGGCCGCAGCCCAGACCGAGTACGGATGAGCAATCAGGTTGAGGTTGTAGTAGCGCGGCAGATGGCTGACTTCGAGGCCGAGCCAGTCGGGCCGCTCGAACGCCTCGTCGACCGCGTCGAGTTCGAGTTCGGCGACGACGAGACCGTCGTTCGTGCCGAAGAATTCGTCGATCTCGAACTCGCGCCCCGCATGCGCGACATAGTGGCGGATCTTCTCGACGACGCCGTCGCAGAGCTTGGCGAGCATCGCCTCGGCATCCGCAAGCGGCACTTCGTATTCGTATTCCTGGCGCACCGGCCCCAGCGTGGAGGACTTGATGTTGAGCCAGGCCTGCTCGCCGCCGATCCGCACGCGCACCGAGCTGCGCGCCGCGCCGCTCGTGACCGCGGCCGCGCTGACGAGATAGCCCTGCACGAGCCGCTGCGAGCGCGACACCTGCGCACGCCACGCGTCGGAAGCGAGCAGAAACTTGCGTTCGATTTCTACGCCCATGCCTATGCCTCCGTTCGCGCAGGCGCTCGCGTCGCGGCGGCCTGCGCGTCGTTCATCGTTCGAACAGCGCGATCGATTCCACGTGCGCCGTGTGCGGGAACATGTCCATCACGCCGGCGGCCCTGAGCTTGAAGCCATGCTTGTCCACGAGTATGCCGGCGTCGCGCGCGAGCGAGGCAGGATGGCACGACACGTAGACGATGCGGTCGGTGTCTTTTTTCGGCAGGTAGTCGAACACCGCCTGCGCGCCCGAGCGCGGCGGATCGAGCAGGATCTTGTCGTAGCGCTGCCGCGCCCAGGGCGTGTCGCGCTGGTCGTCGAGCAGGTTCGCGACGTGGTATTCGACGTTGGCGATGCCGTTGCGCGCCGCGTTCTGTTTCGCGCGCTCGACGAGACCGTGTTCGCCTTCGACGCCGACGACGTGCGCGCTGCGGCGCGCGAGCGGAAACGTGAAGTTGCCCAGGCCGCAGAACAGGTCGAGCACGCGGTCGCCGGGCTGCGGGTCGAGCAGCGCCAGCGCGTGCGCGATCATCGCTTCGTTCATCGCCGAATTGACCTGGATGAAATCGAGCGGCCGGAATTCGAGTTCGACGTCGGCGCTGTCGATGCGGAACGCGAGCCGCGGTGCTTCGGGCCACAGCGGATGCACGCTGTCGTTGCCGCCGGGCTGCAGGTAGATCGCGAGATCGTGCGTCCGGCCGAACGCGATCAGCGCGGCGCGATCGGCGTCGGTCAGCGGCTGCAGGTGACGGAAGATCAGCGCGGTCGTGTCGTCGCCCGCGGCGATCTCGATCTGCGGAATCTCGCGCACGCCGCTCAGCGTGCCGACGAGCGCGGCGAGCGCCTCGATGCGTTCACCGACCGCGGGCGCAAGGACTTCGCAGCGCGTGAGGTCGGCGACGTAGCGGCCGTTGTCCTCGCGGAATCCGACGAGCGCCTTGCCTTTCTTGTCGACGAACTTGACCGAGAGACGCCCCTTGCGCCGATAGCCCCAGACTGCCGAGGTCAACGGCGCGAGCCAGCGCTTGGGCTCGACGTGGCCGATGCGTTCGAAGTTCTCGGCGAGCACGCGCTGTTTCGCGGCGATCTGCGCCTCGGGTGCGAGGTGCTGCAGCGCGCAGCCGCCGCAGACGCCGAAATGCGGACAGCGCGGATCGACACGGTCGGGCGAAGCGCTCAGCACCTGCTCGACCTGCGCGTCGTCGTAATGGCGGTGACGCTGCACGAGGCGGGCGAGCACTTTTTCGCCGGCCAGCGCGCCGCGCACGAAGACGGCCTTGCCGTCGTGCCGCGCGACGCCGCGGCCGTCGTGCGAAAGACCGGTGATGTCGAGTTCGAGCGTGATCGGGGCTTTCATGACGACGGCGCCCGGGATGCGGGCATCCCGGGCGCCTGTACTCCGGAGTGATCGAGAATCTGGCGGACGCGTCAGCGCTGTTTCCAGGCGCCCGCGGCGTCCTGATGATACCAGCCGGGGCGCGCCTGCTGGATCCACTGCGCCGCGAACGTGCTCTGGATCTGCGCTTCCCACTCCGGATGGCCGTTCGCCCGCGCGATTTCGGCGTAGACCGCCTTGCGGTCGCGATTCTCGTCGGCGACGGCCTGGTTCAGCGACGCGCGCTCGGCCAGCGGCACGGCCGAGGCGTCGCGCACCGCGACGAGGCCGTCGCGCGTCAGGCCGATGCTGCCGGCCGCGAGCGCCTTCGTCAGCACGCTGTCGAAGCGCTGCTTCATGCGCGCCTGGATGTCGCGCACGGCCGCGGTCTGGATGTTGAGGTCGGGTTCGGCCGCATGCGCCGCGCCGATGAAGAAATCGAGCAGGCCGGCCTGCGGCGGACGCTGCGGCGGCGGCGGATCCTTGGCTTCGCCCGCGGCCTCGCCGATCACGTTGCCGATGAACTGCTCGGCGGCTTTCTCCGCGGCGGCGGCCGGGAAATACACGTTGATCGTGACGCAGGCCGACAACAGCACCAGCGACAGGCTCAGCAGCATCGTTCGGACAGCGCGCATGAGGAACTCCCGGATCAGTGGATGACAGGTTTGGTGCCGCTCGCGGCGGCGCGGAGACGGTCGACGAGCACGGCCCAGTCGACCTGCGACTGGTGACCGACGATCTGGATGCGCGGCAGGCCGCGGCCTTCGACCAGAGTGTATCTGGCGCCGTCGGCGTCGAGCCCGCGCATGTGGCAGACCGCATTCTGGAGCCGGCAGCCGATGCCCAGGCGCGCATAGCCGAAGGTGTCGAACAGCTTGAGCATGCTCGCCTGCAGGCCGGCCGCGATACCTCCGCCGCCGACCGAGGAGATCGTGTTGACCGCGCGCTGGCTGATGCGGCCGCCCTCGAGCGCCTGCAGGTGCGCGTCGAACGCGACCGGCTGCCAGTCGACGAGACGCAGCGCGCGCACGTAGCCCGACAGGCGGCCGGTGATGCCGCCGATGTCGAAGGTGCCGGTCAGAAGACTCAGGTCGAGCCCGGCGAACGCGACCTCGGCCGACAGCGACGGCGATACACCGAACGGACGCTCCAGCGCGAGGCCGGTCACGTTCAGGGTTCCGTCGAACACGTTGAGCATGAGTCCGCCGGCCATGTCGAGCCGCTCGCCCGCATAGCGCAATTCGGGCACCGCGCCGCCGAGCTTGCCGCCGAAGCGCGGCCAGCCGAGCGCCTGGCTCAGCGCCGCGAGATCGACGTCGTGCACGGCGAGCCCGGCCTGCAGCCGCTCGCCGCTGCGCGCCGCCGGATGCACGCTGAGGCGCTGCAGATTCAGGCGCCCGCCGAGCAGCGGAATCTCGGCGGACTCGGCGAGGCTCAATGCGCCGTCGCGACTGTGCCAGCGCAGGCGCGCCGCGCCGAGCGGCAGCGAGTAGAGCTTCGCCGACTTCCAGCGCAGCTCGGTCGTCGCGACATCGCCGTCGCGACGCCAGTCGAGCGCGCCGTCGAGGCCGTCGATCCCGACGCCGCGCGCGGGCTCGACGAGATCGACGCCGTTCAGTACGACACTGCCGCCATGCGGCCCCTGCGCGTCGAAGCGCACGCGCGCCGTGATGCGGCCGCGGCTCTGCAATGCGCTCCAGCCGGCCGTGCCGAGCACGCTCGCGAGATAGCGCTGCTGCGCAGCCGGCAGTTCGGCGCTCAGCGTTTCGACGTCGAACGCACGCAGCGGATCGGCGGCGTCGGACGCCACCAGCGCGGAAGCGGCGAGCTTCAGCACGCCGGGATCGTCGTAGACGATGTCGCGCAAGCGCCAGGCGTCGCGCTCGGGCGCGAGGGCGAATTCGAGCCGCGTGCCGTGGTCGGCGAACGCGACATGGAACGGACCGGCCAGCACTTCGCCGCTGCCGATCTGCCCGCGATGGTGCAGCTGCCACGGCGTACCGCTGCGCAGATCGAGCTTGCCGGCAAGGCTGACGTGTGCCGCGGCCGTGCTGCCGTCGGCCGTGTCGAAGCCGAAATCGCGCAGGCTGTAGTCGATCTCGGTCGATGCCGCGGCGCGCGACGGCAGATCGGCATCGAGCGCGAGTTGCCCGTCGATGCGCGTCAGCGCGGGCCAGGACTTGCGCAGGAGATCCGACAGCCAGTTCAGCGGCAGCTGGCGCAGGCGCACCTGCCAGCGCGCGTCGTCGCCGTCGCCGTGACGGCCCAGACTGAGCCTCGCCGGCGCGCGGTTGATTTCGAGTTCGAGGCGGCCCTGTTCGAGCTGTGCGACGAAGCCCGCTTCGAGCGGCGTCGCGTCGGCGGCCGTGCGCAGTTGCGCCTGTCCTGCGCAGCGCCAGGCCGCGGCGTCGGGTTCGAGCGGACAGTGCGCCTTGAGCGCGTGCAGGTGCAGTCCTGCGTCGGGCCAGTCCAGCTGCGCCGCATCGAGGCGCAGGTCCTGACCGCCGTCCGCATTCGGCAATAATTCTACTTTTAACTTTGTTACGACCAGGCCGCCGGTCGTCAGCGTATCGACGGCGGCGCGCGCGCCGGCGGCGCGGGCCTGGGCGCCGGCGGCAAGAGCAAGCACAATGCAGAAGACGCGAAACACGTAGCGCATGCGCGGCGACCCGGAAAGAGGCGCCGATTGTGGCCAGCACTGCCTGAATGGGGAAGAGGCGTGGAGCTCCTGATCGCCGACGACAACGCGCTGAGCCTGCGCTTTCTCGCCGATGCCGCGGCGCTGCTCGGCCATCGCTGCGAGACTGCCGAGGACGGCGAAGCGGCGCTGGCGCTCGCGCGCCGCCGCCGCTACGACCTGCTGCTGCTCGATGTGCATATGCCGCATCTCGACGGTCCGGCAGCGCTCGCATGTTTGCGCGCCGACGCGACCGCAGCTTCGCAGCGCAGTCCGGCACTGGCGACCACGGCCGATGCCGATCCGGCCGTCGCGCGCGAACTGCACACGCTCGGCTTCGCCGGCGTGCTGCACAAGCCGGTCGACCTCGACGGCCTGCGCGCCGCGCTGCAGCTCGGCAACGGCGGGCATACCGGCGTCGCCGAGGCGGCGCCTTCCTACGCGGAGGCGCCGCTGCTCGACGACGCGGCCGCCTGCCGGAGCCTGGGCAGTCAAGAGACCGTCATCGCGTTGCGCGGCCTGTTTGCGCAGGAACTCGACGCGCTGCCCGGCGAACTCGATGCGTTGCTGGCGAAGAAGGACGGCGTCGGCCTGCGCGAACGCCTGCACCGGCTCTGCGCCTCGGCCGGATTCTGCGGCGCGCCGCGGCTCGAACAGACCTGCCGGCGTCTTCGCACGCGCGTGCTGGCGGACGTGACATTCACGGCCGAGGATCTGACGCAGCTGCACGACGTCGCGGCAGCGACGCGCCGCGCGCTGGACGGCGTCTAGTTCGTAGTCGGCACGCCGGCGAGCAATGCCCACGATCGCAGGCTCGCGCCGCCGAGCTGATGCGTGATCAGCGCGCGCATGAGCCGGCGCAGGCATTGCAGATCCGCCGCATCGGGCATGCGGTCCTCGGCCAGCGCGAGCAGCGCGCTGCCGCGCAGACGCAGCACGTTGGGCTGCTGCGCATACGGCACGAGTCCATGTTCGGGAATGTAGATGTAGTCGGCGTCGGCTTCGATCTCCGCGCCGCTGTCGGCTTCCGCCTCGAGCACGAGGCCGTAGCCGGTTTCGGCGAGCAGGTCGCGCTCGAAGCGCCGCAAGGTCCAGGCGCGGGCCGGCGATGCGGCGAGGCGCTGCAGCGTGTCCTCGTAGGCGTCGAACAGATCGGGCACCGCGTCGTGTCGCGGCAGCAGGCGCATGACGAGTTCGTTGACGTAGATCGCGCAGACCAGCGCGTCGCCGGCGATGGCCGGCGGCTGGCCGCGCGCGTCGATCCCGGTCAGCAGCGCGAGATCGCCCTGCCCGCTCCAGCCCAGCGACAACGGCACCAGCGGCTGGAGCAGCGCGCGCGGCTGGCGCGGGCGTTCCTTGCGCACGCCGCGCGCGACGAGGCCGATGCGGCCGTGATCGCGGCTCCAGCCTTCGAGCAGCAGGCTCGTTTCGCGATAGGGCCGCGCATGCAGGATCCAGCCGTGCTGCCCGTCGACGCGCATGGCGTCCTGCGTCAGCCTTCGTAGCCGAAGCGCTTGATCGCGGCTTCGTCGTCGGACCAGTTCTCGCGTACGCGCACCCAGAGCTTCAGGAAGACGCGCCGTTCGAACAACCGCTCCATCGCGAGCCGCGCCGACGTGCCGACCTCCTTGAGCCGCGCGCCGCTTGCGCCGATCACGATCGCCTTCTGCCCGGCGCGCTCGACCCAGATCACCGCGCCGATCTCGGCGACGCCGTCTTCGCGCTCGCCGAACTGTTCGATCTCGACGGTGCACGAATACGGCAGTTCCTGGCCGAGCTGCCGCATGAGCTGCTCGCGCACCAGCTCGGCCGCGAGGAAGCGCTCGCTGCGATCGGTGATTTCGTCTTCGCCGTAGACCGGCGGCGCCAGCGGCAGGCGCGCGACGATTTCCCGCTCGAGTTCCTTGAGGCCGTCGGCACGCCGTGCGGACACCAGCAGCACGGCTTCGTAGCGTCGCTCGCGCGTGACCTCGGCGATGAACGGCAGCAGCGCCTCGCGATTCTTCACCGCGTCGATCTTGTTGATCGCGAGCAGCACGGGCTTGCCGGCCGCGGCGAGCGCCTGCCACACGCGTTCGTCTTCGTCGTTCCAGCGGCCGGCCTCGATCACGTGCACGAGCACGTCGACCTCGTCGATCGCGCCGCGCGCGGCGCGATTGAGCTGGCGATTGATCGCACGCTTCGCATTCGCGTGCATGCCCGGCGTGTCGACGAACAGGATCTGCGCGTTCGGGCGCGTCGCGATGCCGAGTATCCGATGCCGCGTGGTCTGCGGCTTCGGACTCACGATGCTGACGCGGAAACCGACGAGCGAATTCTGCAGCGTCGACTTGCCGACGTTGGGCCGCCCGAGCAGCGCGACGAGGCCGCAGCGGTGGTCTGCGGCAGGAGCGGGAGTGTCAGCGTTCATTCGCGAGCGTTTCCTTGATCTGTTCCAGCGCCGATGCAGCGGCGATCTGTTCGGCGGCGCGCCGGTTCGATGCGCGGCCTTCGACGCGCAACGGCGGACGTTCGAGCTGGCAGGCAACGTCGAACATCTTGGCGTGATCGTCGCCGCTGCTCGCGACGAGTTCGTAGGTCGGCAGCGGCAGTCCGCGCGCCTGCAGCAGTTCCTGCAGTCGCGTCTTGGCATCCTTCTCCGGCGCGCGCAGTTGCGCCGCGCGATCGGCGAACAGCGTGCGCACGCAGGCGCGGCACGCCTCCCAGCCGGCATCGAGATAGACCGCCGCGACGAGCGCCTCGAACGCGTCGGCGAGTATCGATTCGCGGCGATGGCCGCCGCTCTTGAGTTCGCCCGGACCGAGCCGCAGCAGGTCGCCGAGCGCGAGCGAACGGGCGACGTCGGCAAGCGCCGCGCCGCTGACGAGCTGCGCGCGCATGCGCGTGAGATCGCCTTCGTCGGCGCGCCCGTGCGATTCGAACAGCAGCTCGGCCACGAGCATGCCGACCAGCGAATCGCCGAGGAATTCGAGTCGCTCGTTGTTCGGTTTGCCGGCGCTGCGATGGGTCAGCGCCTGCTCGTACAGGGCCGGATTGCGGAATTCGTGCGGAAAGCGAAGTTTTGCCAAGCGTCCGGCCGTTGCGATGAAGAAATCGCGGCGCGCCGTCCCGGCGGCCGCGATGAAAAGCCGGAAGCGGCCGCGTCAGTCGACGGCGGCGCCGGTACCGGTCAGGTCGAGGGTCTTGTCGAAGCTGACGAGCAGGTCGACGTTGTAGATGAAGTCGATGCGCTTGTCGTAGAACACGCGCAGGCTCGCGGCGCCGCTGCGCTTGTTGAGCTGGATGTTCTGCGGCGGCACGGTCGCGTCGTCGACGTACTGGATGCTGAACTTCGTATTGAGCATCTGGCGGATCTCGCCGACGTCCTTGCTGGTGATGCCCGGCTCGGTCAGAAGCTGGTTCATCGACTTCACGACGCCCATGTATTCGGTATAGACGGGGACGAGCTTCATGGCCGCATAGGCGAAGAAGCCGCCGATGATGAGCACGACGACGAACCCGATGAACGTGATACCGCGCTGCGACTGCTTCATGACCCCGTCCTCTCCTACTTGATCAAGGTGCCCAGACGACCGAATTCGATGATGCCGTTGTCGAGCCCGCGCCAGCTCATCCAGATCACGAAAGCCTTGCCGACGAGATTTTCCTCGGGCACGTAACCCCAGATGCGGCTGTCGGAGCTGCGATCGCGGTTGTCTCCCATGACGAAATAATGCCCGGCGGGAACCTGTACCGTAAAGTCCGGCCCGACCTGGCTTCCGGGCACCGTGATGATCTGGTGGCGAACCGTACCCAATTGTTCGATAAACGATTCTGCACCGCCGTGCACCAGTTCGCGCGATTCCGTATCGGTACCGGCATACGGCGTTCCGCCGTCCTGGATCATTTCCTCGCCGTTGATATAGAGCTTCTTGTTGCGATACGTGACCTGATCGCCGGGCTTGCCGATGACGCGCTTGATGTAGTCCTGCGTCGGATCCTTCGGGAAGCGGAACACGACGACGTCGCCGCGCTGCGGTTCGCCGATCTCGACGATCTTCTTGTCGAGCACGGGCAGGCGGATGCCGTAGGCGAATTTATTGACGAGGATGAAATCGCCGACGAGCAGCGTCGGCATCATCGAGCCCGACGGAATGCGGAACGGCTCGGCGAGGAACGAGCGGAACAGCAGCACGATCAGGATGACCGGGAAGAACGAGCGCGAATATTCCACGAGTATGGGCTCGCGCGGCGCCTCGCCCGGCGGCATCTCCGCAGCGCGGCGCTTGGCGAAGAACCAGTGGTCGATGGCCCAGATCACGCCGGTCAGAAAAGTCAGGCCGACCAGGATGGCGGCAAAGTCGAAGTGCATTCGCGTTCCTCAGACTCGATAGTTCGACAGTACGGTCGCTGGCCGCGCCGTCGGCGCAGCCGCCAGCATCACTTGTCCATCTGCAGCACGGCGAGGAAGGCTTCCTGCGGGATGTCCACGCTGCCGACCTGCTTCATGCGCTTCTTGCCTTCTTTCTGCTTCTCGAGCAGCTTGCGCTTGCGCGACACGTCGCCGCCGTAGCACTTGGCCAGCACGTTCTTGCGCAGCGCCTTGACCGTGGAACGCGCGATGATCTGCGAACCGACGGCTGCCTGGATCGCCACGTCGAACTGCTGGCGCGGGATCAGCTCTTTCATCTTCTCGGTGAGGTCGCGACCGCGCCGGTCGGCAGCGCCGCGATGCACGATCAGGCTCAGCGCGTCGACGCGATCGCCGTTGATCAGCACGTCCAGGCGCACGAACGGCCCGGCGCGGAACTCGTGGAAGTGATAGTCCATCGACGCGTAGCCGCGCGACACCGATTTCAGCTTGTCGAAGAAATCGAGCACGACTTCGGCGAGCGGCAGCTCGTAGCTGATGCGCACCTGCGTCGACACGTAGTTGATGCTGCGCTGGATGCCGCGCTTTTCTTCGCAGAGCCCGATCACGTTGCCGATGTAGTCCGGCGGCGTGAGGATGTCGGCGATGATGATGGGCTCGCGCACTTCCTCGATGTTCTGCGCCGGCGGCAGCTTCGCCGGATTGTCGAGCGACATCACGCTGCCGTCGGTCTGCAGCACTTCGTAGACGACGGTTGGCGCGGTCGTGATGAGGTCGAGGTCGTACTCGCGCTCGAGGCGCTCCTGGATGATGTCCATGTGGAGCAGGCCGAGGAAGCCGCAGCGAAAACCGAAGCCCATGGCCTCGGAGCTTTCCGGCTCGAAATTCAGCGCGGCGTCGTTGAGGCGCAGTTTTTCCAGGGCTTCGCGCAGCGCCGGGAAATCGTCCGCCGCCGTCGGAAACAAGCCGGCGAACACGCGCGACTGCATCTTCTGGAAGCCGGGCAGCGGCGCCGGCGCGGGATCGGCGTTCATGGTCAGCGTGTCGCCGACCGGTGCGCCATGGACGTCCTTGATCGATGCCGTGAGCCAGCCGACTTCGCCGGCTTCGAGACTGTCCTTGGCCTTGCGCTTGGGCGTGAACACGCCGACCGAGTCGACTTCATGCCAGCGGCCGGTCGACATCACGAGGATCTTGTCCCTGGGCTTGATGCGCCCCTGCATCACGCGTACGAGCGAGACGACGCCGAGATAGTTGTCGAACCAGGAGTCGATGATCAGCGCCTGGAGCTTGGCCGTGTCGCGCGGCTTCGGCGGCGGGATCCGCGCGACGATCGCCTCGAGCACGGCTTCGATGTTCTGGCCGGTCTTCGCGCTGATCGGAATCGCGTCGTCGGCATCGATGCCGATGACCGCTTCGATTTCGCTCTTGGCGCGCTCGATGTCCGCGGTCGGCAGGTCGATCTTGTTGAGCACCGGAATGACTTCGAGTCCCTGCTCCACCGCCGTGTAGCAGTTGGCGACCGACTGCGCCTCGACGCCCTGCGCCGCGTCGACGACGAGCAGCGCGCCTTCGCAGGCGGCCAGCGAACGGCTGACTTCATAGCTGAAGTCGACGTGGCCCGGCGTGTCGATGAAATTGAGCTGATAGATCTTGCCGTCGCGCGCCGTGTACGGCAGCGAGACCGACTGTGCCTTGATGGTGATGCCGCGCTCGCGCTCGATCGGATTGGAGTCGAGTACCTGCGCTTCCATCTCGCGGGCTTCGAGGCCGCCGCAGATCTGGATGATGCGATCGGCCAGCGTGGACTTGCCGTGGTCGACGTGAGCGATGATCGAAAAGTTTCGGATATGGTCCATCGGGGTGCCGCAAACGGGGCCGGTGCGCAGGTGGCGCGCTGGCAAAGCCGCGAGTATCGCATGAAGCCGCCTGACGCGCAGGATGAGCCCGGCGGGCGCTCGACGCAACGGCGGCCCGGGGGCCGCCGTCCGTATTCCGTTTGCGGGCCGGGTTCAGTCCGCCTTCTTCGGCACGCTGACCGCGACGAACAGGCTGGCGTCCTGGCGCCGCACGAGCAGCATGACCGAATCGCCGGGCGCCACGCCCTTGACCGCATTGTTGAACTCGGCGGCGGTCTTCACTTTCTGCTTGCCGACCATCAGCACGATATCGCCGGGCTGCAGCGCGGCGCGGCGCGCCGGCACGCCCGTGATGCGCGTGACGACGACGCCTTCGTCCTTGATGCCGAGCTGCTGGCGCTGCTCGGCGGTCAGGTCCTCGACGACCATGCCGAGCGGATTGGCCGTCGCGCCGGCGTCCGCGCCGCCGGCGGCCTGGGCCGTGGCGTCGCGCGAGAGTTCGGCAACAGTCACCGGGATCGTCACGGTCTTGCCGTCGCGGAACACGTTGACGTCGACCTTGCTGCCCGGCGCGGTCGCACCGACCATCGGCGGAAGATCCGACGAATGCACGACGTCGACGCCGCCGAAGCCGAGGATCACGTCGCCGACCTTGATGCCGGCCTTTTCGGCCGCGCTGCCCGCGGTCGTCGCGTTGACCAGAGCGCCGCCCGTGCGCGGCAGGCCGAGGCTCTGCGCGAGTTCGCGGTTCACGTCCTGGATCTGCACGCCGATCATGCCGCGGGACACGAAGCCCTTGTCCTTGATCTGCTTGACCGCGCTCATCGCGGTGTCGATCGGAATCGCGAACGACACGCCCATGAAGCCGCCGGTGTTGGAGAGGATCTGCGAGTTGATGCCGACGACTTCGCCGTCGAGGTTGAACAGCGGGCCGCCGGAATTGCCGCGATTGATCGCGACGTCGGTCTGGATGAAGGGCACGTACTGCTGATCGCGGCCGCCGAAGCTGCGGCTGACCGCGCTGACGATGCCGGCCGTGACCGAGTGGTCGAAACCGAACGGCGAGCCGATCGCGAGCACCCACTGGCCGGGCTTGAGCTTCTTCGAATCGCCGATCGTGACGGCCGGCAGGTTGCTCGCGGTGACCTTGAGCAGCGCGATGTCGTACTGGGCGTCGGCACCGACGACCTTGGCGTCGAGTTCGCGCCGGTCGGACAGGCGCACGGTCACGCTGTCGGCACCGTCGACGACGTGGTTGTTGGTCAGGATGTAGCCGTCGGTCGAGATGATGAAGCCCGAGCCGAGCGAGACGCCGCCGGGACGGCCGCCGCGCGGCACGCCGGGACCGCCCGGGCCGAAGAAGCGGCGGAAGATTTCGGGAATCTGCTCCTCGTCCGGCATCTGCCCGCGCGCGGTGCGACGC
>NZ_DATIGT010000112.1:0-7888 GCF_035481375.1 Tahibacter sp.
CCGGCCGCGGCGCGGTGCGGCGATGCCGCCGACGCGCGCCGGTTTCGCGGCCGGCGGCGTGCGCGCGAGCACGGCGATCAGCGCCCGGGCCTGCGCGCGCTGCGGCGGCGACAGCGCGCCGTAGCGGCGCAGCAGCGCGAACACATCGCCGGCGATGTCGGGCTCGATGATGTAGCGACCGCGCGATTCGCGCACTTCGTGCAGGTTCATGCTGCGCACGCCGCAGGCGATGTACTGCACGTCGTAGCCGATGCCGAGCAGCGCAATCAGCGCATCCAGCGGCATCGCGACGCGCGACTCCCAGCGCCGGACGGTCTTGATGTGGACGCTCACCGCGTCGGCCACCTGCTGCTGTGTCAATCCCAGTCGCGCCCGCTCTTCCCTCAGACGTCCAAAAATGTCCATATGCTCACCGCTTGACTGTCGAACTACGCTGACCCACACTTTTCGGGTTAGGACAGGAATGTCCCTATAGGTGCCGCCTCGCTTCTCATGTCGCCGCCGCTTGCCATCGTGCTCCTCCGTCTGCCGTCGGTCCGCTGCGCACCGACGCGCTTCTTCGTGTCCACCGCCGGTTCCCGCTACGACAGCGGACGGCCCATCGCGTCGGCGTGAAGACGGCGCGGAACGGAACGACATCTCACACACCGGCAACACGAATCCGCTTCGGCCGAATTGCACTGACTGCAAGCGGTTTGCGCAATCGGAAAAGCCCGCGACGAAAACTCGGAATAAGCGCAGGCCGATATTTGGTACAACCGTGCGCGTCGGCACGAAGCGCCTGCACGCCGGGACCAAACGCGAACGCAAGGCCTGACTCACGCGCGCGCACCTGTTGCGCGCCGTCCCGACGTCTGCATGGACGTCTGCGTACCCGGCTGCACGCACGCACCGTGCGAGCGGACTTTCCACGGACGGAGAGTCCGGCAACCCGTGCCGCGCGTCCTGCGCGAGGCACCCCCACAAGGACGAGGGGTCTGGTGGCTCATGGGTGACGAGAAGTACCTCAACGCAGCCCAGCAGCGCGCGCTGCGCACGCTGCTGATGCTGGCCGAGCACGACCTCGACGGCATAGCGCCCGGCGAGATCGCGCGCCATCTGAACACGCTGCCGAGCAACACGACGCGCGATCTCGCGAACCTGCGCATGGCCGGTCTCGCCGAGTCGCTGGAAAACGGCCGCTGGCGCATATCGCCGCGGCTCGCCGAGCTCGCGATCACCTTGCAGCGCAACGTCGAGAACGCGCGCCGCCGCTTCGACGAAGCGCGGCGGCGCTACCGGCGCGACTGACGACGCACCGGGCCGGTCACCCGCGCCGCCGGACTGAACCGCCGCGTCGCGGATACGCCGCGCACCGCCTCACGCGCCATCGCCGGCGGCTTGCGCTAGGCTTGCCCGGCCCCGTCGCGGCCGGACTCTGACCATGCCGACCCTCGTGCTCGCTTCCGCACTCGCCCGCTGGCTGCCCGACGCCGGCGGCGGCGAATACCGCTTCGACGTCGAGGCGGCTACGGTCGCCGACGCGCTGGCCGCGGCATTCGCGCGATACCCGCCGCTGCGTGGCTATGTGGTCGACGAGCAGGGCGCCATCCGTCATCACGTCGCCGTCTTCGTCGACGGCGAAGCGCTGCGCGACAAGTCGCTGTCGTCGGCACCGGCACTGACGCCGCGTTCGGAAATCTATCTGCTGCAAGCCCTGTCCGGAGGTTGACCATGAGCGAGCGGTTGCTGGTGTCCACGCGCAAGGGGCTGTTCGCGCTGCACGAGGACGACGAGGACTGGCGCATCGAACGCCATGCGTTTCCGGGCGACAACGTCACGCTCGCGCTGGCCGATGCGCGCGACGGACGCTGGTACGCCGCGCTGAATCTCGGGCATTTCGGCGTGAAGCTGCAGCGCTCGGACGACCGCGGCGCGAGCTGGCAGGAGATCGCCGTGCCGGCCTACCCGCACGGCGAAACCTTCGTGACCGGCGACGGCAAGCCGCCGGTACCGGCGAACCTCAGGCTGCTCTGGTCGCTCGAGGCCGGCGGCGCGGACGAGCCCGGCCGTCTCTGGGCCGGCACGATTCCGGGCGGGCTGTTCCGCTCCGACGACGCGGGTGCGTCCTGGCAGCTCGTCGAGTCGTTGTGGAGAAATCCGAATCGAGAAAAGTGGTTCGGCGGCGGCTACGACGCGCCCGGCATCCATTCGATCTGCGTCGATCCGCGCGATGCGCGGCGCCTGCGCGTCGCCGTGTCCTGCGGCGGCGTCTGGCAGACCGACGACGGCGGCGACACCTGGGCGCTCGCTGCCGACGGCATGTTCGCGACCTACATGCCGCCGGAACTGCGCGACGATCCGAATATCCAGGACCCGCATCGCATGGTGCAGTGCGCCGACGCACCCGACACGCTCTGGGTCCAGCATCACAACGGCGTGTTCGTCAGCCGCGACGGGGCGCGCAGCTGGCAGGACGTGCCGAACGTCCCGCCGTCGGTGTTCGGCTTCGCCGTCGCGGTGCATCCGCACGATCCCGACACGGCCTGGTTCGTGCCGGCGATCAAGGACGAATGCCGCATTCCGGTCGACGCGCAGCTGTCGGTCGCGCGGACGCGCGACGGCGGGCGCAGCTTCGAGAGTCTGCGCGAAGGACTGCCGGTGCAGGCCTACGATCTCGTCTACCGGCACGGGCTTGCGATCAATCGCGACGGCAGCCTGCTCGCGATGGCATCGACGACGGGCGGGCTCTGGCTCAGCGACGATCACGGCGACAGCTGGCGCGCGCTGTCGATGAATCTGCCGCCGGTCTACGCGGTGACGTTCGCCTGACCGGCCGACGCGGGCGCGCCGGACGTCAGTGCGGCGCGGTCAGCCGGCTGCCGTCGGCAAACACGATCTCGGCCGGCTCCCAGAGCAGCGTCAGCCGCTCGGCCGGCACGCCGACGAACGCGCGGTCGTCAGGCTCGGCCGTTCGCATCGCGTTGCCGCAGCGCACGTCGTCGTGCGCAAACGCGTCGAGCGTATCGGCCTGGTCGATCCAGCAATGCGTGCGGCGCCTGCCGGTGTCGTCGAAGACGTCGACGCCGCCCTTGGCCGAGGCGATAGTGCGGCCCGAGACGTTGACGAGCCGATAGCTCACGACGAGCACGCGCCGGCCGTTGTCGGCGGATTTCGCGCGGACGTCCGCGGGGAGGCCGAGCGCCTCGTCCTGTGTCAGCAGTTCGCGCGCAACGAGGCGCAGTTCCAGCGCGTCGCGCAGCGGTGCGAGCAGGCGGTCGCGTTCGGCGCGCCGCTGCGCGGCGACGGCGTCGCGCCCGGCCTGCTCGCGCAGGAAGCGCTCCTGCAGTTCGATCGCCTCGCCGAACGTGCGCGCGGTGAACGGAAAGTCCGGGTCGGCCATCGACGCCGGCAGCACGTCGCCGTTGCTGCGCTCGAGATAGCCGAGCACGAGTTCGCGCTCGCGCTCGCCGAGCCGGTCGAGCTGCGGCTGGATCTCCGACAGGTCGTCGACGTCGTACGGCAACCGCGTGCCATAGGGTTTGCGCAGCGCGCCGTAGAGCCCGAGCGCAGCCATCAGCGCCGCGAGGATCAGCAACCGCGTGCCGAGGCTCATGCGCGCGGCTCCGCCTTGCGCCCGGCCCGCTGCACGAGCAGCGCGAGCGCGCCGGCGACGAGGCCCCAGAACGCCGACTTGATGCCGAACAGCGTGATGCCCGACGCCGTCACGAGAAACGTCAGCAGCGCGGCTTCGCGTTCGCGCTCGTCGGCCAGCGCGGCGGCGAGGCCGTTGCCGATCGTGCCGAGCAGCGCGAGGCCGGCGATGACGACGACGAGTTCGCGCGGAAACGCCGCGAACACCGCGGCCACGGTCGCGCCGAACACGCCGACGAGGCAATAGAACACGCCCGCGGCGACGGCGGCGACATAGCGCCGCGACGGATCCTCGTGCGCCTCGCGGCCCATGCAGATCGCCGCAGTGATCGCCGCGAGATTCAGCGCGAACGCACCGAACGGCGCGAGCACGAGGTTGGTCGCGCCGGTCCAGCCGACGACCGGCGAGATCGGCGCGGAATAACCCGAGGCCCGCATGACGGCGACGCCGGGCACGTTCTGCGAGGCCATGGTCACGAGGAACAGCGGAATCGCGACGCTGACGATCGCGTTGAGGGTGAATGCCGGCGTGACCCAGACCGGCGCGGCGACTTCGAGCTTCACCGACTGCCAGTCGAGCAGTCCCTGCACCGCCGCGATCGCGATGCCAACGGCGAGCGTCGCGACGACCGCATAGCGCGGCTGCCAGCGCCGCAGCAGCACATAGGCGGCGAGCATCGCGAGCGCGAGTCCGAAGCGCGTCTCGAGCGCGACGAACGCATCGAGGCCGAAGCGCAGCAGCACGCCGGCGAGCATGCCCGAGGCGACGCCGACCGGCACGCGGTTGATCAGCCGCTCGAATACGCCGGAAAAGCCGGCTACCGCGATCAGGAACGCCGACACGACGAACGCGCCGGTCGCCTGCTCGATGCCGAGTCCCGCGGCGCCGGCCGTCAGCATCGCCGCGCCCGGCGTCGACCAGGCCGTGACGACGGGCACCCGGTAGCGCAGCGACAGCGCGATGCAGGTCACCCCCATGCCGAGCCCCAGCGCCCACATCCATGACGCGAGCTGCTCGGCGGTCGCGCCGGCCGCCTGCGCCGCCTGGAACACGATCGCCGCGGAACTCGTGAAGCCGACGAGCACGGTGACGAAGCCGGCGACGACGGCGGGCAGCGACAGGTCGCGCCAGAAGGACCGCGGCGCGGCGAGGGACGTTTCGGTGGCGGACATGGCGACGGGCCGACGGACGAAACCGGCAGCGTAGGCGCGATCGCGGTGCGACGGAAGTGGCGTGGCGGCGTGCGTCGCAGCGCGCGCGCCGGCACGCCGAAGATTTTTTTCCGCCGCGTGATCGATCGCGGCACTCCGGTTCGAGTCAGGGCGCACGGCCGCCTGCAGACGCATCGGCCGCGCCCGGATCCGGCATCGACGCCGGGTCCCTCCACGGCCCGCGGGCCATTGATTCGAGGGAGAGTCGAAAGTGAACAATGCTGCTTGTTCCACCATCCGTCGCGCCATCGTGCGCAGCCTCGCCGTCGCCGGCCTCGCGCTGGCCGCCTCGGTACAGGCGCAGACCGTGATGCCGCCGGTGACGGTGACCGCGCCGACCACCGGCGGCGGCACCGTGATCTGCAGCGGCAACGGCTGCGCGATGATGCTGCAGATGATGCAGTCGCAGGCCTACTACGAGCTGCACGACCAGATGCCGCCGCTCGGCGAGGAGAGCAACACGCCGATCGACCGCAATACGTTCTGCGGCAACCTGCGCAGCCAGAAGCCCGAAGGCTGCGGCGCGAGCCCGCCGCCCGCGCCGCTCGTGAACATCTCGTTCGACGCGTTCGCGAACTCCTTCGGCAACGGCTGCGGCGACGGCAGCTGGGCCGGCGACATCGCCGACCTGATTGCCGGCACGCTCGTCGACCATTACTCCGGCGATCCGAACCGGCCGATGTCGGGCATCAACTTCACCGGCGCCTGCAACGTCCACGACGCCTGCTACGCGGGCCAGGGCGACCGCGGCGGCTGCGACGGCGGCTTCTACACGCAGCTCTCCGGCGTCTGCAGCGCGCAGAGCGGCGAAGTGCGCGACATCTGCAACGGCTTCGCGCACGCGTATTCGGCGGCGGTGAGCCTCGGCGGCCAGGACGCCTACGACCAGGCAGGACAGGCATACCAGTGCGCGCTGTGGCACGACAACATGGACGACAACTCGTGTCCGCGCTGATGCGGCGCCTTGGCGCCGGCGCGCTCGTCGCGGCGATCGCCGCCGCTGTGGCCGGCTTTGCCGGCCGCGATGCCGCCGACGTTGCGGATGCCGCCTCTGTCCCGGCGCGACTCGACGAACGCGATGCGCAGCGCACACCGGTATCGCGCGCGACTCGTCCGGTCGATCTGCGTGACGCCGTGCGCGATGTCGCGCTGTGGCCGCTGCCCGCGGATGCGCATCTGCCGGGCGTCACGCGCAGCCGGCTGTCATCGAGCCTCGAGGACTGGATCGCGGGCCTGCCGGCAGCCGACCAGGAGCGCGCGCGGCGCTATGCGGCGCGCTATTCGCCGGCCTACGAGATCGACGACAAGGCGGTGCAGGCCTGGCTGCTCGACCGCGGCTTTCCGAGCATCGAGGAGTTCGCCGCGTTCGACTACGCGCGCGATGCGGCCGGCTGCACGCCGCAGAACTGCGCGAATCCGAAGATCGCGGCGCTGTCGGCCGATCACTTCATCGCGCAATTGGAGCAGGCGCTGCCACCGGCCGGTGCCGGCGGCGATCGCGTGCTCGGCGGTCTCGACGACGCGGCGCGGCGCGCGGCGGCGCAGTCGTATCTGCAGGCCGGGCTCTACGTCGATCGCGTGCGCAAGAGCGGCAACGTGCTGTTCGCGGCGTATCTCGACCTGCGCCGCGAGCAGGCCTTCGGGCACGACGCGCGCGCCGGGGCGAACCGCCTGTTCATCGCGGCCTGCGGCGATACGCGCATGCGGCTCGACCAGGGCCAGGCGACGCTCGCGGCCGCGCTGCTGCAGAACGCCTACGGTTCGCCGTGCAACAACGTCGGCAAGCCTGCGTTTCCATCGGTCTCGCCCGCGTTCGCCGCACGTCCGTGAAAGCAACACCGCCGCCAGGGACGGCGGCGGTGTCTTTGCCTCCGGCGAGTCGCCGACGGATCAGGGATCGATCAGGAAGCTGCAGTTGATCGAGACCGTCGTCGTCGTGCTGAGGCCGTAGGGCGAGGTCACGGTCACCGAAATCTGATTGCCCGAATTGGCGAGGCAGCGCACGTCGGCGTAGTCGCCGTGGCGCGAACTCGTGAACTGCACCTCCCCGATCGCATCCCACTCGTAGGCGAGCTCGCCGCGCTTGGGCCAGGCGTCGCAGAAATAGCCGGAGTTCACGTAGTCGAACTGGCAGACGATTTCGGTGAACTGCGGCGGCGGCGGATCGGACGCGCCGAGAATGACGAGACCCTTTCCGCTGGTACAGCTGCCGTCGAGGACGACGGGACAGTACTTGTCGACACTGCCCGGCGGGCAGGTCGCAGTGTCGAGATCGGGATCGCAGAGCGTCTGGGCCGCGACCGGCGCGGCGAACGCGGCGGCGCAAAGCGCCACGAGAACGGGATGAACACGCACGAGAATTCTCCGAATGGGCAAATGCCGGATCTGCGCGGGACGGGCGCCGGCCCGGGTTACTCGAAGCGGCGCGGGCTCATCGATCACGCGTCCGGTCACGGCGGCTGCGCCAGCAGCGCGGCGGCGCTCGCGCAGTCCGCGCGCGCGGCCTTCGCAGTGCAGTCCGCGTCGGCGTGACTGCGGCGCAGGAGGTCCAGATAGTCGCGGCGGTTGTCCGGCCGCGCGATCGCGAAACCGCCGAGCGCGGCCGGCGTGGTCAACAGCGCGAGCGCCGCTGCGGGTTGTGCATCGGTCAGCAGCAGGCGCGCATAGCCCAGGCGGAACAGCACGACGGCATTGCTCCGCGTGCCGAAGCGTTCCTCGGCCGCGGCAACCGTGTCGCGGTACAGCGCGAGCGCTTCGGCGCGGCGCGCGGCATCGGGCGCGAGCATCTCGGCGAGGTTGTAGCTCGCGCGCAGGGTGTTCGGGTGCGTCGCGCCGATGCTCGCGCGATACACGGCCACGGCGTCGCGATACGACGCGATCGCCTCGTCGCGGCGCGACAGGCCGGCCTGCACGTTGCCGAGCACCATCGCCGCGCGTGCCGCGAACGGACTCTGCGCACCGTAGGCGGCGACCGCGTCGGCGCGGACAGCGGATGCGTCGCGCAGTGCCTCGTCGTGGCGGGCGCGCTGGCGCAGCGCAATGA
>NZ_DATIGT010000113.1:0-3501 GCF_035481375.1 Tahibacter sp.
CCTTTAGGTCCCGCCCAGAGATTTGTCCTCCCATGAGGAAACAGAAATGAACGAACTGACCAACTTCGCGAACCCGGTGGCCAAGCCGGAGACGATCAACTACCGCACGTTCAAGCCCGAGCGCGACGGCCTGTTCTGCGCGCGCATCTTCGGTCCGATCAAGGATTATGAATGCCTGTGCGGCAAGTATAAGCGCATGAAATACAAGGGCATCGTCTGCGAGAAGTGCGGTGTCGAAGTCACGGTGACCAAGGTCCGCCGCGAGCGCATGGGCCATATCGAGCTCGCCGCGCCCGTCGCGCACATCTGGTTCCTGAAGTCGCTGCCGTCGCGCATCGGCCTGCTGCTCGACATGCAGCTGAAGCAGCTCGAGCGCGTGCTGTACTTCGAAGCCTATATCGTGCTCGAGCCCGGCCTGACCCCGCTCGAAAAGTTCCAGCTTCTGACCGAAGACGAACTGCTCGACGCGCAGGACGAATATGGCGAGGACGCCTTCTCGGCCGGTATCGGCGCCGAGGCGATCCGCGTGCTCCTCGAAAATCTCGATCTCGAACAGGAACGCGTTGACCTGATGGAAGAGCTCGCGACCACCAAGTCGGAGCTCAAGCCCAAGAAGATCATCAAGCGCCTCAAGGTGGTCGAGAGCTTCATCGAATCGGGCAACCGTCCCGAGTGGATGATCCTCGAAGTCGTGCCGGTCATCCCGCCCGAACTGCGCCCGCTGGTGCCGCTCGACGGCGGCCGCTTCGCGACAAGCGACCTTAACGATCTTTACCGCCGCGTGATCAACCGCAACAATCGTTTGAAGCGCCTGATGGAGCTGCGCGCGCCGGACATCATCGTCCGCAACGAAAAGCGCATGCTGCAGGAAGCGGTCGACGCGCTGTTCGACAACGGTCGCCGCGGCCGCACGATCACCGGCGCCAACAAGCGTCCGCTCAAGTCGCTTTCGGACATGCTCAAGGGCAAGCAGGGCCGCTTCCGTCAGAACCTGCTCGGCAAGCGCGTCGACTATTCGGGTCGTTCGGTCATCGTGACCGGTCCCGAACTCAAGCTGCACCAGTGCGGCCTGCCGAAGAAGATGGCGCTCGAGCTGTTCAAGCCGTTCATCTACGCGCGCCTCGACGCCAAGGGTCTGTCGATGACCCTGAAGCAGGCGAAGAAGTGGGTCGAAAAGGAACGCAAGGAAGTCTGGGACATCCTCGACGAAGTCATTCGCGAGCATCCGGTGCTGCTGAACCGCGCCCCGACGCTCCACCGCCTCGGCATTCAGGCGTTCGAGCCCGTGCTGATCGAAGGCAAGGCGATCCAGCTTCACCCGCTGGTCTGCGCCGCGTTCAACGCCGACTTCGACGGCGACCAGATGGCGGTCCACGTGCCGCTCTCGCTGGAAGCGCAGCTCGAAGCGCGCGTGCTGATGATGTCGACCAACAACATCCTCAGCCCCGCGAACGGCAAGCCGATTATCGTTCCGTCGCAGGACATGGTCCTCGGTCTCTATTACCTGTCGCTCGAGCGCGAAGGCGAACCGGGCGAGGGCATGCTGCTCGCCGACATGGCCGAAGTGCATCAGGCGCTGTTCACCGGCGCGGTGACGCTGCACACCAAGGTGGTGAGCCGCGTTCCGCAGACCGACGAACAGGGCAACGAGTATCTCAAGCGGTTCGAGACCACGCCGGGCCGCATGCTGATTGGCGAATGCCTGCCGAAGTCGCACACCGTGCCCTTCGACGTCGTCAACCGCCTTCTCACCAAGAAGGAAATCGGCGACGTGATCGACCAGGTCTATCGCCACACCGGCCAGAAAGAGACGGTGCTGTTCGCCGACGCCATCATGGCGCTGGGCTTCCGCAACGCGTTCAAGGCCGGCATCTCCTTCGGCAAGGATGACATGATCATCCCGGCGTCGAAGGAAGGGATGGTCGATGAAACCCGCGCGCTCGTGAAGGATTTCGAGCAGCAGTATCAGGACGGCCTGATCACGCAGCAGGAAAAGTACAATAAGGCCATTGATGCGTGGTCGCAGTGCGGCGACAAGGTCGCGAACGCGATGATGGACGAAATCCGTGCGACGCCGAAGCTCGACGACGGCCGTCTGGCCCCGATCAACTCCATCTATATGATGGCGCACTCGGGTGCCCGTGGCTCGCAGGCGCAGATGAAGCAGCTTGCCGGCATGCGCGGCCTGATGGCCAAGCCGTCGGGCGAGATCATCGAAACGCCGATCATCTCGAACTTCAAGGAAGGCCTCACCGTTCTCGAGTATTTCAACTCGACCCACGGTGCGCGTAAGGGTCTGGCCGATACGGCGCTCAAGACGGCGAACTCGGGTTATTTGACCCGCCGTCTGGTCGACGTATCGCAGGACTGCGTCGTGATCGAGGAAGATTGCGGCACCGAACGCGGCATGGAAATGCGCGCGATCATCCAGGGCGGTTCGACGATCGCTTCGCTCGGCGAGCGTATCCTCGGCCGCACGACGCTCGAGGATGTCGCCGACAAGGACGGCAACATCATCGCGCCGGTCGGCACGCTGCTCGACGAAGCGACGACGCAGCGCATCGAGGACGCCGAAGTCCAGTCGGTCAAGATCCGTTCGCCTTTGGTTTGCGAAGCGACGCTCGGCGTTTGCGGCAAATGCTATGGCCGCGACCTCGCCCGCGGTACGCCGGTCAACATCGGCGAAGCGGTCGGCGTCATCGCCGCGCAGTCGATCGGCGAACCCGGCACGCAGCTGACGATGCGTACGTTCCACATCGGTGGCGCGGCGCAGGTGAACGAGCAGTCGAACGCCGAAGCGATTTCGGACGGCACGATCGAATATCGCGACATGGCGACGATCGTCGACCAGCGCGGCCGCCGTCTGGCGCTGTCGCGTTCGGGCGAAATCGCGATCATCGACAGCGAAGGCCGCGAGCGCGCGACGCACAAGCTGCCCTATGGTGCGCAGATCATGCACAAGGACGGCGAGAAGGTGAAGAAGGGCGACCGGATTGCCGAATGGGATCCGTTCACCATGCCGCTGATCACCGAAAAGCAGGGCGTCGTGAAGTATCAGGATCTGGCCGACGGCAAGACGCTGGTCGAACAGGTCGACGAAGCGACGGGCATCGCCCAGCGCGTCGTGATTGAATATCGCTCGGCGGGCCGCGCCAAGAAGGAAGATCTTCAGCCGCGCCTCACCCTGCTGGACGACGAGTCGGGTGAAGCCGCGCGCTACCTGCTCGCGGTCGGGACGATGCTGTCGGTCGAGGACGGTCAGGAAGTGCAGGCAGGCGACGTTCTGGCGCGTGTCAGCCGCGAAGCGTCGAAGACGCGCGACATCACCGGTGGTCTGCCGCGTGTTGCCGAGCTGTTCGAAGCGCGCATTCCGAAGGACAACAGCGTTATCGCGAAGATCAGCGGCCGCATTGAATTCGTCAAGGATTACAAGGCGAAGCGCAAGATCGCGATCGTTCCGGAAGAAGGCGATCCGATCGAGTATCTGATCCCCAAGTCGAA
>NZ_DATIGT010000114.1:0-10738 GCF_035481375.1 Tahibacter sp.
CGCCGAGGTCGTGCACGAGATTCCGATGCTGTCGCTCGACAATGCGTTCGACGATGTGACGGCCGACGACGATGCCGGCCGCTTCGCCGCGATCGGCGACTTCGAGCGCCGCATCGAGACCAAGCTGGGCATTGCCGAGCCCGAGTTCTCGGTCGAACCCAAGCTCGACGGTCTGGCGATCAGTCTCGTCTACGAAAACGGCATATTCGTGCGCGGCGCGACGCGCGGCGACGGCACGAAAGGCGAGGACGTCACGGCGAACCTGCGCACGATCAAGACGATTCCGCTGCGCCTGCGCGGCAGCGGCTGGCCCGGGCGGCTCGACGTGCGCGGCGAGGTCTACATGCCGCGCGCGGCGTTCGACGCCTACAACGCACGGGCGCGCGAGAGCGGCGAGAAGACGCTCGCGAACCCGCGCAACGGCGCTGCCGGCAGCCTGCGCCAGAAGGATCCGCAGGAAACCGCGAAGCGGCCGCTCGCGTTCTATGCCTACGCCGTGCATCTGCCGGCCACGCCCGAGCAGAACCTCGGCGACCGCCACAGCGCGGCGCTCGCACAACTGCGCGAGTGGGGCTTTCCGGTTTCGCCCGAGGTCGACACGGCGCGCGGATTCGCCGGACTCGTCGCCTACTACCGCCGCATCGGCGAGCGACGCGACAGCCTGCCGTACGACATCGACGGCGTGGTCTACAAGCTCGACGACTATGCCGGACAGCGCCAGATGGGCTTCGTCTCGCGTGCGCCGCGCTGGGCCATCGCGCACAAGTTTCCGGCGCAGGAGCAGTCGACGGAACTGCTCGGCATCGACATCCAGATCGGCCGCACCGGCGCGGCAACGCCGGTCGCACGCCTCAAGCCCGTGCAGGTCGCCGGTGTCACCGTGAGCAACGTGACCCTGCACAACGCCGACCAGATCGCGCGCCTGGACGTGCGCATCGGCGATTGCGTCATCGTGCGCCGCGCCGGCGACGTGATTCCCGAGATCGTGAAAGTCGTGCTCGAACGCCGCCCGGCCGATGCGGCGCCCTGGCAGTTTCCGACGTTGTGCCCGGTCTGCGGCTCGGCGCTCGAGCGCGTACAGAAGCTCAAGAAGCAGACCAAGACCGAGACCGTCTACGAAGACAGCGTGGCCTGGGTCTGCAGCGGCGGCCTGTTCTGTCCGGCCCAGCGCAAGGAGGCACTTTTCCACTTTGCGGCGCGCCGCGCGATGGACATCGAAGGCCTCGGCGGCGAGATCATCGACGACATGGTCGAGCTGCCGTTCCTGCGCCGCGGGGACGCGACGCAGAGTCTGCGCAGTCCGGCCGAACTCTACGCGCTCGAACGCGACGACCTGACCGAACTGCGCAGGTTGTCGCAGGAGCGAAGCGGCAGCATTCCCGAAACGGTCAAGAAGGGCAAAGTCGCGACGCGCTGGGCCGAGAATCTTCTGGAGGCAATCGACAAGAGCCGCACGACGACGCTCGAACGTTTCCTGTTTGCGCTCGGCATCCGCGACGTCGGCGAGTCGACGGCCAAGGCGCTCGCGCGCTGGTTCGGCGGACTGGACGCGCTCATGGCCGCGTCAGTCGACGAACTGCGCGCGATCCCCGACGTCGGCCCCGTCGTCGCCGGTCACATCCATGCGTTCTTCGCCGAGGCGCACAACCGCGACGTCGTCGCCGCGCTGCGCGCGGCCGGCGTCCACTGGCCGGAGCACGCGCCGCAGCGCACCAGCGTCGGCGTGCTCGCCGGCAAGACCGTCGTCCTGACCGGTACGCTCGAAGCCATGAGCCGCGACGACGCCAAGGATCGCCTCGAAGCGCTCGGCGCCAAGGTCTCGGGCAGCGTCTCGAAGAAGACCGACTTCGTCGTCGCCGGGCCGGGTGCCGGTTCGAAACTGGAAAAAGCTGCGGAACTCGGCATCGAGGTCTGGGACGAGGCGCGGCTGCTGGCGTTTCTGGCGGAGCAGTAGTGGGTCGCGCTCAAACGATGCGGCGCAACCCGACCGACGCCGAACGGCGGATCTGGAGTCGCCTGCGCCATGCGCAGCTCGGCGTGAAGTTCCGGCGTCAGCATGAGATCGCCGGAGACTTCGTCGATTTCGTTTGCCTCGAGCGTCATCTGGTCGTCGAAGTCGACGGTGGTCGGCATGCCGTCGATATGGCGTATGACGAGAAACGCAGCCGGCTGCTCGAATCGCTCGGATTCCGCGTGCTCAGGTTCTGGAACAACGACGTTCTCGCTCGGACGGACGATGTCATCGCCACCGTCGCCACTGCGCTCGCCGAACCTTCTCCCCCTCACCCCAACCCTCTCCCCCCACAACGCCGGGGGAGAGGGAGCAGCGCGTCGGTCGAGTCGCGCGCGAGCGCCGAACATCTCCCTCTCCGCCAAGCCGCGCTTGGGGAAGAGCGTTGGGGAGAGGAGGAGAACGCGCAGCGTGCAGCGCCGGTGGAGTTTCGCGGACCTCACGGAGGTTCGCGCCTCCGCGCCGCACTCTACCGCCTGATCCGCGACTTCTTCTTCGCGCGCGACGTGCTCGAGGTCGAAACGCCGCTGCTGTCGCGGGCCGGCAATACCGATCCCAACATCGAGAGCTTCACGACGTCGTTCACCGGCCATCGCGACGCCGGGCCGCGCGAGCGGTGGCTGCGCACATCGCCGGAGTTTCCGTTGAAGCGGCTGCTCGCTGCAGGCATCGGCGACTGCTACGAACTCGGCCGTGTGTTCCGCAACGGCGAAGCGGGACGGCGGCACAATCCCGAATTCACGATGCTCGAGTGGTATCGCGTCGGCATGGATCATCGCGCGCTGATGGACGAGACCTGCGCCCTCGTCGATGCGGCGCTCGCGTTGCGCGGACGGCGGGCGCAGGTGCGGCGCAGCACTTACCGCGACCTGTTTTTCGACGAACTCGGCCTCGATCCGTTCGCGGCGAGCGAAGCGGAACTTGCCGCGCCGCTCGCCGAGTTCGGCATCGACCCGGCCGGCCTCGTGCGCGACGACTGGCTCGATCTCCTGATCACGCACCGGATCCAGCCGCGGTTCCGTGCGGACACGATCACGCTGATCCATGACTACCCGGCGAGCCAGTGCGCGCTCGCGAGGATCCGCCACGACGGCGGGCATCCGGTGGCGGAACGCTTCGAGCTGTATCTGGGCGCCTACGAACTCGCGAACGGGTATCACGAACTCAACGACCCGATCGAACAGCGCGCCCGCTTCGAACGCGACAACGCACGCCGGCGCGAGCGCGGCCTGCGCGAGGTGCCGCTCGACGAGAATCTGCTCGCGGTGCTCGGCGAGATGCCGGCCTGCGCCGGTGTCGCGCTCGGCATCGAGCGGCTGTTGATGTGCCTCGCGCCGACCGACGACATCCGCGAGGTTCTGGCCTACGCGTTCGCCGAGGCCTGATCCGGCGGCGGTGCGGGACGCACCCAGCGCCAGGCGATCAGTGCGGCGATCGCGGCGAAGCCGGCGGCAAGTTCGAACGCGAGCCTGCCGCCGCCGAAGCGCCAGGCCTGGCCCGCGACCAGCGCACCGAGCGCGCCGCCTATCCCCGAGGAAAAACCGTAGAACACGCCCTGGCCGTGCCCGGCCAGCGGCCCTGGAAAGTACTGCGCCATCAGCTGCATTGCCGCGGCGAAGAATGCGGCGAAGTTGATCGCATGCGTAAGCTGCGCCAGCGTCATGATCCAGGCCGACTCCGGAAACAGCGCTGTCGCGAGCCAGCGCAGCGCGGCGCTCGCGATCGCGACGAGCAGCACGGTCTGCGCCGGCACGCGCAGGAACAGCTTCGGCGACACGTAGAACACGAGCACCTCGACCGCGACGCCGATGACCCAGAACAGGCCGAGCACCGACGGCTTGTAGCCGTGCTGTTCGAGATACAGCGCGAAGAACGTGTACAGCGGGCCGAACGAGATCTGCACGAGCAGGCAGGCGACGAAGAACGCGAGGATTTCCGGACGCCGCAGCCGTTCGGAGAGACCCGCGCCGGCCGCTGCACGCGGATTGCGCTGGGCCGGGCCGTAGTCGTTCGCGAACGCCGAGGCCGTCGTGCCGGCGAGCAGCGGCAGCATCAGGAGCGGCAGCCAGGCCACGGCCAGATGATCGAGCAGGAAACCGAACAGGCCGACGACCGCGATGAAGCCGACCGAGCCCCAGAGCCGGATCGCGCCGTAGCGTTCGCTGACGCCGTGCAGATGCGACAGCGTGATCGCCTCGAACTGCGGCATTGTTGCGTTGTGGAAAAAGCAGAAAACGCACATCGCCGCAAACAGGCCGGCGAAGCCGAGCGGCAGCAGGAACGCGCAGAAACTCAGCAGACTCGCGGTGCAGCCGATGTACAGCCAGCGTATCGGCCGCGACGAGCGTCCGGCGAGCCAGTTCCAGCTGCTCGGCGACACGATGCGCGTCGCGTACCAGAGGCTCATCAGCACGCCGATCGCGGCCTCGCTCTGGCCGCGGTCCTTGAGGAACAGGCTCCAGTAGGGCGTGAAGCCGCCGAGCACGGCGTAGTAGGCGAAGTAGAAACTGGACAGGCGCAGCGCGGGCACGGCATGGGTCATGCGCGGTAGCGTGCCATAAGCGGGAATCGGGAACGCGCGAAACCCTCTGCCGATTGCTTCCGGCGAGAGGATTCCGTCGCTCAGTGCCTGCGATTCCCGATTCCGCGCTCCCGATTCCCGGCCTTTCAGCGAATCTCGACCGCCCGCTCGCGCCGCTCCACGAGACTCATGTCGGCCTGGTTCGTCAGCCGCAGATCGCGCAGTTCATACGGCGCCGCAAGCTTGCCCGCCGCCATCGACGCCGCGTCGAACGTCAGCGCGAGCCTGCCGCTGCCCGCGTCGAGCCACGCGGCCGACTGGGCGTAGGCGAGCGGTCGCCGCGTGCCGTCGGACGCCGTGCCGTAGAGCACGCCCGCGAGCTGGTAGCGGCTGCCGTTCGCGGCCTGCACGCCGATGTCGAGACTGAGTCCGCCGCCGCGCGCCGGATCGGCGACGGTGCGCACGTCGCCGGTCAGGCGCGCGGTCGGACGGCTCAGGGCGAACGCGGTCTTGGCGTCGCGCAGCACGGGGGTGCTGCGGTCGCCGCCGCTCGCGAAGGTATGCACCTCCCACAGTTCGAGGCCGCTCGCATGCGCGGCATCGGGCACGACGTCGGCCTGCCAGCTGCCGTCGGCCTGCGGCCGCAGATCGAAGGGCTGGCTGTGGCCGTCGGGCGCGGTCAGCACGCCTTTGGCCGAAGTGGCCCTGGCCCCGTCCAGCCGCGCGCTGATGCGCAGGCTCTGGCCCGCGAGGATCGTGTCGCGCGTCGTGCCGAGCGTGAGCACGGTGCTGCTGGCCGGTTCGAACACGTGGATCAGATAGCTGCCGCGCGCGGTCGGCGCGACGAGGCGCAGGTCGCCCTTGCCGACGGCCGTCGCGAGCTTCGCGATGACCGTGCCGTCGGGCACGTCCATGCCGGCGGCGCGCAGCGAGGTTTCGTCGGCGACGTTCTGCGTCGCCGCGCGGCCGGCGAGTTCGCGGGCGCCGTTGCGGATGACCAGATCGTCGACGGTCAGCCGGCTCGGGTTGTTGCCGTGCGGGCTGATGCGGATCAGCGCGGCATCGGCCGTGGTCGGCAGCGCGACGCCGCGCTGCAGTTGCGCTTCGCTCGCGTCGAGCCAGTATTCGCGGCTCTCGCGGACGAACGGAACGGGCCTGTCGTTCAGCGCGTCGGCCGCGTCGAGGGCCCAGGAAATGCGTGTCGGCATGCGATCGAGCGTGCGCGTCGCGGCGGCGTCCCTGCTCGCGACGAGCGCGGCGGGAACCTGGTCGCCGGCGGACGGCGAACTCAGGCGCAGGTCGGCGGCCTGGGCGAGCGACGCGACACCCAGGGCAATGCTTGCGGCCGGCGCCGCGGATTTCAGAATCGCCATGTGGTCGTCCTCAGATGTCGTCGCGCAGGATGCGATCCAGGCCGAAGCAGGCGCGCCGGCTCTGGTTGTGGGACAGCGGTTCGGAACCCGCCACGCGATCGATGTCGCGGAACCAGGTGCGGCCGGCGGCCTGCTGGCTCGTGCAGTTCAGGAAGCCGTCGGAGCAGCTCGCGAGCCAGTTCTGCGTGGTTTCGAGGCCAAGGTTGTACTGGTAGCCGCCGCACCAGCTGTCGCCGTCGAACGGCGAGGAGTCCACATCGGTGCCGACGACGTTCCAGAAACCCTTCGGCAGTGCCGGACGTCCGGCCGTGCCGAGCAGGTTGTTCTGGTTGTACTGCGCCATCCAGCTGACCTGCTGCATGCGTACGGCATCGTTCTTGTAGCCGAGCAGCCAGCCCAGTGCCTGCTCGAACACGTTGCCGGCCATGACCGCGTCGGCCAGCGGCGTGCCGGCGCTCGACGGCGCCAGCGCGTTGACCCAGCGGATCTTGCCGATGATGTTCGGATAGCGGCTGTCGTAGGTCGGGTTCGACAGGATCCAGCGCACGACGTTGCCGCCGTTGGAATGCGTGATGACGACGAGGTCGGTGATGCCGGCGTTGTTGATGAACGTGGTCAGCTGGCCGGCGACGCAGCCTGCGGCGCGGCTGTCCCACATGTACTGGCCGAGGTCGCAGTTGATCACGACGTATTTGGACTGATCGGGCAGACCTTGCCGGACCGAGTTGACGAATTCCGGCGTCCAGTAGTCGGCCAGCGCATTGGTCTGGGCGCCGGTGCCGTGAACGAAAGCCACGCCGGTGGCCGCGGCCGATGCCGCGGAAGCCGCTCCCAGTGTGAGCGAGAGCGCCAAAGCAAGACGAACCATTTTCCCTCCCGATGCGGCTCGGGTCAGGGTTTCCGAGCCGCGGTGAGGCTGCGGCCTGCCTGGTCGGGGCGAGCATCCGTGCTGCTGCCGGGCACAGCCGGAGCACGCTTCATTACAGGGGTCTTTCCGCCGTCCGCTGCCTCCCCGCAGCGGTCCGGCGGCGCGGCAAAGTAGCAATGTCCGCACAACAGTGTCAAACGTTCGTTTGAAGCCCGGGCTTCAAACGCCGGGCGTCCGAGGCGGCCCGCCACCGGGCCGCACCGTTCAGCGTCGGAAGTCGCGCCCGGGAGTCGGGCGGCTATACTGCGCGCCCGTCGTAGCGGTACTTCCATGCGCCTGACCACGATAAAACTGGCCGGATTCAAGTCGTTCGTCGATCCGACCACGTTGCACCTGCCCACCAACATGACCGGCATCGTCGGTCCGAACGGGTGCGGCAAGTCCAACATCATCGATGCGATCCGCTGGGTCATGGGCGAAAGCGCCGCGAGCCGCCTGCGCGGCGACTCGCTGACCGACGTCATCTTTTCCGGTTCGAGCGCGCGCAAGCCGGTCGGGCAGGCCTCGGTCGAACTCGTGTTCGACAATTCCGACGGCACCATCGTCGGCGAATACGCGCAGTTCAACGAAATCTCGGTCAAGCGCGTGGTCAGCCGCGACGGCCAGTCGCAGTACCTGCTCAACGGCACCCGCTGCCGCCGCCGCGACATCACCGACCTGTTCCTCGGCACCGGCCTCGGCGCGCGCAGCTATTCCATCATCGAGCAGGGCATGATTTCGCAGGTCGTCGAATCCGACCCGGAAGCGCTGCGCCACCATCTCGAGGAAGCCGCCGGCATCTCCAAGTACAAGGAGCGGCGCAAGGAAACCGAAAGCCGCATCAAGTCCACGCGCGAGAATCTCGATCGCGTGCGCGACGTGCGCGACGAAGTCGACAAGCAGCTCGAGCACCTGAACCGTCAGGCCAAGGCGGCCGCGCGTTGGCAGGAGCTGAAAGCCGAGCAGAAGCAGAAAGAAGCCGAGCTGCGCGCGCTGAACTACCGCGCGATCCGCGACGAGGTCGAAGGGCAGGGCAGCGCGCTGCGCCAGGCCGAGATCGAGATCGAAAAGTTCGTCGCCGACCAGCGCCAGATCGAGGCGCAGCTCGAAGCGAGCCGCGAGCGGCACCAGGTCGCGAGCGAACACCTGGGACTCGTGCAGGGCGAGGTGTACAAGGTCGGCGCCGACATCGCGCGGGTCGAGCAGCAGATCGCGCACAATCGCGAACTGCGCGAACGTCTCGACAAGAGCCGCGAGGAAACCGAGCGCGCGCACCGCGAACTCGCCGAGCACATCGACGGCGACCGCGCGCAGATCGAAACGCTGCGTGCCGCACTGGCCGACGGCGAGCCGCGGCTCGAAGCGCTGCGCGAGGTCGACGAACAGACCGGCGAGGTGCTGCGGGAGGCCGAGGCCAAGCTGTCGGAATGGCAGGGCGCCTGGGACGACTATTCCGGGTCGAGTTCCGAAGCCGCGCGCGCAGCCGAGGTCGAACGCACGCGCCTGGACTATCTCGACCGCCAGTGCCTCGACACCGCGCGCCGCCTCGAAGCGCTCGAGGCCGAAAAACGCGCGGCGGATCTCGGCGCGCTGAGCGCCGCGGCCGAGTCGCTCGGCGACGAACAGGAAACCCAGCGCGAGAAAGTCGAAACGCTGACGAGCCTCCTCGACGAGCGCAAGACCGCCTACGAGCGGCTGCTCGAAACCGAACGCGGCACGCAGTCCGGGCTCAGCGACACGCGCCAGCAGCTGCAGACGCTGCGCGGCCGGCTCGCGTCGCTCGAAGCGCTGCAGCATGCGGCGCTGGGTCAGGAAAAGGGCGCTGCGAGCCAGTGGCTGCAGCAGGCCGGTCTCGCCGATGCGAAGCGCCTCGGCGAATCGCTCGACGTCGATGCCGGCTGGGAAACCGCGGTCGAAAGCGTGCTGTCGGGACTGCTCGAAGGCGTCCTCGTCGATGCGCCGGGCGCATACATTGACGAAATCGCGCATCTGCGCGAGGCCGACATGGCGCTGATCGCCTCGGCCCACGGCGGCGACGCGGTCGACGGCACGCTGTCGGCGCACGTGCGCGGACCGGCGGCGGTCATCGCGCTGCTCGCGCAGGTGCGCACCGCTGCATCGACCGACGAGGCTCGCCGCATCGCCGGCACGCTTGCGGCCGGCGAATCGGTGATCACGCCGGGCGGCGAGTGGTTCGGCGCGGGCTACCTGCGCGTGCTGCGCCGCGGCGGCGCCCAGGCCGGCGTGCTCGCACGCGAACGCGAGATCCATGCGCTGCAGGGCCAGGTCGAGGCGCTCGACGAGCGCGCCCAGGAACTCGCCGAACAACTGGACGAATTGAAATCGGGCAAAGTGGAAAGCGAGCGCCTGCGCGACGACGCGCAGCGCGAGCTCTACATGGCGCACCGCCGGCTCGCCGAAATCGGCGGACAGCTGCAGAGCCACCGCGGCAAGGTCGAGACCGCGCAGGCGCGCCTGGACAAGGTCGACGCGGAACTGCAGCAGCTGACCGCGAAGCTCGACGAGGACCAGGCCCAGGTCAAGGAAGCGCGCGGACGCCTCGACGCCGCGGTGATCCGCATGGGCGACCTCGAACAGCGCCGCCAGGAACTCGACGGCCAGCGCCGCCGCACGCTGGAGCAGCGCGAGGAAGCGCGCATGAACGCGCGCGAGGCGCGCGACCAGGCGCATCAGCTCGCGTTGTCGATCGAATCCAAGCGCAGCGCGATCCAGTCGCTGGAACAGGCGCTCGGCCGCATGCAGGCGCAGATCGCGCAGCTCGATTCGCGGCGCCAGGAGATCGCGCAGCAGCTCGCCGCCGACGAAGATCCGCAGACCGAACTCGACGGCGAACGCCAGGCTTATCTGAACCAGCGGCTGCTCGTGGACCGCCAGCTCGTCGATGCGCGCCGCGCGCTCGAGGACTGCGACGCCGAGTTCCGCCGCCTCGACCAGGAGCGCCAGCGCGTCGAGCACGTGCTGACCCAGCGGCGCGAAGCGCTGTCGGAGAAGCGCCTGTCGGAGCACAGCCTCAAGATGCGCGCGGACAATCTCGCGCAGGCGATCAACGAGGCGGGGCTCGAACTCGACGCCGTGCTCGAAAGCCTGCCGGCGCATGCCGACATCGGCGACTGGGCGCAGAGCCTCAGCGAACTCGAAGGCAAGATCCGCCGCCTCGAACCGGTCAACCTCGCCGCGATCCAGGAATACGAGGAACAGTCGCAGCGCAAGACCTATCTCGATGCGCAGCTGACCGACCTCACGACGGCCATGGAAACGCTCGAGGGCGCGATCAAGAAGATCGACCGCGAGACGCGCCAGCGCTTCAAGGAAACCTTCGACAAGGTCAATTCGGGACTACAGGAACTGTTCCCGCGCCTGTTCGGCGGCGGTCACGCGTATCTCGAACTGACCGGCGACGATCTGCTCGACACCGGCGTGTCGATCATGGCGCGGCCGCCCGGCAAGCGCGTCACGTCGATCTCGCTGCTGTCGGGCGGCGAGAAGGCGCTGACCGCGGTCGCGCTCGTGTTCTCGATCTTCCGTCTGAACCCGGCGCCGTTCTGCCTGCTCGACGAAGTCGACGCGCCGCTCGACGAGGCGAACGTCGGCCGCTTCTCGAGCATGGTCAACGAAATGTCCGAGCACGTGCAGTTCCTGTTCGTGTCGCACAACAAGACGACGATGGAAGCGGCGCACCAGCTCTGCGGCGTGACCATGCGCGAGCCCGGCGTCTCGCGCCTCGTGCAGGTCGATCTTGCCGAGGCGTCCAAGCTCGTCGGCGCGGCCTGAAACCGGGAGTCAATGCATGGAACAGCAAGGACTGAGCGCCAACGAACTGCGGTTGATCCTGATCGTCGTCGGCGCGATCGTGCTCGCCGCGATCTATTTCCTCGGCTCGCCGCGCAAGCCGGGGCAGGGACGCC
>NZ_DATIGT010000115.1:0-31057 GCF_035481375.1 Tahibacter sp.
CTGCAGATCCGATACCTCCATCCCGCCGTACTTCGACCGCCACTGGTAGAACGTCGCCGCACTGATGCCATGCTTGCGCGCGACCTCCGCCACCGCCATTCCCGCCTCGGCCTCCTTCAGGATCGCCGCAATCTGTACTTCGCTGAACTTCGACTTCCGCATGGGACTCTCCTTTGCTGAGAGTCTCTACTAATCCCTGGGCTCACTTTAAGGGGGATGGACCCAACGTCAGAAAGCAGTTCGCGTCGAGTATTTCGATGCGGCAGGTTCCGTTGAGGGCTTCTCAGGTCGCAACATACGGCTGGAATCGTGATATTGACCGAAGCACGAGGAAAGGAAACTTGTTTTCGAACGCCGATAAGTATTTTCGTGCGATCAATGAGACATTTGAATCAGCCTCATTGAGAAGGATATTTCCCCATCTGTCCGGGGAATAACGCATGATGTTGCTGAAGGAATTGCTAAGCAGAAAGTGGACGCACACTTCAGGAAGTACGATTGGAAAAAATGGGTTTTCGATATACCAAAACCTTCCGCGCGCATCCGAGTAGATGCATGCTCTAATTCGATGTGCGTCTGATCCAGGGACTGCTACGATAATTTTCCCGTGCCTCTCATAAACGTTAAAGCCTTCAAATTCCTTTTCAACTCCATCAACTGGCGGACGAAGTTCACCGTCACCTATTTGAAACTCCCACTTAACAGTTCGAGTATCGTTGGTGATAGATAGCTCAAGCGGATGGGCTCGGCTATTTCGACCAGTAATTAGTTTGTAGTACTCACGCAGCTCAGGAATCATACTGAGCAGAGTTCCGGGGCTTACGGTCGTTCTCGTTCTGTAGAACTCAATGAGTGATTCTTTGCAGTCCTGCGTAATTTCAAACTGATGATTGCGCAGTAGAACCGTTGGAAAGGCGGCGAAGAGGTCGCTGAAGGTCCCGTGGGGCATGTCGCCTCCGAACTGGGTCTTTGCTCCGTCCGGCAGATAGTTGATTCCATGCGAGCCAGGTAGGCCGTCGAGTGAATAGCGGATCGGGTTGTTGAGAATTACGATGGCATAGGCGTATGCAGTAAGGGAGTAGAAGAAATTTAGTGGCTTGACCATCAACGAGCCGAGCTTCCCCGACAAATAGAGTTCACGACCCTGCCGCATGCAGTTTTTTAGCCGGCCTGCATCCTCTGAGCTGATGCCAGCGTTCTTAGAGTTTCCTACCGTGCGCTTACGCAGTTTGTACAGCTCCTTGATGTGGGCTACGTTCTCGATGTTTTCGATCAGCTCCATTAGGGCGCTTTCAAAGTGAAGCTCGTCAATAGGAAGCGGTTCAAACAAGCTTTCGGCGGAAATTCTGGCGGCAATCTCGCGCTGAAGTAGATAGTAGTTTTTCGACGATGAAACTGACGGGGCCTTTAGGTCGATAACACCTTCGTCGCTATGATATTTTTCCAGTCTATTGTTGAATTTTCCTCGATCTGCCGCAGTGAGTTCAGCCCACCTTTTTGTGGCTTCATCGCGTTTTCTGCTTTCGGCTTCGTAGTCAATCGTCGTTGCAAAAGGTGGGTGATTTTCTGCCTTTGTTGTGATGAATTCGTCTACAAGTATCTCATCGAGCATGATTGCATCCTAGATTGTATTGCCGCGGAAACGTTCAGTTCTGCCTGCATTTCCAATAGCCGAACGGCTCAAGTCATGAAAATTGGGTGTGCGAAATCTTCATGGTCGTAGCCTGCCTGGGAGTGCCGTTCCCAGCACTCTGCGCGTTATCGAACGACGCCAGCCGCTGCGCACGAAAAAACGCGCAGCTCTACCATGCTGAAGTGTGATCTGAAATTCGTGGACGCTCACGCCAGCCCCCTGTGTAAGCGCGTTAACCGTAACACGAGATGTGACGTACGTGCCTAATCTGTCCCAAGGGGTGAGCGATCGCATTTCAATCATGACGCGCCGCACCATAATCATTTCAAACGTTCGTATTGACCTCCACAACGCCCACATTTAGTCTTCGCCACGGCCCAGGGGCGCCCGTCAGGGTGCGAGCCAAGTGTTGCGTTTCGTTGGGAGGACGGAAGCCGTCCGGTTTCCGCGTCTGCACTGCACACTGACCTCGTGGGGAAAACCATGTACAACCGATTCCGCGGCACTGCCTGTCGGTGGCTGCCGGCTGTCGCCTTGCTCGCACTCAGCGCCCAGGCCATGGGCAACACGCTCAATCAGAACGTCTCGTGGACTGTCGATCGCGCAGGAACGACCGCGAAGTATCGCGTCGTGGCCTACGGCGATTCGATCTACGCGGGTTACAACGGCTCCATCAGCAATGCGGCCAAGTACTCCGCGCCTACCGTCGATTCGGAGTACCTCTCGGCGCTGTGGAACGCGGACATCGAGAACATCCGCCGCGCGAAGTCGGGCGCGGTGGCGTCGGATGTCTATAACAACAAGATCGTGGCCGAGCGTTCGTACATGCAGGCCAGTTCCACGCGTGTCGTGACCTTCGAGATGTGCGGCAATGACGGCCTGCAGGCGCGGTCGAGCTTCAAGTCGCAGACGGGCACCTGCGACTACAGCGTGCTCAACAACGCCGTGGCTTCCTGCAAGACCTATGTCGCGCAGGCGATGGATTACATCAACGCGAACGCGCACACCAACGTGAAGTTGAAGCTCATCGCGAACCTCTATTACCCGGGCTACAACGCGGACAACGTGCAGAGTACGTGTCGCGATGCAGCAACGGGTGCGACGGTGAATCTGCGTGATCGTTTCCTGCCGGCGATCGCGACGATGAACTACTGGATGTGCGAGTACGCGCGCCAGAAGGGATTCAAGTGTGCCGACAGTTTCGCGGAGTACATGGGCGCGGACTACGACAGCAACGGTGACGGCCAGATTGATTCGGCCGCGCTGCGCTACGTGGCCGGTGATACCGAGGCAGCCTACGTGACGCGTATCGCGACGACGTTGCGCGCCACGCTGCGCGATGCGAACACGCATTTCGTGAGTTCGTCGAGCAGCTTCGACTACATCCAGTCCGACGACGTGCATCCGACCTACACGGGCGGCACGGTGAGCGCGGGTCTCTGGGGCGGATCGACCGGCTCCGGCGCGCCGCGGTATACGAGTTTCACGAGCGGAAAGAGTCCGATCTGGAACAATTTCGGGCACGAGCGCATGGGCTGGTCGCTGTCGACCTATAACCCGCCGACGCCCTGATTGCCCGGAGAACGACACCGGTGAACGGTTCCGGTCATGATCGCACCCCGCCGTCCGTCGAGGACGGCGATGGTGTGCGCGTGATCCGCGAACGTCGCTCGGTGATTTCTGCGGCGTTGGCAATGAAGGTGCTCGCCGCGACGGTCGTCGTGGCGGGCATCGCGTCGCTGCTGCTTTCGCCGCGGCCTACGCGCAGCGTGAGCGGGCAGGGCGGCACCGCAGAATCGGCATCCGTCGCCGTCGCGGCCACGGAGTCGACCGCTGCAGCGCCGGTGCGCGTCGCAGCGGCGGCCGCTCGCACGCCACAACGCAACGCAGCGGTGCCAGCCATGTCCAGCGCGCGCAGTCCCGACGACCCGCCGAGCGGCGATCCCGACGACATCGCGACCTACGTGTCGTCGCGCCTGTCGCCGACCGATCCCGTGCCGTCGATGACCGAGGTGATCCAGGCGATGCACGACATGGGCGATCACACCGGCATCGGCGCGTTCAATCCGCCCGGCACGAGTCCGCCGCTGCGGGGCCTCGCGGTGCCGGACGATTTCGAGTTGCCGCAAGGCTACGTGCGCCATCATCAAGTGACCGACGACGGCGAGCCGCTGGAACCGATCCTGATGTTCTCGCCCGACGGCACCTTCGTGGATGCGTCCGGCCGCGCGGTCGCGATTCCGGAAAATCGCGTCGTGCCGCCCGAGATGGCGCCGCCCGGGCTGCCGATCCGCGAAATCACGATTCCTCCGACGCCGTGATGCGCCGGCGCCGATGGGCGAGCCTGATGCGTTCGCCGTGACCGGCGGGCCGTGATGCGGGCATTCCTTGCGCCGCCGCGCGCAACCGGGCGCGTGCTCGCCGGCGTCGGCGCGAGCGCGCTGTTGCTCGGTCTCTACGCGCGTGGCGGCTACGCGTGGGTGCTGGGCTTCGCCGTGCTGGTGCCGTGGCTGCTCGCCTCGAACGCGGTGAGTACCGTCACCGGCGCGCTGCTGAGCGGCTGGGCGATGAGCATCGCGTTCGTCGCGGCGGTGTTCCTGTGGTTCGGTGCGGCGCTGGACAGCTATACCGGCGTCGGGACAGTTCCGGCCCTGCTGGTGTTGTGCATTTGTGCACCTTTGCTGCAGCCGCAGGTGATCGTATTTGCTGTCGTGCGTCATGTCGCCGGGCGGCACCATGGTGTTGCATTGCGCGCGCTCGCCGGTGCGTCGGCCTGGATCGCCTGCGAGTGGCTGTGGCCGAAGCTGCTCGGCGACACGCTGGGACACGGCCTGGCGCCTTCGTTGTGGTTGCGGCAGGTCGCCGACCTCGGCGGCGCTGCCGGAATCACATTCCTGCTGATCCTCGTCAATGAAGCGCTGACGCAGGCTGTTGCGCAACGACGCGACGGCATACGCCGCGTGCTGCGGCCGCTCGCGTTCGCGATCGCGCTGCCGGCGGTCATGGCCGGTTACGGCGTGCTGCGCCTGTCCGCGATCGAATCGGCACTGAGCGCGCCAGCCGCGGCGATGCGCGTCGCGATGGTGCAGGCGAACCTCGTCGACTACGAACGGCGGCGGCGCGAGCGGGGCACCTATGCCGTGGTGCGAGAGGTACTGGACACGCATTTCGCGCTCTCGCGCGCGGCCATCGAACACCACCATGCCGACGCGTTGCTGTGGTCGGAGACGGTGTATCCGACCACGTTCGGACATCCGCGCAGCGAAGACGGCGCGGCGCTGGATCGCGAGATCCTGGAATTCGCCGCTGCCGCGAACGTATCGCTGGTGTTCGGCACCTACGATCGCGATGCCGCGGGCGAGTACAACGCGGCGGCTTTCCTCGCACCCGGTGCCGGCCTGATCGGCACTTACCGAAAAACGTATCCGTTTCCATTTACCGAACATGTGCCCGCACGGCTCGATGGTCCGCTGCTGCGGCGCTGGCTGCCGTGGGCCGGCAGCTGGCAGCCGGGTTCGGGCGCGCGCGTCATGCCGCTGCGTGCCGCCGACGGGCGCGAGCTCAATGTGGTGCCGCTGATCTGTCTCGACGACGTGCGGCCGGGCCTCGCGATCGACGGCGTGCGGCTTGGTGCGCAGGCAATCGTCGGTCTCTCCAACGATTCGTGGTTCACGAACTATCCGATCGGTGCGCGCCTGCATCTTGCAGTGGCTTCGTTCCGCAGCATCGAGACGCGACTGCCGCAATTGCGCGTCACGACGAACGGCCTCAGCGCGTTCGTCGATCCCACGGGGGAGGTGCTCGCACGCACGGCGATGGGCGATCGCGCGGTGCTCGCGGGCGAGGTGCCGTTGCGCGATCCGCCGCTGACGCTGATGGTGCGCTGGGGCGATTGGGTCGGCGGGGCAGGGATGGCGTTGCTGCTGTTGCTGGCGATTGCATCGGTCGTGCACGTGTGGCGCGAACGCCGCGCGAAATCCGAGTTGCGCGCGAGCATCGGCGCTGCGAGTCCGACGGTTCCTGCCGGTGTCGATGTCGTGCTGCTCACGCCGGGCTGGCGTGCCGCGACCGCGCTGCTGCGCGTATGCGCCGGTGCCGGCCTGCTGTGGTTGGCCTTGCGCATGCTGTTGCGCGACGGGCTGCAAGTGAACTCGATCGTACAACTGCAGATATTTATTTTTGCGACCGTAACGCCGGCGCTTGCCGCGTGGGCGATCCAGCGCGTGTTCGCTGCGCGCGCGCACGTCGCTGCGGGAACGCTGGTGTTGCAGCAACGCCACCGGCGCATCGAAATTCCGCTCGATCGCATCGTCGCGGCTCGGGCGTGGCGTATTCCGTTGCCCGGCACGGGCGTGGACCTGGGGCTCGCTTCCGGGGCGCGTTTCACGCACGGCATAGCGGTCGCCGACATCCACGCGCTGCTGCGCGCGCTGACCGATGCCGGATCGACCGTGAAGGTCGCCGACGCGATCTCGACACGCATGGCCGACTACGCCACGGCGCGCGCGCGAGCGACTTGGCCGCGGCTCGATCATCCACTGGTCAAGTTCGTGCTGTTTCCGTTGCTTCCGGCGCTGCCGGCGTTCCGGTTGCACCAGTACATCGCCTTCGGTGGGACGTTCGGTGAGTTGTATACGTATGGATTCGTGGCGTGGTTCACTGGACTGCTGGTCTGGTGGGCCGCCTGGTCCATCGGCCTGATGCTGTTCGCCGCGGTGCTGCGCATCGTGGTCGAGTCCATGCACGTGGCGATGCTGCAATGGCCGGCACGTGCCGACGCGGCGCGCCGTACGCTGACAGTGCTAAGTCGCGTGGCCTTCTATATCGGTCTTCCGGGGTGGCTGGCGATTCGGTTGCTGTCCGGCTGAGGCTTCACTCGCCGGAACGATCCCTGGCCGGCAACGCATCGCGAAACACCTCGAACGTCTTCCACGCCGGCACTGGTGGCGTGTAGTCGCAACGTGGCGAATGCACGGACGTCTCGACGATCTGCATCGTGTGGATATAGCGCGGGCAGTTCGGAAAGATCAGCGTCGGCGTGACGCGCACGATGAAGACCGATCCGGGAAACGCTTCGCGCAGCGGGTCGTCCTCGGCAACGCTCGCCGTGCCATTGATGCGCAGCCGTTTCGGATTCTCGAAATCGATGAACAGCAGTCCGATGTGCGGATTGACGAGCACGTTGCCCCAGGTGCGGTACATGCCGTTGCCGTCGTAGTCCGGGATGGCCAGCGTGCCGTCGTCGAGGACTTGCACGAATCCCGGCAGGCCGCCTTTGTAGGAACAGTCCGGATGCCCGTCCGCGTCGGCGGTCGCGATGAAGAACATCGCGCAGCGTGCGATGAAGGCGCGGTCTTCGTCGGTGAGCGCGGTGCGCTTGATGACTTGTTCGAGGCGATCAGCGAGCGGGCGGGTTTCGCGGATGTCCTGCAGTTGCCGCATGCCGTCGTGATACATCGGAACGTTCGTCATGACGCCTCCGCAACCAAGGGTCAGGTTCATACGGTCGATGGGTTGGCGCACTGTAACTCCGGGTTCGGAGGGGGCACAACGGTGGCGAGGCGGGGGGCGGTGCTCCGGTCCGATGTCGGAAGTTCGGGCGATGAATCCAGATTGCCGCATCGACGCATCCAACCGGATGACAGCTGCCACTGCGCAGTTGCGCGAACCTTCCCATTCTTGCGCCACCGATCTGCATGCCGGTGGCGCGCGCACGTCGAGGCATACGACTGATGAACAATTTTTTCCCGATGGCAGCACGTGGGCTGCGCCGAGGTTTTTCGCTATCGGCATTCGCACTTGCCGCCTTCCTGTGCGCGTCCGGCGCCGTCGTTGCTGCGCCGTCGACGACGGTGCCCGACACACCGCTCGGCAAGGTAGGCAGTGAACTCCTGCGTCATGTGAACAGCGATACGCCCGAGCAGATGCGGGCGTGGGCACCGACGGTTCTGTCATCTGCCTTCGGCAAGGAAGACGCGGCTGCCTTCGTCGACGGTCTGGTCTCGGCGGTGCGCGAAAGCGGCGGTTTGACGCTGACCAACGCACACATCCAGCAAGGCTTTCTGGTGCTGACCGTGAAGGCGCGTCGCACTGGTCAATGGGTCATGTTCATTCTGGCGGCCGATCCGGCGCAGCCCGGCAAGCTGGGACGCGCGGATCTGATGCCGATGGATGATCCGGCGCTGTACGCCGACTGGCCGGATACGGCGGTCTCGCCGGAGCGGTTGAACAGCCTGATCCACACCGCGCTCGACCGGCTCGTACAAGCCAACGACTTCTCCGGATGCGTGACGGTCGCCCACGGCGGCAAGACCGTGTTCGATGAATGCCGTGGCCTGGCCGAGCGCAGCTTCGGTGTCCCGGTCGATCGCGAGACAAAATTTCGCGTGGCTTCGGTAGGCAAGATGTTCACCGCCGTGGCCATTGGCCAACTCGTCGAAGCCGGCAAGCTGTCGTGGGATTCGACGCTCGATCAGCTGGTGCCCGAATATCCCGACCACGACGCGGCGAAAAAAATCACCGTGTGGCAGTTGCTGCATCACACATCGGGCCTCGGTGATTTCTTCGTCCCGGCGTTCTTCCAGCACCGTGAGAAATACGTCAATCCCGCCGACTATCTCGACCTCATTGCTCGCCAGCCTCGGGTCAGCGAGCCTGGCAAGCAGGTGAGTTACAGCAACGCCGGCTACGTCCTGCTCGGTCGCATCGTCGAGAACGTCTCCCACGAGGATTATTTCGGCTACGTCCAGCGCCATGTCTTCGCGCCCGCCGGCATGCGCTCCAGCGGATTCAACACCTTGGACGAGACGACGCCAAAATTGGCAGTCGGTTATTTTCAGGCGAGTCCGTTTTCAACGGATTGGAAGGCGAACTGGATGAAAATTCCTTACAAGGGAAGCCCGGCAGGCGACAGCTATTCGAACAACGCCGACCTCCTGCGCTTTGCCGCGGCGTTGCGCGGCGGCAAGCTGCTCAAACCGGACACGCTGACAAGCATGTTCAAGGATCCGATACCCATGGGCCCCGGGAGCATTGGCGCCGGTTTCGACGAGCGGCTCTCGCACGGGCGCCATATTCGCGGACACCAGGGCGGCATCGAAGGTGTCACGACGAATCTGGCGATGATCTGGGAAACCGGCAGCGCCGTCGCGCTGACCAGCAATGAAGGACAAAGCCAGGCATGGATGCTGGCCGAGCGTATCGCCGATCTGCTCGCCGCCGAAGCCACAAAACCCTGAGTCCCGGAAAGACGTCGCTTCAGGCGTCTTCCACCCGAGCCATTCAATTCCGGAGCGTTTCGATGCAACCCATCCATTTCCTGATTCCCCTCATCGTGATGATGGCTCCCGTGCTGATCGTCCTGATCCTGCTGCGTTACCGCTATCGGCAAACGCAGGCGCGCTATCAGACGCTGCTGCAACTGGCCGACAAGGGCGTCGAGTTGCCGCCCCAGTTGCTGGTCGAGCCGAACCTCGTCTACTCCGAACGTCGCCGGGCGCTGGTGTTGATCGGCGGCGGCCTCGGGCTGATGGTCATGTTCCTCACGCTTCCAGGCCCGCTCGACAACGGCGTCAGCCTGCGCAGCCTGTGGGGGATCGGACTGTTGCCGCTGATGATCGGTCTGGGTTACCTCGCCAGCTGGTGGTTGAATCGACGCGAGAACGCGCATGGCTGACAGCGCCGCCGAGGCGCGCATCGATCAGGCGCTGGTGGCGCGCGTGCGGCTGGGCAATGACCCGCGCGCGTTCGAACAACTGGTGCGTCGCCATCAAGGCCTGGTGCGTGCGCAACTGAGGCGTTTGCTGCAGGGTGATCATGCGGCGGCCGACGATCTCGCGCAGGAGGTCTTTCTGCTGGCTTGGCAGAAGTTCGATCAGTTTCGCGGCGACGCACGTTTCTCCACCTGGCTTTACCGCGTCGCCTATACGTGTTTCCTGCAGACGCACCGGAAAAAGTCATGGCCGGCCGATGAGGGCGGCGACGGAGAGCTCGAAGCACTGCCGGTGCCGGCGCGCGCGATCGATCTGCAGCTGGATCTGGAACGCGCCATGCGACGCCTGTCCGGCGCGGAGCGGACGGTATTGCTGCATTGTGTACAACTGGGCCTCAGCCACGAAGAAGCGGCGTATGTGCTGACGATGCCACTGGGCACCGTGAAAACCCACGCGACTCGCGGCAAGGCAAAACTGAAGACCTGGCTGGCGGCGTGGCATCGGATTGATGCGGAGCAAACATCATGAATCACTCGGACGACACTGAAATCGAGACCCTGCTGCGCGCGCAGTTCGACGGCGCGGTACCCGACGACGGATTTTCCGATCGCGTGATGCAGCAGTTGCCGCCACGCCGCCGTCGTGCGGCGTGGCCACTGGCGGGCGGCATCGTGGCCGGAATGGCTGCCTGCTGGCTGAGCCTCGTGTCGACGCCGCTGCTGCAGGCCGGTTGGCAGAACTGGATCAGCGGCGAGCTGTCGGCGTCCGCCGTCATCCTCATGTCGGTGATTGCCGGAATGTCGCTACTGGCGTGCTGGTGGACAACGATGGAGGCAGAGGACCACTGAAGCGTCAGTCGGCGTTCGTGGCGTCTTTCACTGGAACTGCGGTCGGCGGAATCGTGCGTCGCTCGAGCTGCCGGGGAGAAGGCCGGGCGGCCGGCGACGTTCATGCGCGGCGAGCGCCTACGGCGCCACGAGTGCGATGCAATCGACCGGGCAGGGCACGAGACAGAGTCCGCAGCCGGTGCATTCGTCGAAAAGGATCGAATGCATGACCTGCGGCGCGCCGAGGATCGCGTCGACGGGGCAGACCTGGATGCATTTGGTGCAGCCGATGCAGACGGCTTCGTCGATGACGGCGACGGTGCGGGGCGTCTCGACGCCGTGCTCGGGGTCGAGCGGCAGCGGCGCGCGATTCAGCAGCTTGGCGAGTGCGGCGATGCCGGCGCTGCCGCCGGGCGGGCAGCGGTTGATCTCGGCCTCGCCGGTCGCGATGGCTTCGGCATAGGGGCGGCAGCCGGCGTATTTGCACTGGCCGCATTGGGTCTGCGGCAGCAGCGCGTCGATGCGATCGGCGAGCGGCGTGGGCGACGGTACCTCGGCAGGAACCAGGCGATGCAACGCGATGCCGAACAGCACGGCGATCGCGAGCAGCGAGAGCACGAGCGCGGTCATGTGCCGAACAGTCCGACGATGCCGCTGCCGGCGAGCACGAGCATGCCGGCGTTGAGCAACTGGATCGGCAGTCCGCGGAACGCGTCGGGTATCGAGCCGTGTTGCAGGCGCCGTTCGAGCGCACAGAGCACGACGAGCGCGAATGCGAACGCACTTGCGCAGGCGAAGCCGCGCAGCAGCGTGGAGGCGGTATCGCCGCCGGTGAAGCCGGCGATGACGGTCAGCGCGATCGCGTCGGCGCCGAGCAGGCGCCAGTCGGTGTCGCGCAGCGACGTGCGCCAGCGCGGCAGCAGCACGGCGGCGAGTGCGGTCGATGCCGCGCCGACCGGCACGACGAGAAAGCCCGCCGGATATGGCGCGATGCGCGGCGCGAGCGTGTCGTGCAACGCGGCCGTCGCGAGCGTGGTCACGGTCGCGACGAGCGCGGCGAGCACGCCGTGCAGCGCGATCGCGCGCAGCGGCGGCAGGGCGGTGCCCGGTGCGGCGAGCAGCAGCCGGTTCGCGAGCGCGACGGCGACGATCGCTGCGACGAGTGCGTCGCCGTGCACGCGCAGTCCCCGGCTACTTGACCGGCATGCCCGCGGCGGCGCCGGCGTCCACGTCGAGCAGGTGCAGGTCGTCGCCGCCGCTGCCGGCGGACAGGATCATTCCCTCGGACACGCCGAAGCGCATCTTGCGCGGGGCGAGGTTCGCGATGAACACGACCTTGCGGCCGACGAGCTTGTCCGGCTCGGCATAGGCCGCGCGGATGCCGGAGAAGATCTGGCGCTTGCCGAGGTCGCCGGCGTCGAGTTCGAAGCGCAGCAGCTTGTCGGAACCGTCGACGAATTCGCAGGCGGTGACGAGGCCGATGCGCAGGTCGAGCTTCGCGAAGTCGTCGATGCCGATCGTCGGTGCGACCGTCGGCACGGCGTCGTTCGCGGCCGCTGCCGGCGCGGCGGGCTTGGCTGCGCTGGCCGGCTTCGGGGCCGCGGTCGTCGCTTCGGTCGTGGCGGGCTGCAGGTCTTCCTTGCTGGCTTCGATCATGGTCTCTATCTGTTTGGGGTCGACGCGCGTCAGCAGCGGCTGGAATTCGCGCAGGCAGTGGTTGAGCAGCGGATGCGTGATGTCGTGCCAGTGGTCCATCGGCGCGGCGAGGAAATGCTCGGCGCGCGCGGCGGTCGCCGGCAGCACGGGCTTGAGGCAGGCGGCGAGCACGCGAAACAGGTTCAGGCCCTGCGTGCAGACGGCGAGCAGTTCGGCGTCGGCGCCTTCCTGCTTGGCGATGACCCAGGGCTTGCGCTCGTCGATGTAGCGGTTCGCCTCGTCGGCCAGCGCCATGGTCTGGCGGATCGCGCGGCTGAATTCGCCGGCGTCGTAGGACTGCTGCACGTCGTGCGCGCTCGCGACGAACTGCGCGTACATGGCCGGGTCGGGCAGTTCGGTCGCGAGCACGCCGGCGAAGCGCTTGTTGACGAAGCCCGCGCAGCGGCTTGCGATGTTGACGAACTTGCCGACGAGATCGGCGTTCACGCGCGCGACGAAGTCGTCGAAGTTCAGATCGAGATCGTCGACGCCGGCACCGGTCTTCGCGGCGAAGTAGTAGCGCAGGTATTCGGGATCGAGGCCGACGTCGAGATAGGTGCGCGCCTGGATGAAGGTGCCGCGCGATTTGGACATCTTCGCGCCGTTGACCGTGAGATAGCCGTTCACGTGCAGCGCGGTCGGCGCGCGATAGCCGGCGCCATGCAGCATGGCCGGCCAGAACAGGCCGTGGAAATTGATGATGTCCTTGCCGATGAAATGGTGCAGTTCGGTCGACGGATCGAAGTCGGCGCTGTCGCGGCGCAGGAACACGTCATAGTCGGTCGACTGCAGCGGGTCGTGCGTGTTCGCGGCCTTCTTGCCGCTGACGCAGAGCGCCTTGAAGCTCGCGAGGTAGCCGATCGGCGCGTCGAGCCAGACGTAGAAGAACTTGCCGGGCGCATCGGGAATCGCGAAGCCGAAGTAGGGCGCGTCGCGCGAGATGTCCCAGGCGCGCAGCTCGCTGTCGAGCCATTCGCGCAGCTTGCCCTTGACGCTGGAATGCGCGGAGTCGCCCGACAGCCACTCGCGCAGGAATTCGCTGAAGTGGGCGACCTCGAAGAAGTAGTGCTCGGACTCGCGCAGCTCCGGCGTCGCGCCGGACATCACCGAGCGCGGGTTCTTGAGTTCGGTCGGCGCGTAGCTCGCGCCGCAATTTTCACAATTGTCACCGTACTGGTCGGCCGTGCCGCAGTTGGGACATTCGCCCTTGATGTAGCGGTCGGGCAGGAACATCGCCTTGACCGGATCGTAGAGCTGCTCGATCACGCGCGGCGTGATGTGGCCGTCCTGGCGCAGGCGCTGGTAGATCTGCTCGGCGAGCTGGCGGTTCTCGTCGCTGTGCGTCGAGTGGTAGTGGTCGAAGCGGATGCCGAAGTCGGCGAAGTCGGTTTCGTGCGACTGCCGGATCGGTTCGATGAAGGCTTCGGGCGCGACGCCCTGCTTTTCCGCGGCCAGCATGATCGGCGTGCCGTGCGCGTCGTCGGCGCAGACGAAATGAACGACGTTGCCGCTCATGCGCTGCGCGCGGGTCCAGATGTCACCCTGGGTGTAGCCGACGAGATGGCCCAGGTGCAGCGGGCCGTTGGCATAGGGCAGGGCGCAGGTGACGAGTAGGCGACGCGGTGAAGTCATCCGTTGGCTTCCGGCTGTTGCGGCGCGGCATTATGGCATGGGGCAACCACGGGGCTGGTCGGGTGGGGAGGCGATCGGCGATGCGGTGCACGAGACTGGCGTGTTCACCGGATGCAGTGCTCGGGGTTTTTGTCGGCGCGGCCGCTCGCTTCTGCGCGCGACGGCAAGCGCAATCCCATCCCCACCCATCCCGGCCGGGCGTGGGCGGGATGGGTTTGTGCCGGGAAGCTCAGTCAGTGCGCATTCGCAGTGCGCATCCGCGAGCGCGCTCGCTCAGAAATTCCGGCATCCCGCCTGCACCAGTTTCGGCTGCAGTTTTTCCTGCAGGTCGAGGCAGGTCTTGGCCAGGTCGGCGTTCCTGAACTTCGCGCCGTTCATCGCGACGACGTATTCGGAGCGCAGCGTTTCGCGCGATTCCGGCGACAGCACGCCGCTGTTGACGCACTGGCGCAGCTTTTCGCCGAACTGGTCGCATTCGACGCGGCCGGTCGGACGCTGTTTCGGCATGTCGCCGGGGCGGTCGGTGTTGTCGAGTTCGGTCGGCAGGCGCGGGCCCGGCGTGCGCGCCGACGCAGTGCTGTTCGGGGTGCGCGGATCGCGGACGTCGGCCTTGGCGGCGGCGCCGGAGGCGTCGGCCTTCGCGTCCGGTGCGGCAGGCGGCGGCTCGCTGGAGCAGGCGGCGACGGCGGCGCAGACGGCGAAGGCGAGCGAAACGCGGAAGCGGTTGAGCATGGGGAATCCTTGGGACGGAAGAGCGCGGCGCGCAGGATGCCGGCGCCGGCGGCGGATCGCAACGCGGCGGCCAGGGGCGGGCCGCTCGGCGGAATCGGCGTTTTGACACTACAATCCGCGCCGAAAGTTCCCATGGAGCAGTTATGAGCCAGGTAACCGAGGCCCTGGTACGGCAGGCGCTGGCCGCCGTTCAGGATCCTCATACCGGCAGCGATATCGTCGCGGCCGGTGCTGTACGCGCCATCGGCATCGACGGCGCCCGCGTGTCGGTCGACGTGCAACTGAGCTATCCCGCCGCGGGCTGGCAGAACGAACTCGCCGCGCGCATCAGGGACGTTCTCGAAGCGCTGCCCGAGGTCGATGCCGCGGTCGCCACCGTGTCCTACCGCGTCTACGCGCATCAGGTGCAGAAGGACCTCAGTCCGCTGCCCGGCGTGCGCAACATCGTCGCCGTCGCATCGGGCAAGGGCGGCGTCGGCAAGTCGACGACGGCGGTCAATCTCGCGCTCGCGCTGCACGCCGAAGGGGCCCGCGTCGGCGTGCTCGATGCCGACGTCTACGGTCCGTCGCTGCCGCTGCTGACCGCGACCTCGGGCAAGCCCGAGAGTCCCGACGGACAGAACTTCACGCCCAAGCGCAATCACGGCCTGCAGATCATGAGCATCGGCTACATGATCGAGGACGACACGCCGGTGATCTGGCGCGGTCCCATGGTCACGCAGGCGCTGATGCAGCTCGCGACCAACACGCTTTGGGACGAACTCGACTATCTCGTCATCGACTTTCCGCCGGGCACCGGCGATATCGCGCTGACGCTCGCGCAGCGCATTCCGATGAGCGCCGCGGTCATCGTCACGACGCCGCAGGACATCGCGCTGCTCGATGCGAAGAAGGCACTGAAGATGTTCGGCAAGGTCGAAGTGCCGGTGCTCGGCATCATCGAGAACATGGCCACGCACGTCTGCTCGAACTGCGGTCACGAGGAAGCGATCTTCGGCGCCGGCGGCGGCGAGCGCATGGCACAGCAGTACGACGTGCCGCTACTCGGTTCGCTGCCGCTCGACATCGCGATCCGCGCGCAGGCCGATGCGGGCACGCCGACCGTCGTTGCCGCGCCGCAGTCGGCCATCGCGCTGCGCTATCGCGAGATCGCGCGCCGCCTCGCCGCGAAGCTGTCGCTGCAGGCGCGCAACAAGGCGATCCAGTTCCCGAAGATCGTCATCCAGAACACCTGACCCCGGAATCTCCGCAGACATGACCATCAAAGCCGACAAGTGGATCCGCCGCATGGCCGAAAGCCACGGCATGATCGAACCGTTCGAGCCGGGCCAGGTGCGCCAGAACGTCTCCGGCGGGAAGCTGATCTCCTACGGCACGTCGAGCTACGGCTACGACGTGCGCTGCGCCGACGAGTTCAAGGTGTTCACGAACATCAACTCGACGATCGTCGATCCGAAGTCGTTCGATCCGAAGAGCTTCGTCGACATCAAGAGCGACGTCTGCATCATTCCGCCGAATTCCTTCGCGCTCGCGCGCACGGTCGAATACTTCCGCATTCCGCGCAGCGTGCTGACGGTCTGCCTCGGCAAGTCGACGTATGCGCGCTGCGGCATCATCGTCAACGTGACGCCGCTGGAGCCGGAATGGGAAGGCCACGTCACGCTGGAGTTCTCCAACACCACGCCGCTGCCCGCGCGCATCTACGCCAACGAAGGCGTCGCGCAGATGCTGTTCTTCGAATCCGACGAGGAGTGCGAGACGAGCTATGCCGATCGCGGCGGCAAGTACCAGGGCCAGCGCGGCGTGACCCTGCCGCGGACCTGACGACGGCCCGCCGCGTTGCCGAAAAGCGCGCGATCGCCGCCGAACGTGGCCGCTATTTCCGGTTTGGTGTTTCCTGTACGCTGTTTCATCCCACGTCTTCTGCCAGGACAGCCTGATGCAATACCGTGCCCTGAACCGGACCCTGCGCGCGGCGCTGATCGCGCTCGCCGCTTCGCTCGCGCTGAGCGCCTGCGGCGGCCGCACGCGTCCCGACGCCGTCGCCGCGCCGAACATTCCGGCCACGTTCGACCTCACGCTGGTCGCCGACAAGGACGGCCAGTTCGATCTCAACGGTGCGACGCTGTCCGAAGAAGACGTCAAAGGCCACTTGCGCTATCTGCGCGACGAGAACAAGCCGGCCAACAGCGTGTTCCTCAAGCGCGACGGCAAGCAGAAGGTCACCGAGCGCCACATCCAGGGGCTCGCGCGCATCGGCCTCGAACTGAAGGTGCGCACGTACCTGCAGGAAAAACCCGATATGGAAATCACCGAAGTGCGCACCGAAAGCGCGGCGAAGTGACGCCGCTTTCCCTCACCCCCGTCGCGGCACGGCGCCGCGCGATCCGGAGTCGATGATGAAACGTTTCCTGCTGGTCCTCTTTGCGGTATTCGGCTTCGCTTTCGCCGCGTACGCGGCCAAGGACGTCAAGGACGGCAATGCCTACGTCAAGGCGGTCGAGAAGGACCAGTTCCTGTTCCAGGGCAATCCGCTCGGCAAGAACATGCTGCTGGGCTCCCTGCAGGAACTCAAGGACGAAGGCAAGTTGACCGGCGTCGTGCTGCGCAATCCGGACAAGGCCAGCGCCGAGCACAAGCATCTGCTCAAGGTCATCGCCGACTATCTGCAGATCACCGCGTATTCCGGCGACGGCAAGGATCTGCAGCCGCTCGCGGCCGAGTAAATCCCGCGCGCTGCGGCGTCCACCGGCGGACGCCGCAGGCCGCGGCGACGCACCGCGTCCATGCGGCATCGAACTTTTACCGGAACCCGCTGTCGCTTTTCTTCATGCGCCCCACGCCTCCCCGACTCGTCGTCGCTGTCGTCGCCGTTGCCGCCTTTGCGTTCAGTGCGGCGTCCGCGGCCGGTCCACTCAACTGGGTGCGCGAAAAGCTCGGCGGCAAGCCCGAGGCACCGAAAGCCGGCGTCGTCACGGCGCAGCCCGGCGCGATCACCCTGCTGCTCGACCAGCCGACACGCCTGCCCGTCGATGCCACCGCGCCCGAGGCCGAACTGCCGCGCGGGCGCAGCTATTTCCGTCGCGTCGAACTCAGCAAGCCGGTCGACGAGGCGCTGATCGAAGTCCGTGTCATCGCGCAGGACTCGGACACGACCAAGCATCGCACCGTGTTCAAGCCGCTGTTCTATCTGCTCGACGACGAAGGCAACGTGCGCGAGACCGTCGCGGTCGATCCGCTGAAGATCGACATCCGTCCGTTCCAGCCGACCGCGCTCGTCGGCTGCGTGAAGGTGAGCAAGCTCAATCGGTTCCTCGTCGCGACGACGGACAAGGACGTCGGCAAGTCCTACGAGTCGCGCAGCCGCAGCTCGGTCAACGCACCGTCCAAGGGCGGCTTCTACTATTCGACCGACGCGGTCAACGTGAAGCTGCCTTACGCCGCGACCGGCGAACTCGTGCTGACCGTCAGCGCGCCGTCAGCCAAGCGCTGCGAGCCGACCACGGCCGAGGCCGGCAAGGACGGCAAGAAGGACGGCAAGGACAAGACCGCCGAGACCCAGCGCGCCGCGGCAACCTGACCGCGTCGCGCGCGATGCGCGTTTCCGCCGCAAATCCGCATTTTTCTGAACGCCGGCGACGCCCGGTGCGGTTGCCCATGCAATGCGCGGTTTGGCATGCTCGGTCGACGGGGGCTCGATGGAGGATGCGATGAAGCCTTCCGTGTCACTGCGATGTCTCGCGCTTGCCGTCCTTGTGCATTCCGGCAGCGCGCTCGCGATCGGACCTTTCGGCTATGTCGGCCACGGCGGCTCGCCCGACTGGGCGCGCTGGAGCTACGGCCCGGTGCGCAACGACGAGATCCAGCAGATCACGTTCCAGCTCGATACCGGCAGCGCGGCGGCCGATCCCGACATGCATTTCGCGATCGGCCTGCGCGGCGGCGCGGCGCTCGTGCCGTGTCCGATTCTCGACCTGCCGCAGTTCGCGAACGGCTGTCCGCTCGGCCGCGGCATCACGTTCGGCCACGTGCCCGACGGCTTCGGCACCGGCGGCGTCTGCACGGGCGTGGCGATCGAACATTTCAGCATCGGCTACGCCGGCGACAAGATGATCGTCGCCGGCAGCTGCGTGCCGTTTCCGATCCTGCCCGACAAGCGCTACGCGTTCATCGTGCGCGCGACCGCCGACAACGTGAGCTGGAACCTGCTCGAACTCAGCTGGCTGCCGACGCGCAACCCGCAGACGGGCGACACCGAACCGACGCCGCAGTGGCACGACGTCGCGCGCGGCGGCTGCATCGAGACGGCAGGACGGCCGTGTCCCGAGTTCGCCGAGGTCGACATGGACTACGGCGATGTGTTCGTCGCGTCAGGGTTCGTGAAGGACGGCAGTGTCTGGAAGGTCGAGGATCTGCGGATCATGAGTTACTGACGCGGGAGCGGGTCACGCGCGAAGAGGAGTGGGAATTGAGTGAGCGCGCGGCGAGCAGCGCCTTGGCCCTCTTCCCCCGACGTTGTCGGAGGACGGGGAACCGGCTTCGCTCTCCTGCTTTCACGCATCGGTGGTTCCACCTCAGTGCGTCGTGCCCGCCGCCACGCGCGCATCGCGCCGCGTGCGCAGCGCGGTGTCGACGATGACGCGCAGGCCCGCGACGACGGCGTCGAGGGCGAGGCTCGGTGCGCCGGCATGCGCGACGGCCTGCTCCGGCAGAAACGGGATGTGCACGAAGCCGCCGCGCACGTGCGGCGCTTCGCGCAGCGCGTGCATGAGGCCGTAGAACACGTGGTTGCAGACGAAGGTGCCGGCGGTCTGCGAGATCTCGGCGGGCAGTCCGGCGCTTTGCAGCGCGCGCAGCAGCGCCTTGATCGGCAAGGTCGAGAAATATGCGGCCGGGCCGCCGCGCACGACGGGGCGGTCGACCGGCTGCCTGCCGGCGTTGTCGGCGATGCGCGCGTCGTCGACGTTGATCGCGACGCGTTCGAGCGACAGCCGCGAGCGGCCGCCGGCCTGGCCGACGCAGATCACGAGGTCGGGTGTCGTGCGCGTCAGCGCCGCGCGCAGCGTGCGCAGCGAGCGGCCGAAGCAGGTCGGCAATTGCAGCGCGAAGACGCGATGGCCGCGCACGATTTCGCCGTCGAGGCGGCGCACGGCTTCCCAGGACGGGTTCAGCGTTTCGCCGCCGAACGGATCGAAACCCGTCAACAGCACGCGGGGCAGGTCGGACGTCATCGGAAGGCGAGAAAGTACATCAGTGCAATATTGGTGGTCGCGAGCAGCGCCGCGGTCGCGGCCTGCATGCGGATCACGCCGTAGGTGTTCTTCAGTTCGAGCAGCACCGCCGGAACGATGTTGAAGTTCGCCGCCATCGGCGTCAGCAGCGTGCCGCAGTAGCCGGTCAGCATGCCGAGCGCGCCGACGACGGCGGGGTCCGCGCCGTGCTGGCGGATCAGCAGCGGCAGGCCGATGCCGGCGGTCATGACCGGAAACGCGGCGAACGCATTGCCCATGATGACGGTGAACACGATCATGCCGAGGCCATAGGCGATCGTGCAGGCGAGGCGGCTGTCGGTCGGAATCACCTGGCCGATCAGCGACGCGACCGCGCCGCCGACGCCGGTGGCTTCGAACACGCCGCCGAGTGCGGCGAGCAGCATCGGCAGTACGACGGCCCAGCTCAGCTGATCGAGCAGGCGGCTCGATTCGCGCAGCGGCTGCGTCGCGGGCGCGCGCGTCACGCGCAGCGCGACGAGCACGGCGATGCAGCAGCCCAGTGCGAGCGCCGGCACGGTCGCATTGGTCGCGGGAAACAGGCGCCAGTCGCCGGCGACGAGATACGGCGCGAGCAGGAACAGCGCGGTCGTCACGAGCGGAATCGTCAGCGCCGGCACGAACAGGCGATGACCGAGGCGCAGCGCCGAGGCGTCGCGCGCGGCGGTGTCGTCGGCGCCGGCCGGCGCGCGTCGCAGCAGTCCGCTGCCGGCGAGCAGCGCCATGACGACGACGGCGACGCCGGCCAGTTGCGTCGGCAGGCGGTTGCCGGCCTTGTCGGCGGCGAGGATCGCATCGCCGGCGGCAAACACGATCGCGAGCAGTCCCCAGAACAGCGCGTTGCTCCAGCGCCCGGCGCGCAGGTCGAAGAACGCCGCGGCACCGAGTACGAGCGCGGCGAGCCACCAGACGTAGGCCAGCGCGATCACGGTTTCGGCCCCGCGCCGCGCGTGAGCCCATACTGGAACACGACGATGCGCACGGCATGGATCACGAACGCGGCGATCGCCGTGGGTATCGCCCAGAGCGCGATCGACAGCGCTTCGAGTTGGATGCCGTTGGACGCGTAGAAGGTCTGGATCAGCAGCACTGCGCCGAATGCGATGAAGATGTCCTCGCCGAAGAACAGGCCGACGTTGTCGGTCGCCGCGGCGAGGGCGCGCGTGCGTTCGCGCTGTGCGTCGTCGAGTTCCGGCGCGGCTTTACGCGCCGAGGCTTCGGCCATCGGCGCGATCAGCGGACGCACGGTCTGCGCGTGGCCGCCGATCGAGGTGAGTCCGAGCGCGCCGAGGATCTGCCGCAGCGCCATGTAGTAGATCAGCAGCAGCGACAGGCTCATGTAGTAGAGCCCGGCGATCCAGCGCTGCGCGTGCTCGCGCAGGCCGGCGTGTTCGAGCAGGCCGACGACGGGCAGGGTCAGCACGATCAGGAGCGGCGCGCGTGTCGACACGAAGGCCTTGCCGAGCAGCGCGAGCAGGTCGGGCAGCGGCAGCCCCGCGGCGAAGCCGCTGACGAAGCCCGCGGCGACGACGACGAGCATGGGATTCAAGCGCAGCGCGAAACCGGCGACGACGCTCGCGACGCCGAGCAGCGGCCAGTAGTTCATGCGTCACCGCCCAGTGCGGCGACGGCGACGCCGGCCCTTTCGAGTTCCGCGCGCAGACGGTGCGCGAACGCGGCCGCGTCGGGCTTGTCGCCGTGGATGCACAGCGTGTCGGCAGCGATCGCGACGCGGCTGCCGTCGGCCGTGAACGCTTCGCCGCGCAGCGCGATCGACAGCCCCTGCGCGACGGCGGCGTCGAGGTCGTGGATCACCGCGCCGGCCTCGCGGCGCGGCGTCAGGCTGCCGTCGGCGCGGTAGCGCCGGTCGCAGAATGCTTCGGCCGCGACGGCAAGGCCGGCCGCGCGGCCGGCGTCGAGCAGCGCGCTGCCGGCGAGACCGACGAGGATCAGCTTCGGATCGAATGCGGCGACGGCGGACGCGACCGCCGCGGCCAGCGCCGGATCGCGCGCGGCCATGTTGTACAGCGCGCCGTGCGGCTTGACGTGGCGCAGGCGCGTTCCGGAACGTGTGGCAAATGCGGACAATGCGCCAATCTGGTAAAGCACGAGCGCATGGGCCTCGTCGGGACTGACGGCCATTTCGCGGCGCCCGAAGCCCTGCAGATCGGGCAGCGACGGATGCGCGCCGATCGCGACGCCGCGCGCGGCGGCCAGATGCACGGTGCGCCGCATCGTATCCGGGTCGCCGGCGTGGAAGCCGCAGGCGATGTTGGCCGAGCTGACGTCGGCGAGCACCTGTTCGTCCTGGCCCATGGTCCAGGCGCCGTAGGACTCGCCGAGGTCGCAGTTCAGGTCGATTCGTCGCATCCGCTTTCCCGTCGTCGTTGTCGCACCGTGTCGCGCAGCCGCGCGAGCGCGGCGGCGCGGCGGCGGCGCACGGATTCCGCCTCGTCGGCATCGACGAGACGCAGCAGCACATGATCGCCGGGCCGGCACTGCGCGAGCGCGCCGTGGTCGGCGTCGATCAGATGCGCGATGCGCGGATAGCCGCCCGTGGTCGGGTGCTCGGCGGCGAGCATGATGGGCTGGCCGGACGGCGGCAACTGCACGGTACCGCGTGTTGCCGCCGCCGACACGAGTTCGAGCGGTTCCTGCAAGGCGAGTGTCGGACCGGTCAGGCGCACGCCGACGCGGTTCGAGTCGGCCGCGACGCGGAAGCGCTCGCCGGTCAGCGCGTCGCGCGAGCGCGGATCGAGCGCGGCGTGGTGGCTGCCGCGCAGCACGCGCAGCACACGCACGGCGCTCGTGTCGAGCCAATGCGACGGCGCGACCGACCAGGAAGGAGCGCGCATCGCAGGCTCGGCCGCGGCGTTCAGCGCGAGCCGGTCGCCGGCGCGCAGTGCACGTCCCTCGCAGGGACCGATGCCCGCATTCAGATCGACGCTGCGGCTGCCGAGCACCGGCGCGACTGCGATGCCGCCGGCCACGGCGAGATAACCGCGCGCGCCGCGCCGCAGTGCGGCGAGATCCAGCACGCTGCCGGGTTCGACCGGCACGGGGCGCCACGTCGGAAAGTGCCTGCCGTCGAGCAGCGCTTCGCTGTCGGCGCCGCACCAGGCGATGACGCTGGCGACGTCGAAGCGCAGGCGCGGCCCGAGCAGCGTGCACTCGATCGCGGCCGCGTCGTCGTCGTTGCCGACGAGCCAGTTCGCGATGCGCAGCAGGGTCGGATCCATGGCGCCGGACGCACCGAGACCGATCGCCGCGTGGCCGCGGCGGCCGAGGTCCTGCAGGCTGCTCAGCAGGCCGGGGCGCAGCACCGTGATCATCGGATCAGCGACCGTGATCGCCGGGCGCTCCGGCATCGATCGCGACGAAGCGCACGCGCATGCCGGCGGCCAGCCGGTTCGGCGGCGCCGCCCGCAGATCGAACAGCGATAACGGCGTGCGACCGATCAGCATCCAGCCGCCCGGAAGCTCGCGCGGGTAGATGCCGGTCTGCGCGCCGCCGATCGCGACCGAGCCGGCCGGTACGCGGGTGCGCGGACTGGTGCGGCGCGGTTGCTGCAGGCGCGCATCGAGCCCCAGCAGATAGGGAAACCCCGGCGCGAAGCCGAGCATCGCGACGCGATAGTCGCCGGCCGCATGCAGGTCGGCGAACGCGCGCGGCGACAGGCCGCTGCGCGCGGCGGCTTCGTCGAGATCCGGGCCGAATTCGCCGCCGTAGCAGACCGGAATCTCGACGCCGGCGTCGGCATCGCCGGTGGCCGCAGCGGACGTGGCGAAGGCCGGCTGCAGCGCGAGCGCGCAGCGCTGCGCCGGCGTTGCCTCCTCGTCCTGCCAGTACGCGGGATCGAACACGACCGCGAGGCTCGCATAGCCCGGCACGAGCTCGACGATGCCGGGCAGCCGGAGCCCGGCGATCGCGCGCGAAGCCGCGTGCACGCGCGCGTTCACATCGGCGTCGATCGAATCGCCGTACTGCAGCAGCAGAGCGCGGTCGCCCAGTTCCTCGATGGCGCGCGGCGTGTTCATGCGCTGCGCGGCAGCGCAAGTCCGGTGCGCAGCAGGTCGAGTACGCGCCGGCTTTCCTCGGGCGTGTAGGGCATGCGTTCGCCGATGCCCCAGACCGGCCGGGGCCACGCGGCATCCGCGACGTGCCGCGCGATCACGTGCACGTGGAACTGGCCGACCACATTGCCCAATGTGGCGATGTTCATCTTGTCGGGCCGCGTCATCGCATGCAGCACGTGCGCGGCGCGGTTGATTTCGTCGAGCAGCGCGTGCTGCCGGTCGCGCTCGAGTTCGACGAGCTCGCGCAGGCCCGGGATGCGCGGCACGAGGATCAGCCACGGGAAGCGCAGGTCGTTCATCAGCAGTACGCGCGAGAGTTCGAGCTCGCCGACGACGTGGCAGTCGCCGGCAAGGCGCGGATCGAGCGCGAACGGCGTGTCGGCGTTCATGCGCCACCGCCGAGCGTCCGCGCGAAGAACGCAAGGCTGCGCTCGCGCGCGAGTGCGGCCGAAGCCGGCTCGTAGTCGGCGCGCGCGTCGCAGTTGAAGCCGTGGCCGGCCGGATAGACGTGGATCTGCGCCTGCGGCTGCTTCTCGCGGTGCAGCGCGACGTGTTCGGGCGGAATGATCGGATCGCGCTCGCCGAAGTGGAACAGCAGCGGCGCCTGCGCGCGTTCGTCGAGAAACGGTACGGTGCGGCCGCCGTAGTAGACGACCGCGGGCACTGCGAGCCGCGTCGCGCAGAGGAATGACACGGTGCCGCCCCAGCAGTAGCCGACGACGCCCTTGCGGCCTGCGGAGGCGATCGCCTGCGCCGCGCTCGCGACGGTCTCGACGGCGCGATCGAAGCCGATCTCGGCGACCAGCGCCCGGCCGCGCGCGACGCCGGCCTCGTCGTAGTCGAGCTCGACGCCGCTCTCGACGTAGTCGAACAGGGCGGGCGCAATCGCGACATAGCCGGCCTGCGCATAGCCGTCCACGACGCGGCGGATGTGCGCGTTCACGCCGAAGATTTCCTGCACGACGACGATGCCGCCGAGCGGCTCGCCGTCGGGATCGGCGCGATACGCCGAGATGCAGTGCATGCCGGCGGTGGGGATCTGGAGGAATTGACCCATGGGGCAGTGGAGGAGCGAGTGGGAGGAGTGAGAAAAGAGTAAGCACAAGGCTTGGCTCGATACCACTCCTTTCTCCGCTGGCCGGCGAATGTGCTAGGCGAGTTAAGCGGAGCGAGAACCGAGTGGAAGCGCGCGACACGCGCATTCGTTTCTCACTCCGCTTCACTATCTCCTGCCCTCACGCCGCATACGGCACCACCCGGTTGCGCCCCTCGGCCTTCGCGCGATAGACCGCGATGTCGGCGGCGCCGAGCAGGTCTTCGAGCGTCGCCGCGCCGCTTGCGCGCAGGCTCGCGAGTCCGATGCTGATCGTCGGCGAGCGGCGCGCGCCGCTCATCGTCGACAGGCTCTGGGCGACCTTTGCGCGCAGGCGCTCGGCGATCGCGGCGGCGGCGTGGGTGTCGCGGCCGGGCATCACGACGACGAATTCCTCGCCGCCGTAGCGGCCGACGAGATCGCCGGGTTCGAGCCACTGGCGCACGACCTGGATGCCGCTCGCGAGCACGCGGTCGCCGAACAGGTGGCCGAGTTCGTCGTTGATCGACTTGAAGTGATCGAAATCGATCAGCAGCACCGACAGATCCTGGCCGGCGCTCTGCGCATGCCGCAGGTGTTCGTCGAGCTGGCGCAGCAGGTGGCCGCGGTTGTAGGCGCCGGTCAGCGGGTCGGTGATGGCGGCCTGATACAGCTCGGCGGCATGCGTCTCGAGTTTCGCGTTGGCCGCTTCGAGCCGCGCTTCGTGCGCGCTGATCTCGGCGTTCTTGTGCTGCAGCTCGCGATTGAGCCGGCGCGTCGTGCGGTAGCGCCTGAACAGCAGGAGCAGCAGCACGCCCAGCGCGGCGGCGGCGCCGATGCCGATATTGCGCAGCAGCGCCTGCTGGTTCAGGCGCAGGCCCTGCAGTTCGTTGGTCAGGCTCAGCAGGCGGATGCGCTGTTCGGCATCGGCGCGCTCGTAGCGCGATTTCAATGCGGCGAGCTGGCGGCCCGAGCGCGTGCCGAGCAGTTCTTCGCGCAGCGCCGCATGACGGTGCGCGTATTCGATCGCCGCGGCGAGCTGGCCGCTCGCGGTCGCGATGTCCTCGCGCGCGGCGAAGGCTTCGCTGAGCGCCGACTTCAGGCCGGCCTCGCCGAGAATGCGGATGGCTTCGTCGAGCCGTTCGGTCGCGAGCGCCTCGTTGCCCTCGCGCAGCGCGATGCGGCCCAGATGCAGCAGCGCGTTGCCCATGATTTCGCGATGATTGAGCTCGCGGCCGATGGCGAGCGCGTCGGCGAGCACCTTGGCCGCTTCGCCGTCGCGGTCGAGGCGGATCAGCGCGCGGCCGATCTCGACGTTCTCGAGCCCGACGTAGGGCCGGTTGCCGATGCTCGCGTCGATCGCGCGCGCCTGCTGCGCCATCAGCAGCGCGGCGTCCGCCTCGCCGATGTCGTTGCTGAAGCTCGCGTAGCTGCCGAGCGCGCCGGCGAGCGACTGCGGATCGAGGTTGCGCCGCGACGATTCGAGCGCGGCCTCGAAATTGCGCTTGGCCTGCTCGGTGTCCTCGATTTCGCGGTAGAGCAGGGCGATGTTGCGGTACGACAGATCGAGCCGCTCGCGGCTGCCGAGCGAGCGGCGCAGTTCCAGGGCGTCGATCTGCAGTTCGAGCGCGCGCGCGAAATCGCCGAGGTCGCGATGCACGGTGCCCAGGTTCATGAGCACCTGGGCTTCGCCGGCGCGGTCGTTCTGGCTGCGCAGCAGCGCGAGCGCGGTCTCCTGGTGCGCGCGGGCTTCCTCGAGCTTGCCGCGGCGGCGCGCGATGACGCCGAGATAGCCTTCGGCCGCCGCCTGGGCGCGGACGAGTCCGTTGCGGCGCGCGAGCTGCAGCAGCTCGGCGGCAAGCGACGACGCGCTGCCGTAGTCGCCGCGGGCCAGTGCCAGCGCGACGCTGCGATCCAGCGCTTCGATCAGCCGAGGCACGTTGCCGAGCGCGCGGGCCTGCGCGACGACGGTCTGCCAGGCTTCGGCAGCGGGGCCGCCGGCGCCGAGCGCCTGTTCGAGCACGCCGACGTGGCGCGCGAGCTGCAGCCGCGCGAAGCGGCCGAACAGCGGGCCGAACAGCCGGTCGCCGAAGCGCCAGCCATCGCGCACGACATCGGCCACGCGCTGCGACGAGGCGGCGATCTGGCCGGCCATGACCGGCGAAAGGTCGTCGGCATAGAGGCGTTCCATCGCGCCGAAGCCGCTGACGAAAGCCGCAGTCGCGACGACGGCCAGCGCACGCTTGCGCCACGCGGGGGCAGGCTGACCGATCGGCATTGCGCGAGGAAATCCTGGGGTGGGCGGGCCGCCCCATACGGCCCGGTAGCCCCATGCTAGCGCGGGAATGGGAACGAATCGCGTAAACAACCTTCACGCTCGCGCCCGGTTCGGCCGCTTCCGTCCCGCCCGGCCGCCGGCGCTGCTATTGCGGCGCTGTGGCCGTACAATTCCGCGCTTGCCTTTTCCCCCGAGTTTTCCATGTCCCGCCAGAATCCCAAGGTCGGCTTCGTCAGCCTCGGCTGTCCGAAAGCGCTGGTCGACTCCGAGCGCATCCTCACCCAGCTCCGCGTCGAGGGTTACGAGATCGTGCCGACCTATGACGACGCCGATGTCGTCGTCGTCAACACCTGCGGCTTCATCGACGCGGCCGTCGAAGAATCGCTCGACGCGATCGGCGAGGCGCTCGCCGAGAACGGCAAGGTCATCGTCACCGGCTGCCTCGGCGCCAAGGCCGACGTGATCCGGCAAGCGCATCCCGACGTGCTGTCGATCTCCGGTCCGCAGGACTATGCGAGCGTCATGAACGCCGTGCACGCGCAGCTGCCGCCCAAGCACGATCCGTTTCTCGATCTCGTGCCGCCGCAGGGTCTCAAGCTCACGCCGAAGCACTACGCATATCTGAAGATCTCCGAAGGCTGCAATCACCGCTGTTCGTTCTGCATCATCCCGTCGATGCGCGGCGACCTCGTGTCGCGGCCGGTCGATCAGGTGCTGATGGAAGCCGAAAAGCTCGTCAAGGGCGGCGTGAAGGAACTGCTCGTGATCTCGCAGGACACGAGCGCCTACGGCGTCGATCTGAAATACGCCGAGCGCGAATGGCGCGGCAGGTCCTACCGCACGCGCATGACCGAACTCTGCGAAGGACTGTCGGAACTCGGCGCCTGGACGCGCCTGCACTACGTCTATCCGTATCCTCACGTCGACGAGATCGTGCCGCTGATGGCGCAGGGCAAGCTGCTGCCGTACCTCGACATTCCGTTCCAGCATGCGAGTCCGCGGATCCTCAGGCTCATGAAACGCCCGGGCGCTGTCGACAAGGTGCTCGCGCGCGTGAAGGCCTGGCGCGCGATCTGCCCCGATCTGACGATCCGCTCGACCTTCATCGTCGGCTTCCCCGGCGAGACCGACGCCGAGTTCGAGGAACTGCTGGATTTCCTGCGCGAAGCGCAGCTCGACCGCGTCGGCGCGTTCGCCTATTCGCCGGTCGAAGGCGCCAGGGCCAACGACCTGCCCGATCCGGTGCCCGACGAGATCAAGGAAGAACGCCTCGAGCGCTTCATGGAAGTGCAGGCCGAGATCAGCGCCGAGCGGCTCGATCGCAAGATCGGCCGGCGCATCACGGTGCTCGTCGATCAGGTCGACGCCGACGGTGCGGTCGCGCGCTCGGCGGCCGACGCGCCCGAGATCGACGGCGTCGTCCATGTCGACAACGGCCAGAAGCTCCGGCCCGGCCAGTTCGTCGACGTGGATGTGATCCACGCCGACCAGCACGACCTGTTCGCACGCCTGCCGGACTGAGCGTCGCGGCATGCGTTTCGTCGCACCGAGCCGCGAGGTCTTCGACCGCGCCGTGCTGCGGCATCCGCCGCTCGCGGCCTGGAACGCGGTCGGCGACTGGATTGCCGCGGCGCGGTTTCCGAGCGTCGCCGAGCTCAATCGCGACTGGGATGCAGGCTGGCGTTTCGTCGAGCAGACGCCGCAGCTGCTCGCCGACGGCCTGCACTATGAAACACGCATTCATGCGCGCGCCGAGATCGCGACGCGCGCGGACAACTGGCACGACTTCTTCAATGCGCTGGTCTGGCGCCGCTTCACGCCGCTCAAGGCGGCGTTGAACCGGCGCCAGGTCGCCGAGATCGCGCTCATGGGCGACAAGCAGCGCAGCCGCGCGCAGTGCGCGCTGACGCACTTCGACGAAGGCGGCGTCATCGTCGTGCTGCGCGATCGCGAGCTGCTCGCGCGCTGGGACGCGCACGACTGGCGCGCCTTGTTCTGGGAGGCGCGCGAGGCCTGGTGCGACGGCACCATCCGCGCCGAAGTCTTCGGCCACGCCTTGCTCGAAATGGCGCTCGTGCCCGGCAAGCTCATCACCGGCAAGGCGATCGCGGTCGTCGCCGGGCCGGACGACGGCGATGCCATGACAACGGTGGCGCGTGCGATCGACAACGGTTCCATCCTGACCGATCCGCAGGAACTGCGTGCGCTGCCGATTTCAGGGATTCCGGGCTGGAATCCCGCGAACGACTCGGCGGCGTTCTATGCCGAAGCGGAATGCTTCCGGCCGCTGCGTGCGGGTCGCATATATCCCGAGCCATTGCGCGTCGCGTAGGTCGGGCGGTCTGGTGTTGGGCTTCGCTGTGCTCAACCCGACGTCGCGGTGTATTCGCCGGCCAAGAACCGGTGAGCGCGCTCACGCCTCGCCGTAGCGGATATCCACGACGACGAAGATCGCGCGGCCGCCGGGCAGCTCGGCGGCGAATTCGTCGTCGACGCGTTTTTTCAGCGCGGCGCGCGCGAGCGGCGAATCGATGCTGATCCAGCTGAGCGCCGCGTCGGTTTCGTCGGGGCCGACGATGCGATAGCGCTGTTCGTTGCCGCGCTCGTCTTCGAGCGTGATCCAGGCGCCGAAATAGATCGCGCCGCGGTCGGTCGGCGCCTCGGGCGCGATCTTCAGCGATTCGAGCCGCTTGCCGAGATAGCGCACGCGGCGGTCGATCTCGCCGAGCTGCTTTTTGCGATAGGTGTACTCGGCGTTCTCCGAGCGGTCGCCTTCCGCCGCGGCGGCGGCCAGCGCGCGCACGACCTCGGGGCGGCGCTCGCGCCAGAGATGGTCGAGTTCGGCCTTGAGCCGGTCGTGGCCGGTGCGCGTGATCAGTGCGGTCGAAGCGGCTTGCGGCGGGCGCCAGCGTCCCATGGCGGATTCAGGTCAGTGTCGATCGTCGGAACTATTCGGAAATGCGCCGTCCGGCGCAAGCGGGAGCCGCCGCAGGCGGCGCCGAAATTCGTAGAATCACGGCGTCCGGGGAGCCGTCAAACACGTCGGCGTTGCCGCGGCGCAGTCATGCGCCGGACTCGGAGATGACTTTCAGGGGAGTCGTTCCGTGTTGATCGTGCCGCTGCATCGCCCGCTGAACCGGGCCAATTTTCCGTTCGCGACGATGGCGCTCGTCGTCGTCAACCTGTTCGTGTTCCTGTTCCTGCAGAGCGGCGACGGCGCGGCCGAGCGCCGCGCGACCGCGTACTACGCCGAGACCGGCCTCGCGCGCATCGAATTGCCGCTGTATCGCGAATGGCTGCAGACGCATCCCGACGAGCGGCGCCAGGAATGGCTCGACCGGCTCGAAGGCGGTCCGCCGCCGTCGCTGACCGCGCAGATCGTGCAGTCCGACGCGGCGTTCGTGCGCGCGCTGCAGACCGACCAGATCCTCACGCCGCAGGATCCGCGCCACGCCGACTGGAAGGCGCAGCGCGACGCGTTCGACCGGCTCTGGCAGCAGCAATTCACGCAGCGCCATCTGCTGCGCAATTCCGAAATCTCGCCGGCGCGCCTGTTCAGTTCGATGTTCCTGCACGGCGGCTTCGGTCATCTGCTCGGCAACATGATCTTCCTCGTCGTGCTGGGCCTGCTCGTCGAGGGCGCGCTCGGCGCGGGACTGTTCCTCGCGCTCTATCTGCTCGCCGGCTGCGGCGCCGGACTGACTGCACTCGCGTATCACTGGGGCGACGCCGGCGGCATGCTCGGCGCGTCCGGCGCGATCGCCGGGCTCATGGGGGCCTACTGCGTGCTCTGGGGCATGCGCAAGGTACGGGTGTTCTGGTGGGCCTTCGTCGTGTTCGGCTATTCGCGCGTCACGGCGTTGTGGCTGCTGCCGTTCTGGCTCGGCTGGGAAGTGTTCAATCTGATGGCGAACGCGGATGCCGGCGTCGGCTTCGACGCGCACGCCGGCGGCATCGTCAGCGGTGCGCTGCTCGCGCTCGCCGTGCGCTCGCTCGGCTGGGAACGCCGCGACTTCGTCGACGCGGACGAGAAGGCCGATCGCGAGAAAGCCAACGACGATGCGCTCGAACGCGCGCTGCAGCATCTCGGCAAGCTCGAGGCGCGGCCGGCGCGCGCGCTGCTCGAGCC
>NZ_DATIGT010000116.1:0-24679 GCF_035481375.1 Tahibacter sp.
GAACTACACGCTGCGCCAGCCGCTCGGCAGCGTGGCCTGCATCAGCCCGTGGAATCTGCCGCTGTATCTGTTCACCTGGAAGATCGCGCCGGCGCTGGCGGCCGGCAACTGCGTCGTCGGCAAGCCGTCCGAAGTCACGCCGCTGACCGCGCACCTGCTGGCGCAGGCGAGCATCGAAGCCGGCTTTCCGCCGGGCGTGCTCAACATCGTGCAGGGCAGCGGCGCGCAGACCGGCCAGGCGCTCGTCGATCATCCGCGCATCAAGGCCGTGTCGTTCACGGGTTCCACGCGCGTCGGCGCGCAGATCGCGCTGAGCACGGCACAGCGCTTCAAGAAATCCTCGCTCGAACTCGGCGGCAAGAACGCGACGCTGGTCTTCGCCGACTGGGAAGGCAGCGACGCGCAGCTCGACACGATCGTGCGCTCGGCGTTCGCTAACCAGGGCCAGATCTGTCTCTGCGGCTCGCGCATCCTCGTCGAACGCCGCATCTATGCCGAGTTCCGCGACCGTTTCGTCGCGCGCGCGCAGGCGCTGCGCGTCGGCGACCCGTCGCTCGCGGGCAGCGATCTCGGCGCCGTCGTCTCGCAGGCGCATTTCGACAAGGTCATGGGCTGTATTGCGCTCGCGCGCGAGGAAGGCGGCCGGGTGCTGACCGGCGGCGATGCGGTGCGCGTGGAGGGCCGCTGCGCCGGCGGCTGGTTCATCGCACCGACCGTCATCGACGGACTCGATGCCGCCTGCCGCACGAACCAGGAGGAAATCTTCGGGCCCGTCGTCACGCTGCAGCCGTTCGACGACGAGAGCGACGCGCTCGCGGTCGCGAACGGCACCAGCTACGGCCTGGCCGCCACGGTCTGGACGCGCGATCTGTCGCGCGCGCACCGCGTGGCGGCGCAACTGCACAGCGGCATCGTCTGGATCAACTGCTGGATGCTGCGCGACCTGCGCACGCCGTTCGGCGGCGTGAAGCAGTCGGGCATCGGCCGCGAAGGCGGCGTCGAGGCGCTGCGTTTCTTCACCGAGGCCAAGAACGTCTGCATCGCGCTCGAATGAGCGCGTAGCCCGCGGCACCGGAGTGCGTCAATCCACCTGAGGTCATTTCTGCAAAGCCGCCGGCACCGACTATGCTTCGCGCTTTCGTCCAGGAATGCGGCCCATGAACGACCTGTCCGACCTGCTCAAGCGCAACAAGGCCTGGGCCGAGGCCATGCGCGCCCAGGACAAGGACTTCTTCAAGCGCCTGTCCAACCAGCAGGCGCCGAAGTATCTCTGGATCGGCTGTTCCGACAGCCGCGTGCCGGCGAACCAGATTACCGACATGCAGCCCGGCGAAGTGTTCGTCCACCGCAACGTCGCGAACGTCGTCGTGCACACCGACCTCAATTGCCTGTCGACGATCCAGTTCGCGGTCGACCTGCTGAAGGTCGAACACATCATGGTCGTCGGGCATTACGGCTGCAGCGGCGTGCACGCGAGCCTGACCGGCGTGCGCGTCGGCCTCGCCGACAACTGGCTGCGCCATGTCGGCGACGTCGCGCAGAAGCATGCCGCGATGCTCGACGCGCTCGAGCTCGACGCGCTGCGCCACGCGCGGCTCTGCGAACTCAACGTGATCGAGCAGGTGTTCAACGTCTGCCAGACCACGATCGTCGAGGACGCCTGGTCGCGCGGCCAGCAGCTCAGCGTGCACGGCTGGATCTACAGCCTGTTCGACGGCCGCATCACCGACCTCGGCATGACGGTCGAGGCGCGCGACCAGCTCGCCCCGGTCTACCAGGCCGCGCTGGGCCGCCTCGCGACACGCTGAACCGCCCGTGCGCTTGACGCTGCTTGCGCGTTCGGCCGGCGCGGCGCGCAGTTGCGGCAACGCACATGCGCTGCAAAATGAGCGCGCCCGGCACTGTTCTATGCTGGCCGCGTCCCGTCCGGAGTCCGCCATGCGCCCCAGCCCGCTGTTCGCCCTGCCGCTGTTCCTCGCCACGTTCGCGACCGGTGCGGGCGCCGCGAGCTGGAAGGAACAGCAGATCGCCGCGGCCGAGAAATCGGAATCGATACTGCGCCAGGTCGAGAAAGTGCGCGGGCTGCTCGCGCAGTACCAGATCATGCGCGCGGCCTACGTCGCCGACGAAGCCCGGGCGTTCCGGCTGATCTTCGGCCAGTACCTGAGCTGGCACCAGTCCTATCTCGGCCTGCACGAGGACGCAATGCAGTCGTTCTCGATCCAGCAGGGCAGCGACAAGCAGGATGCCCCGTCGCCACTGGAAGGCGACGCCTGGCGCAGCGAACCCGCCGCCGACACGATCGCGCGACTCGCGAACGGCCAGCGCGCCGTGTTCTTCAACGAAGCGCACAACGCCGCGATCACGCGTTCGCTGACGGTCGAGATGCTGCCGAAGCTCCGGCAGCTCGGGTACACGCATTTTGCGGCCGAAACGCTCTACGAAACGGACACGGAACTCGCGCGCCGCGGCTATCCGAACGACGCCAGCGGCTTCTACACGCAGGAGCCGGTCTACGCTGAAATGGTGCGCACGGCGCTGAAGCTCGGCTTCACCGTGGTCGCCTACGAAGCCGCGTCCGAAGCCGTCGGCGATGCGCGCGAAAAGGAACAGGCGCGCAATCTGTACAACCGCGTGTTCAAGGACAATGCCGACGCGCGCGTCGTCGTCAATGCCGGCTACGCGCACATCGTCGAATCCGGCAAATACCTCGGCGGCGCGAGCATGGCGCAGCATTTCCGCAAGATCGCGCGCATCGATCCGCTGACGGTCGAGCAGACCATGCTGATCCCGCACACCGAAGCGAGCCAGGACCACCCGTACTACCGCGCGCTGCTCGCCTCGGCGTCGCCGAAGACGCCCGTCGCCTTCGTCGACGGGGACGGCAAGCCCTGGAGCCTGCGCGCCGGGCAATACGACGTCAGCGTCGCGCTGCCGCCGTATACGCACGAAAACGGCCGGCAGACATGGCTGTCGCTCGGCGGCGCGCGCCGCGCCTATACGGTCGACGGCGAGATCTGCCGCTCGGTCATGCCCTGCCTGATCGAAGCGCGCTACATCGGCGAGGGCGACGACGCGATCCCGGCCGACCGCATCGTGTTCGGCCTGCAGGACTCGTCGCTGACCGGCAGCGAACGCAAGTTCCGCACGGTCGACCAGCTGCGCACCGACCTGTACCTGCGCCCGGGCCGCTACCGCGTGCGCGCGAGCGGCGCCGACAACCAGATCGTTAACACCCAGAACATCACCGTAGGCACGAACCCGCAACGATGAGCGATCCCATCCGCACGAGCAATGCACCGGCTCCGGTCGGCGCCTATCCGCACGCACGCCGCGTCGGCAACCTGCTGTTCCTCTCCGGCGTCGGCCCGCGCACGCCCGGCAGCAACGAGATTCCCGGCAACGTGTACGACGCCGACAAACGCCTCGTCGCCTACGATTTCGAGGCCCAATGCCGGCAGGTGTTCGCCAACGTGCGCGCCGTGCTCGAAGCGTCAGGCGCGCGCTGGGAAGACCTCGTCGACGTGACCGTCTACCTGACCGACATGCAGCGCGACTTTCCGGTCTACAACCGCCTCTACGCCGAACACTTCACGACCGCGCAACCGTGCCGCACGACACTTGGCATCACCGCGCTGCCGACGCCGATCGCGATCGAGCTCAAGTGCGTCGCGGCGCTCGACGGCGCATAGCCGCACAGTGGATCCCGCAGAAATTGACTTATCCACATCCAGAACAATCCAGCAACGACGCACGCTGACACGACGCCGTTTCCGGCATTGCTTCCGTAGATGCCTGCAATGTATGGCTACGCGTCGGGAGCGCGGGCGATACAGCGCAGGCTCTTGCGCAAGTTGTCGAGCGTGGCCTCGCGCGCGAGGGACGTCTTGCCGTCGACGAGCAGGTCGTCGAACACGAACAGGCGCGCGTCGCGTTCGCCGAGCATCACGGTATAGGCCAGGTATTCGTGCGGGTCGCCGAGGAACGTGAAGCGCAGACGCCAACCTTCGGTTTCCTTGCCGCAGAGCGCCAGCGGCGGCGCCTTTTCCGCGGCGGCGGCGGGCTCGTCGCCGTCGTGCAGCACGCCGCCCATCATGTCGAGCAGGCGCTGCGCATGGTCGGCGTCGTATTCGCCGACGTGGACTTCGAGTTCGAAGTCGCCGCGCCACAGGCGCCACTGCCGGTCTTCGGCGTCGTAGTTGACGCGCAGCACGGCGGGGTAGTCGAACGCGATGCCGGCTTCCTCGAAGTGCGCGAGCGGTTTCAATGCCTCGGCGCCGGGCGGTCCGGCGATCTCGTCGACGAACGCGCCCCAGAACGTGGACCAGCCCCTGTCGGGCGGATAGTCCTTCGCGGTGGCCGTTCCCGATGCCGCGGCGAGTACCGCGCCGAACGCGGCAGCAAGGCGAAGCGGACGAATTCCGGCGGACACGGCGACACCTCGTTCGAGCAGGGCGCCGCAGACGCGGCAGGCTGCGCATGATCGCGGGGCCGGATGCCGGCGTCCAGCGGCCGTCGAGGCTACACTTCGGCGTCAGTCCGCCGGATGCTCCCCATGTCGCTAGCCCCGCCCCTGAACTTCGAACGCTGGATCGCCGAGAACCGCCACCTGCTCAAGCCGCCCGTTGCGAACAAGTGCATCTACGACGGCGACTTCATCGTCATGGTCGTCGGCGGGCCGAACCAGCGCACCGACTATCACGTCGACGAAGGTCCGGAGTTCTTCTATCAGCTCGAGGGCGAGATGGTGCTGCGCATCCAGGAAGACGGCCAGCCGCGCGACATTCCGATCCGTGCGGGCGAGGTGTTCTACCTGCCGCCGCGCGTGCCGCACTCGCCGCAGCGCATGGCCGATTCGATCGGCCTCGTCGTCGAGCGCAAGCGCCTGCCGCACGAGAAGGACGGCCTGCTCTGGTTCTGCGAGCGCTGCAACAACAAGCTCTACGAGGAATTCTTCGCACTGCAGAACGTCGAGTCCGACTTCCCGCCGGTGTTCGACCGCTTCTACGGGTCGACCGCGGCGCGCACCTGCAAGGGCTGCGGCCATCTGAATCCCGCGCCGGCGCGCTACGGCTGAGCCGTCGGCGTCGCCCGCCGCGTCGCCGTGCCTTACACTCGACGACCATGCTCAAGATCGATACCCACGCCCATATCCTGCCGCGCGACTGGCCGAATCTCGCCGAGAAATACGGCGACGACCGCTTTCCGGTCATCGTGCATACCGACGACCGTCATCGCATCTACAAGGACGGCAAGTTCTTCCGCGAGATCTGGGCCAACACCTGGGATCCGGATCTGCGCGTCGCCGACTACGCGAAGTTCGGCGTGCAGGTGCAGGTCATCTCGACCGTTCCGGTGCTGTTCTCCTACTGGGCCAAGGCGAGCCAGGCGCTGGAACTGCATCGCCATCTGAACGACCACGCCGCCGAAATCTGCCGCAGCCATCCGCGCCACTACGCCGGCATCGGCACGGTGCCGCTGCAGTCGCCGACGCTCGCGATCCAGGAACTGCAGCGCTGCGTCGAGCAGCTCGGACTCGCCGGCGTGCAGATCGGTTCTCATGTGGAAAACTGGAATCTCGACGCGCCCGAACTGTTCCCGTTCTTCGAGGCCGCGGCCGATCTCGGCGCCGCGGTGCTCGTGCATCCCTGGGACATGATGGGCCGCGAGACCATGCCGAAATACTGGCTGCCGTGGCTCGTCGGCATGCCGGCCGAGCAATCGCGCGCGGCCTGCTGCCTGATCCTCGGCGGCGTGCTCGAACGGCTGCCGGAGCTGCGCGTCTGCCTCGCCCACGGCGGCGGCTCGTTTCCGTACACGATCGGTCGCATCGAGCACGGCTTCCGCATGCGGCCCGATCTCGTCGCGACCGACAACGCGCGCAGTCCGCGCGAGTACTTCGACCGGCTGTACTTCGATTCCTGCGTGCACGATCCGCAGGCGCTGCGCTATCTCGTCGACGTGGCCGGCATCGACCGCGTCATGCTCGGCACCGACTACCCGTTCCCGCTCGGCGAACAGGAGCCCGGCAGCGGCATCGCCGCGCTGAAGCTCGACGACGCCGCATCGGCCCGGCTCTACCACGGTACCGCGCTGCAATGGCTCGATCTGCCCGCCGCGCGTTTCTCGACCCCTGCCCCGGAGGCGCAATGACCGCTCGTTCGTTTTCTGCACTGCTCGCCGCGCTGCTGACCGCGGCTTCCTCGGCCGCCGGCGCCGCCGACTACACCCTCAACGACGGCGCGATCGCCTTCAGCGCGCCCTCTGACTGGCCCGTCATCATGCAGATGAGCGAAGGCAATCCGCAGGTCGTCGCGTTCCAGGTCAAGGATCCGGCCGACAGCGGCACCGGCGAGGCCACGCGCGTGACCGTGACGACGCGCAAGCTCGACGACGCGCAGGCGTTCCAGTCCTTCGTCAACCAGGCGCTGGAAAAGGCGCGGCAGACGCCCGGCTACGAAAGCGAGACCGGCTCCGACGGAGGCAGCCTGCGCTACAGCGGCCTGAACCAGAAGACGCGTTACAAATATCGCGAAAGCTATTTCTACAAGAATGGCATCGCGGTGCAGCTGCGCTGCGTGCACCCGGTCCTCAAGGGCACAAGCCCGGCCTGGGTCGCGGCCTACGCGCAGGGTTGCGACCAGATCGCCGCCTCGCTGCAGAAGTGAGTGCGTCGATGACCGCAGCGGATTTCCCGGCCGACCTCGACTGGGCCCAGGCGCAGGACCGCGCCGATGCGCTCGCCGCGTTCCGCGGCGAGTTCTGCATTCCGCCGCACGAGATCGGCGAACAGGTCTATCTCTGCGGCAATTCGCTCGGCCTGATGCCGCGCGCGACGCGGCAGGCGCTCGCCGACGAACTCGACGACTGGAGCGCGCTCGCGGTCGAGGCGCATTTCCGCGGCCGGCATCCGTGGATGCCGTATCACGGCTTCGTGCGCGAACATCTCGCCGAACTCGTCGGCGCGCAGGCCGGCGAAGTCGTCGCGATGAATTCGCTGAGCGCGAACCTGCATCTGATGATGGTCAGCTTCTACCGGCCGACCGCGCAGCGTGCCGCGATCCTGCTCGAAAAGCGCGCGTTTCCGTCGGACCGCTACGCGCTCGAATCGCAGGTGCGCTTCCACGGCTTCGATCCGGCCGACGCACTGATCGAACTCGACGGCGACGAACCGAACGGCACGATCTCGCTCGCCGCGATCGAGCGCGTGCTCGAGGAGCACGGCGAACGCATCGCGCTCGTGCTGCTGCCCGGCGTGCAGTACCTGACCGGCCAGGTATTCGATCTCGCGGCGATCACGAAGCTCGCGCATGCCAAGGGTTGCGTCGTCGGCTTCGACCTCGCGCATGCCGTCGGCAACGTTCCGGTGAACCTGCACGACAGCGGCTGCGATTTCGCGGTCTGGTGCCACTACAAATACGTCAACTCCGGCCCCGGCGCCGTTGCCGGCTGCTTCGTGCACGAACGCCATGCGCGCAGCGAGCGCCCGCGCTTCGCCGGCTGGTGGGGCCACGATCAGGCGACGCGCTTCCAGATGGGCCCGGACTTCCGCCCGACGCCGGGTGCCGACGGCTGGCAGCTGTCGAATCCGCCGATCCTCGCGCTCGCGCCGCTGCGCGTGTCGCTGGAGATCTTCCATCGCGCCGGCATCGCGCGGCTGCGCGAGAAATCGCTCGCGCTGACCGCCTATCTCGCCGCGCTGATCGAACGCGAAGTGCCGCAGCTCATCGACATCCGCACGCCGTCCGAACCGCAGCGCCGCGGCAGCCAGCTGAGCCTGCGCGTGAAAGGCCCGCGCGAAGCGGGCCGCGAGCTGTTCGAACACCTCGCCGCGCGCGGCATCGTCGGCGACTGGCGCGAACCCGACGTGATACGCGTCGCGCCGACCGCGCTGTACAACCGCCACGAGGATGCGTGGCGGCTCGTCGAGGCATTGAAGGCCTTCACGCATGCGTGATCGGCGGCGTTACGGGCGCCCGGCAACGCTCATCGCAGCGGGATTCGTGTCCACCGCCGCCCTGGCCGATACGACGTGGTGGAAGACGTTCGCGCTGGAGCCGCGCGACAGGCAACTGCTGGGGTGTTCCCGTCGATCGCGTCAATCGGGCATGGGTGCGCGCGACGGCGCTGGAGAGCTCGGTACCGACGGCGGCGCAGCGCGCCGACGCGAGCAGCCGCGACCGCCATTTCGTCGCCAACGGCGACTTCAACGACGACAAACGCCCGATCGCGCCCGGGTCGGCATTTACGACGACAAGCAGGGCAAACGCGGCAGCGTTGTCGCCGTGTTCACACGACGCGACGACCACGGCTGGCAAGCGGTCTATTCCGAAGTCGGCGACGACCCGGATCAGTTCAGCGTGCTGCACCAGTCGGCCGACGAACCGTATCGCGTGTCCTGGAGCCAGTGCCTCGACTGCGGCGCGCCTGTGGCCGTGACCTGGTCCGGCATCAATTTCTTTCTCGAATATCTGCACGAGCCGCGCAGGAACTGATCATGCCGAGCAAGCCCGAAATCACGCTGATCGGCGCCGGCCTCGTCGGCGCGCTGCTCGCAACCCTGCTCGCGCAGCGCGGCTTTCGCGTGACCGTGTTCGAACGGCGGCCCGATCCGCGCATCCACGGCTTCATCGGCGGGCGCTCGATCAATCTCGCGCTGGCCGAGCGCGGCTGGCACGGCCTGCGCGTCGCCGGGCTCGGCGAGGTGATTGCACCGATCGCGGTGATGATGCGCGGACGCATGATCCACGATGTCGCCGGCAACACGAATCTGCAGCGCTACGGCCGCGACGATTCGGAGGTGATCTGGTCGGTCAGCCGCGGCCAGCTCAACTGCACATTGCTCGATGCGGCCGAGCGCGCCGGCGCCACGATTCATTTCGGTCATCGGCTCGATGCGGTCGACTGGAACACCTCGCGGCTCGTGCTGCGCGACGACGCGGACGGCAGCGCGCGCCAGGTCGATGCGGGCCTGCTGCTCGGTGCCGACGGCGCCGGCTCGGCGCTGCGCCAGGCCATGCAGCAGATGACCGATCTCGGCGAACGCATGGACGCGCTCGGACACGGCTACAAGGAACTGGAGATTCCGCCGCTGCCGCAACTGCCCGATGCAGCGCTGACACCGGCGCTGCGCGAGGCGAAGGCGCGCGGCGAACGCTATGCGATGGAAGCGCATGCGCTGCACATCTGGCCGCGCGGCAGCTACATGTGCATCGCGCTGCCGAACGCCGAGGGCAGCTTCACCGTGACGCTGTTCCTGCCGGGCACGCCGCTCGCCGACGGCGCGCCGGCGTTCTCGCGGCTGACGACGCGCGAATCGGTCGACGCGTTCTTTCGCCGCGACTTCGGCGACGCCGTGCCGCTGATGCCGGACTTCCTCGACGACTTCGCACGCAATCCGACCGGCCTGCTGGCCACGCTGTATCTGGACCGCTGGCACGTCGACGGCCGCGCGCTGCTGCTCGGCGACGCCGCGCACGCGATCGTGCCGTTCCACGGCCAGGGCATGAACTGCGGCTTTGAAGATGCCGTCGAACTCGCCGGCCTGCTCGCGGCCGACGGCGACGCGGCATCGGTGTTCGCCGAGTTCCAGCGCCGGCGCAAACCCAACAGCGATGCGATCGCCGCGATGGCGCTCGACAACTACGTCGAGATGCGCGACCGCGTCGACGACCCGGACTATTTGCTGATGCGCGAACTCGAACGCGTGCTCGCGCAGCGCCATCCGGAGCGTTATCTGCCGCGCTACTCGATGGTCACGTTCACGCGCCTGCCGTATGCCGTCGCACGCGCGCGCGGCGAACAGCAGTCGCAGCTGCTGCGCGAGTTCGTGCGCGGCAAGTCGTCGCTGGCCGACGTCGACCTCGCTGCAGCCGACGCGGCCGTGACTGCGCGACTCGACCCGCTGCCGGCGCTGGACTGAGTGGTCTCCGCGGAACTGCTCGCGATCTACCGCGCCTGCGACTACGCAGTCCGCCTGCCGGGCGGCGCGCGTGCCGTGCTGCGCATCGGCGCGCCGCTGCCGGACGCGCTGGCCGCGTGGATGGCGGGCGCCGCATCCGCGGCGTTCATCACGGCCTACAACCCGCGCTCGCAGCCGCAGCCGGCCCGCATCAATCGCGCGGCGCAGCGCGAGCTGTTCGCCGCCGCGCGTGCGGCCGGCGCGCGCGTGCTGCCCGGCGTCGGCCGGCTCGCCGGCGAAGTCTGGCGCGAGCCCTCGCTGTTCGTCGCCGGCCTCTCCATGGAAACGGTCGACGCGCTCGCGTGTCGCCATTCACAGAACGCCGTCGTGCTGGCGCACGGAAACGGCCAGGTCGAGCTGCGAAGCTATACCGTCGACTGATCGGTTCGGCCATACGCGCGGTATCGATGCCTGCATTGACGCGCGCCCGGTCCGCCTCGCACAGTTGCGCCGACTTCCCTGGATCGCCCTCATGCACGACGACGTGACCGCCCTGCTCGCCGCATCCAGTCGCGGCGAAAACGCCGCCCAGGACCGCCTGTTCACGCTGCTCTACGACGAACTGCGCCAGTGCGCGCGCTACCAGTTGCGCGGCAACGCCGGGCTCACGCTGTCGACGACGGCGCTGGTCAACGAGACCTATGTGAAGCTCGCCGCGGCGAGCCAGCTCAACACGAGCAGCCGTCAGCATTTCATGGCGCTCGCGGCACGCGCGATGCGTCAGGTCATGGTCGATCACGCGCGCCGCATCCAGGCCGACAAGCGCGGCGGCGGCGCGGTCATGGTCACGCTCGACGAGCGCCTGCCCGATGATCCGAGCGACGCCGTCGAAGTGCTCGCGCTCGATCAGGCGCTGAACACGCTCGAACAGATCGACGAACGCGCCGCGCGTGTCGTGCAGCTGCATTTCTTCGGCGGCCTCGCATTTCCCGAAGTCGCCGAACTCGAAGGCCTGACCGTGCGCACGGTGATGCGCGACTGGCAGGCGGCACGCGCGCTGCTCGCCGCGGAAATGAACGCCGGAACGCCGCCCGCATGAGCGTCGACGACGCGCTCGCGCGCAAGCGGCGCGCGTTCGCGCTGCTGCGCGAGGCGCTGGAACTCGACGCCGCGCAGCGCGCGGCGTTCGTCGCGGCACGGACACAGGGCGACCCGGCCCTGGCCGCGCTGCTGCAGCAGCTGATCGCCGCGGAAGCCGCGCCGAACCTGCTCGACGCCGGTGCCGGCCGCGTCGCCGAACGGCTCAGCGGCGATGCCGACGACGAACTCGCGCCCGGCAGCGTGATCGGCGGCTGGACGATCCAGAAACGCCTCGGCCGCGGCGGCATGGGCACCGTGTTCCTGGCCGCGCGCGACGGCGACGGCTACGTGCAGCAGGGCGCGCTCAAGTGGATCAAGCGCGGCATGGACTCCAGCGAGATCCTCGCGCGCTTCCGGCGCGAACGCCGCATTCTCGCGCAGCTGCAGCATCCGCAGATCGCTCGCCTGCTCGACGGCGGTGTCGGCGAATCGGGCCAGCCGTGGTTCGTCATGGAATACGTGGCCGGCGTGCCGCTCAACGACTGGGCCGAGGCGACGCAGGCGACGCTGAGCCGGCGGCTCGACGCCTTCGTGCAGCTCGCCGAGGCCGTCGCCTATGCGCACGGCCAGCTCGTCGTGCATCGCGACCTCAAGCCGAACAATGTGCTCGTCGACGCCGACGGCCGTCCGCACCTGCTGGATTTCGGCGTCGCCAAAGTGCTGGAAGAGGACGGCAGCGACGGCCGGACGCAGACCGGCGCACGCTTCGTGAGCCGCGCCTACGCCGCGCCGGAACAGTTGCGCGGCGAGCACGCGGGCACCGCGGTCGACGTCTATGCGCTCGGCGTGCTGCTGTTCGAACTGCTGAGCGGCGCGCGCTTCCACGACAATCCGGCCGCGCAGCAAGGCTCGGCCAGCGACCGGCTCAGCAAGGCCGCCGCCGCCGCGCACGGCAGCGTGCCTCCGCGGCGGCTGCGCGGCGACCTCGGCATCATCGTCGCACGCGCGACCGACGCCGACGCGGCTCGCCGTTATGCCACCGCGCAGGCGCTGGCCGACGACGTGCGCCGCTTCCTGCGCGGCGCGCCGATCCTCGCGCGGCGCGACAGCGGCTGGTATCGCCTGCGCCGCTTCGCGTCGCGCCACCGCGTCGCCTCGACCGCGCTGCTGCTCGCGCTCGTCGCGATCGTCGCGGGCAGCGCGCTCGCGCTGTCCCAGGCGCGCCGCGCCGCGCGCGAGGCCGAGCTGGCGCGCGCCGCGCAGGGTTTTCTCGCCGGCGTATTCGATGCGGCCGCACCCGATGCCGCGGCCGGCGCGCGCGTGACCGCGCGCGAACTCATCGACCAGGGCGTCGCGCGCGTCGACCAGGAGCTCGCCGGCCAGCCCGCGCTGAAGGCACAGATGCAGCTGACGCTCGGCACGCTGTACCGCCAGCTCGGCCAGTTCGGTCAGGCCGCATCGCTGCTGCGGCAGGCACGCGACGGATTCGTCGAACAGGACGACGCGGCGAACAGTGTCAATGCAGCGATCGAACTCGCCCGCGTCGGCCGCGAACGCGCCGATTTCGACGGCGCGCTCGCGCTCCTGAGCGAAGCCGAGCGCGACGGCAATGCCGCCCAGCGCGGCGCGGCGCTGACCGAGCGCGCCTCGGTCAACGACCGCCAGGGCCGTTTCGCGGACGGTCTCGCGGCCATCCGCGCCGCCGCGCCGCTGATTGCCGGCGACGACGAAGCCGCGACGCGCGAACGCACGCGCAACCGGCACATCGAGGCGCTGCTGCTGAGCCGCGTCGCGCGCTACGACGAAGCCGACGCCGCATTCCGCGACGCGATCGCACGCAGCGAAAGCGCGTTCGGCAAGGAGCACTCGCAGGTCGGCGAAGTCCGCAACGACTACGCGACGATGCTCGTCGATCGCCAGCGCAGCGCCGATGCGGAGCGCGAACTGCGCGCAGCGCTCGAGATCCGGCGCAAACGCTTCGGACCGCGCCATGCGGCCGTCGGCGAGACCCTGCAGATACTCGGCATCGCACTGCGCCAGCAGGGCCGCATCGACGAATGCGCCGCGGCATTGAACGAGGCGCTGGCGATCCAGCGCGAATCGCTGGGCCCGCGGCATCCGAACATCGGCGCGACCTTGAATTCGCTCGCAACGCTCGCGATGGCACGGCAGGATTTCGGCCAGATGGTCGTGCTGCTCGCCGAAGCGCGCGACATTTACGCCGAGAACCAGCTGCTCGATTCGCCGCAAGGACTCACCGTGCAGAGCAACCTCGGCATCGGCTTCACGCGCCTGGAGCGTTTCGACGAGGCCGAACCGCTGCTGCGCGCCGCGCTTGCACGCCACCGCGCCAACGTCGGCGACGTGCATCCGCTGGTGATGTCGAGCCTCAACGGCCTGAGCCAGCTGCAGCGCCGGCGCGGCAACGGTGCGGAGGCCGAGGCGCTCGCGACCGAAGGCGTCGCGATCGCCGACAAGGTGCTCGCCGAGAGCCGCGACAACGCCGCGATGCGCCAGACCCTCGGCGCCGCGCAGCTCATCAACGATCACGCCGAGGCTGCGCTCGCGAGTTTCGCCGCGAGTGCGGCGCTGCTCGAAAAGCTCGACGCGCGCAAGGACCTGCGCTATGCCGGGACGCTGCTGGGCCAGGCACGTGCCGAACTCGCGCTGGGCCGGCCCGCCGCCGCCGACGCGCTGGCGCGGCGCGTCATCGACGGCGGCGCCGATGTCGGCGCGGGCGGCGCAGGCCCGCGCGCGCTGGCCTGGGCAATCGCTGCGGCCGCGGCGCGCGCCCAGCGGCAACCGGCGCAGGCCCGGGCGGCGCGGCTGCAGGCCGAAGCCCTGCTGGCCCAATGGACCAACCCCGACCCGGAAGTCCTGCGCCAGTACCACGCCTACCTCGACGGCGGCGCGCGCTGAACGGCGTGCGGCGCATCGCCGCGCTCCGTGGCAACCGCACGCGCGCGCGGTTAGCATTGCCCCCGCATGAATTTCCCGACCCCTGCAGAGAAACCGCCGCTCCTCCAAGCGCGCGGCCTCGCCTACCTGCGCAACGACGAGCCGATCTTCGGGCCGCTGGACTTCCGGCTCGATGCGGGCGACGTCGTGCTCATGGAAGGCGACAACGGCAGCGGCAAGACCACGCTGCTCAAGGTGCTCTCCGGCCTGCTCGAGCCCGGCGCCGGCGAGGTGCTGCTCAACGGCGAACCGCTGACGCTCGCGCGCCTGTCGCATCAGGTCGCGCTGCTCGGGCACCTGCTCGGCATCAAAGGGGAATTGTCGCCTTTGCAAAATCTGCGCTTCGCGATCGGTCTCGGCGGACTGCGTCCGGGCATCACGCCGCATCACGCGTTGAAGAGCGTGGGTCTCGAAGGCTACGAAGACGTTCCGCTGCGCCAGCTCTCGGCAGGCCAGAAGAAGCGCGTCGCGCTCGCCCGGCTGCTGCTCGTGCCGGCCGCGCTGTGGCTGCTCGACGAACCCTACGCGAATCTCGACCGCGAAGGCATCGCGCTGGTGAACCGCCTGCTCGAACTGCATGCGCTGCGCGGCGGCGCGGCGCTGATCACCTCGCACGGCGCATATGCCTATACCTCCGGCACGCCGCGCCGCATCCGACTGCGCGACACGCAGCAGGACGCCGCATGAGCTACGGCACCGCCGCTTCCGCCTGCCGCGCACTGCTCGTGCGCGACTTCAGCCTGGTCTGGCGCCGCCGCGGCGACGCGCTGAACCCGGTGCTGTTCGCCGTCATGGTCGTCGTGCTGTTCCCGTTCGCGCTCGGCCCGGAACCCACGGCGCTCGCGCGCATCGCCGCAGGCACCGTGCTCGTCGCGCTGCTGCTGGCCGGGCTGCTGTCGCTCGACGCGCTGTTCCGCTCCGACCTGGAGGACGGCTCGCTCGAACAGCTCGTGCTGTCGCCGCACCCGCTGCCGCTGCTGCTCGCCTGCAAGATCGCCGTGCACTGGCTGACGACCGCGCTGCCGCTGCTGCTGGTCGCGCCGCTGCTCGGCGAACTGCTGTTCCTGCCGCGGCCGGTACTGCCGGTGCTGCTGGCGGCGCTGGCGCTGTCCACGCCGCTCCTGAGCCTGATCGGTGCAGTCTGCGTCGCGCTGACGGTCGGCATGCGCCGCTCTGGTATGCTGCTCGCGCTCCTCGTGTTGCCGCTGTATGTGCCGGTCCTGATCTTCGCCGCCGGCGCCTGCAACGCCGCGCAGCAGGGCCTGCCCGTGCTGGCGCCGCTGCTGTGGCTCGGTGCGGGACTCGCGCTGGCGCTGGTCCTGGCGCCGCTGGCCTGCGCTGCGGCGCTGCGGATCTCGCTGAGCTGACGCCGATGCGCACGCCGGACCACCCTCTGTACACGAATCCATGAATCCACTCGTACTCTGGTTCCACAAGCTGGGCTCGCCGCCCTACTTCTACCGGTTCGCCGGGCGGCTGCTGCCGTGGTTCTGGGGCGCCGCGCTGATCGGTCTCGCGGTCGGCCTCTACGGCGGTCTCGTCGCGGCGCCGTCGGACTACCAGCAGAGCGATGCGTTCCGCATCATCTACGTCCATGTGCCCAGCGCCTGGATGAGCCTGTTCATCTATGCGTTCATGGCTGTGAACGGCTTCATCGCGCTGGTCTGGCGCATCAAGCTGTCGGAAACGCTCGCGATGGCCTCGGCGCCGATCGGCGCCGCGTTCACGTTCATCTGCCTCGCGTCCGGTTCGATCTGGGGCAAGCCGATGTGGGGCACCTGGTGGACCTGGGATGCGCGGCTCACCTCGGAACTCGTATTGCTGTTCCTCTATCTCGGCGTGCTCGGTCTGTACCAGGCCATCGAGGACCGGCGCCAGGCCGCCCGCGCGGCCGCGTTCCTCGCGCTGATCGGTGTCGTCAACCTGCCGATCGTGCATTTCTCGGTCAACTGGTGGAACACGCTGCACCAGGGCTCGACGATCAAGCTGTTCGGCCCCTCGCTGATCGACTCGCGGATGCTCTGGCCGCTGCTCGTCATGGCGATCGCGACCAAGTTCCTGTTCGCCGCGAGCCTGCTGTCGCGCGCGCGCGTCGACCTGCTCGAACTCGAAGCCGGCAAGGACTGGGTGCGCCGGATCGCGCTGGCCGAGGACGCCGCATGAGCGAATTCCTGTCCATGGGCGGTTACGGCACCTACGTCTGGAGTGCGATCGCGATCTTCGTCGTCACGCTCGCGATCGACGCCGCCGCGCCGCTGCTCAAGCGCCGCCGCGTGCTGCGCGAACTGCGCGGCCGCCTGCGCCGCGCGCAGAAACGCAGTGAGGAAAGTGCATGAACCCGACGCGCAAACGCCGTCTCATCGTGGTGTCGCTGATCCTCGGCGCCGTCGGCATCGCCGCCGCGCTGACCGTGCTCGCGCTGCAGCAGAACATCACCTATCTCTACACGCCGGTCGAAGTGCTGGCCGGCAAGGTGCCCGCCGAGGCACGCTTCCGCCTGGGCGGGATGGTCAAGGCCGGTTCGATCCAGCGCGCGGGCGACTCGCTGAAGACCGGCTTCACCGTGACCGACGGCGATGCCGACATGGCCGTGGAATACACCGGCATCCTGCCGGACCTGTTCCGCGAAAAGCAGTCGGTCATCGCGACCGGGCGCATGGAGGGCAACCGCTTCGTCGCCAGCGAGGTGCTGGCCAAGCACGACGAGAACTACGTGCCGCGCGACGTCGCCGAGGCGATGGCGAAGGCGCACAAGAAGCATGAGGTGGAGCCGGCGAAAACGCCGGCGGCGCAGTAGACGTCGATCGTCGCGGCTGCCGCGACGATTCGTGCGCACAGGATAGGAAGCGGCGACCTCGCTCCCCCCAAGCGAGCTTGGGGAGAGGGCTCAAGCTTCTGCCGACTGCGAAACACAGACCGCCGCGCGAACGGACCATTTCGCGCTTTGCAGAAGGAGAGGTGCCATGCGCAAGAACGATCACCCGGTGAGCTTTCGAGGCAACTAGCAAGCGCCGCCGCGGCTATCCGTCGGAAGCGCGCGTCAAGCGCGGTCTGCGCGTAGTCCACGGCGACAAGGTGCTCTGCGAAAAACTCGGACGCAAAGACCCCTGCCCCTGTGGTTCGGGTCGCAGATTTCAAGAACTGTTGTCTCGATAAGGGGAGCTTTCGATGGCGTGCTCCGGCACGACTACCATCGCTGAATCCCGATCGCTGCAATCGCTGCAACCGCCGCCGCGGCCCGCGCCGCGGCGGCCCCTGGAGCCGCCGCCACGCCATGCTGCCCGAACTCGGCCAATTCGCCCTGATCCTCGCGCTGTTGCTGGCGCTCGCCCAGACCGCGCTGCCCCTGTGGGGCGCCTGGCGCAACAACGCCGCACTGATCGCGACGGCGCGCCCGACCGCCGCGGGCCAGGCGGTGTTCGTCGGCATCGCGTTCCTGGTGCTCACGGCGGCCTTCATGCAGCAGGACTTCTCGGTCGCCTATGTCGCGCAGAACTCGAATTCCGCGCTGCCCTGGTACTACCGCTTCTCCGCGGTCTGGGGCGCGCACGAAGGCTCGCTGCTGCTCTGGATCCTGATCCTCAACATCTGGACGGTTGTCGTCGCCGCATTCAGCCGCCGGCTGCCCGACGTCTTCATCGCGCGCGTGCTCGGCGTGCTCGGCTTCGTCAGCGTCGGCTTCCTGCTGTTCACGCTGTTCACGTCCAATCCGTTCCTGCGCCATGTTCCGGCGCTGCCCGACGGCAACGATCTCAATCCGCTGCTGCAGGACTTCGGCCTGATCGTGCACCCGCCGATGCTCTACATGGGCTATGTGGGCTTTTCGGTCGCGTTCGCCTTCGCGATCGCCGCACTGCTCGGCGGCGCGCTCGACGTGGCCTGGGTGCGCTGGGCGCGCCCGTGGACGAATGTCGCCTGGGCGTTCCTGACGCTCGGTATCGCGCTCGGCTCGTGGTGGGCCTACTACGAACTCGGCTGGGGCGGCTGGTGGTTCTGGGATCCGGTCGAGAACGCGTCGTTCATGCCATGGCTCGTCGGCACGGCGCTGATCCACTCGCAGGCCGTCACCGAAAAACGCGGTTCGTTCCGCGCGTGGACGCTGCTGCTCGCGATCGCCGCGTTCTCGCTGTCGCTGCTCGGCACCTTCCTCGTGCGTTCGGGCGTGCTGACCTCGGTGCACGCGTTCGCGAGCGATCCGCAGCGCGGCCTGTTCGTGCTCGCCTTCCTCGTCATCGTGGTCGGCGGCTCGCTGCTGATCTACGCACTGCGCGCGCCGAAGGTCGCCGGCGGCGAGCCGTTCGCTGCGGTCAGCCGCGACACCTTGCTACTTGTGAACAACCTGCTGTTCTCGATCGCCGCACTGATGGTGCTGCTCGGCACGCTGTTTCCGCTGCTCGGCGAAGCGCTCGACGCGGGACGGATCTCGGTCGGTCCGCCGTATTTCGGGTTCATGTTCGCCGCCTTGATGGCGCCGGTCGTGCTGCTGCTGCCGTTCGGCCCGTTCCTCAAATGGCGTCAGGCGCAGTTGCCGGCCGCATTCCGCGCGCTGCTGCCGGCGCTCGCGGTCGCGTTCATCGCGGCGGTGCTCGCGTGGCTGCTCGTCGGTGGACTGCCGTTCAAGGCCGTCGCGGGCGTGGGCTTCGGCCTCTGGGTCGGCGTCGGCATCGCGCTGTACGCGCTGTCGCGCTGGCGTCATGCGCCGCCGGGCCGGCGCTTCACGCCGGAAATGCTCGGCATGATCTGCGCGCATTTCGGCGTCGGCGTGTTCGTCGCCGGCGTGCTCGTGACCGAGGCGACCGGCATCGAACGCGATTTGCGCTTCGCGCCCGGAGAAACCGTGCGCATCGGCGCGTACGACGTACGCTTCGACGGTGCGCGCCACGCGCAGGGACCGAACTACGAAGCCGATTCGGGCAGCGTCTTCATCACGCGCGACGGCGCGACGGTCGCAACGCTGACGCCGCAGAAGCGGCGCTATCTGCGCGGCCAGGTGCAGACCGAGTCGGCGATCGATCCGGGCTTCGTGCGCGACATCTACGTCGCGCTCGGCGAACCGGTCGGCACCGACGGCGCGTGGTCGCTGCGCGTCTACATCAAGCCGTTCGTGCGCTGGATCTGGCTCGGCGCGCTGCTGATGATGCTCGGCGGATTCGTCGCCGCGACCGACCGGCGCTTCCGCAGCCTCGGTCTCGCGCGCGACGCGCAGCCGGCGACGCCGGCACCGGCGCCCGCGCCGACGCTCGCGGCGGAGACGGCCTGATGGCGCGCCTGTTGCCGCTGTTCGCGTTCCTGCTGCTCGCCGCGCTGCTGGGTTTCGGACTGGCCTGGAACATGACGCACGACCAGCGCGAGGTGCCCTCGCCGCTGATCGGCAAGACCGCGCCGGCGTTCGAGCTGCCCGTGCTCAACGAGCCCGATCGCCGCTACGGCAGTGCCGATCTCAAGGGCAAGCCGTACCTGCTCAACGTGTTCGGCAGCTGGTGCCCGAGCTGCGTGGACGAGCACCCGGTCCTGATGCGCTACGCGAAGGAACTCGACGTTCCGCTGGTCGGCTACAACTGGAAGGACGATCCGTCCGACGCGAACGCGTGGCTCGCGCGCTTCGGCAATCCGTACACCGTCATCGTCGCCGACAACGTCGGCCGCACGGCGATCGACTTCGGCGTCTACGGCGCGCCCGAAACCTTTCTCGTCGACGGCAACGGCACGATCCGGCTCAAGCGCATCGGCGCGCTGACGCCCGACTACATCGAAAAAGAGCTGAAGCCCGCGCTCGCCGCGATCCGTCTCGACGCGCTACGGAGTGGAAAATGATCCCGATGCGACGTTTGCCGCCATACATCGCGTTCGTCGTCGCGCTGTTCTGCGCATTCGCGGCGCAGGCCGTTCAGCCGCTCGACTTCAAGGACACGGCCGAGGAAAAACGCTTCCAGGCGCTGACGCGCGAACTGCGCTGCCTGGTCTGCCAGAACCAGAATCTCGCCGATTCCGACGCCGGACTCGCTGGCGACCTGCGCCGCGAAGTCTTCGATCAGATGCGCTCGGGCAAGACCGATGCGCAGATCAAGGACTATCTCGTCGAGCGCTATTCGCAGTTCGTGCTGTACGACCCGCCGCTCAGCGCATCGACCTGGCTGCTCTGGTTCGGACCGCTGCTCGCGCTGCTCGCCGGCGCCGGCGTGCTCGTCGTCATCGTGCGCCGCCGGCAGGCGTCGCTGGCGCAACCGTCGGCCGCCGCCACGGCGGCGCCGCGTGAGGAGGAAGACTGGTGACCCCTGCGTTCGTCGTGCTGGCCGGCCTGATGCTGCTGTCCGCCCTCGCTTTCGTCATGCTGCCGCTGCTGCGCGGCGGTCGTCCTCGTGCCGCCCTCGCAACGCGCCGCCGCGCGCTCGACGACGCGCTGGCCGCCGGCGTCATCACCGCCGAGGAACATCTCGCGAAGCTGTCGGCGCTCGAACAATCGCCGGCCGACGCAGCGCTGCCGCCGCGCACGCGCAGCGCGTTCAACGGCGCGCTCGCGGTGCTGCTGTTGCTGCCGGCCGCCGCGATCGGGCTGTATCTCGAACTGGGCAACGTCAAGGCGATGGACCCGGTCGTCATGGCCGCGGCCGGCGCCGCCAGCGGCGGTGGCACGCCCGGACCGGACATGGACGCGGCCGTGAAGGGACTCGCGGACAAGCTCGCGAACAATCCCGACGACGTCGAGGGCTGGCTGCTGCTCGGCCGCGCCTACAAGACGATGGAACGCTTCGCCGACGCGCGCGACGCCTTGAAGAACGCCTACGACCGCGCCAGGGACAACGTGGACGTGCAGGTCGACTACGCCGAAGCGCTCGCCCTCGCCGGCGAGAGCCGGCGCATCGCCGGACCGGCGCGCGATCTCCTCGAAGCCGCCGTGAAGACCGATCCGAATCACCAGCGCGGCCTCTGGCTGCTCGGTATCGCCGACTACCAGCAGCAGCGCTACGCCGAGGCCGCCGCACGCTGGGAGCACCTGCGCGCGCAGCTGCCGCCGCAGTCCGACGCGCGCGGCTCGCTCGAAAAACAGATCGCCGACGCGCGCCAGCGCGCGGGACTGGCCGAGGCGGCGCCGGTGCCGGCCGCCGTTCCGCCGGCTGCACCGGCGGCCGCGCCCGCGGCAGATCCCGCTGCCGGCGGCGCTGCGGATATCCGCCTGTCCGTCGAGGTCTCGCTGTCCCCGGCCCTGCGCGACAGGGCGCCGGCCGGCGCGAGCGTGTTCGTGTTCGCGCGCGCCGCATCCGGCCCGCCGATGCCGCTGGCCGTCAAGCGCCTGACGCTGGCCGACCTGCCGGCGACGGTCGCGCTGACCGAGGAAATGGGCATGCTGCCGAACATGAAGCTGTCGCAGTTCCCGCAGGTCGTCGTCGGCGCACGCATCTCGGCCAGCGGCAACGCGAAGGCCCAGAGCGGCGACCTGCAGAAGCTCTCGGCGCCCGTCGCCGTCGACAGCAAGGCGCCGATCGCCCTCGTCATCGACGAGGTCGTCCCCTAACCGGCATCCAGCCGGTTGTCGGTTAGGAAAACGCAGGGCGCAACAGGCCAGGCGCATTGCGCCAAGTCCGTTGCCGGCCCCGCCGTTGAATTGCCGGCGAAAGGCGCGGTGTTTTTTTTTGTTGGCGCGTACGACGGGTGTGAGACGGCGCAATGCCCTTCGGTTATTGCGCCCCGCGTTGCATCGACCGCCCTGGACTCAATCGATCAGATGATTCCGCGCCGCATAGCGCACGAGCTCGGCGGCATTGCGCACGTCGAGCTTCGCGAACACGCGCTGGCGGTGGTTCTCGGCGGTCTTGATGCCGATGTCGAGGCGCGAAGCGATTTCCTTCGTCGTCAGGCCGTCGACGATCAGATGGAACACTTCGCGCTCGCGCGGCGACAGGTCGCGGTACGGGTCGGCCGGAATCGGCTTGGCCTGCTGCATCTGCATTGCCATCGCGCGCGTCGCGTGCGCGCCGAAATGCAGGCCGCCGCCGCCGAGGCTGCGCACCGCCTCGATCAGCTCGACCATGGCCGCGTCCTTGCGCAGATAACCGGCGGCGCCGGCGCGCAGCATGTGCAGGACGTATTCCTCTTCCTGATGCATGGTCAGCACGAGGATGCGCATCTGCGGCAGTTCGTTGCGCAGCCGCCGCACGACTTCGATGCCGTTGAGGCGGGGCATCGAGATATCGACGATCGCGATATCGGGCTGCAGCCGCAGGCATTGTTCGACGGCTTCGATACCGTCGGCCGCCTGGCCGACGACGAGGCATTCGCCGCTGGCGTCGAGTGCGGCGACGAGCGTCTCGCGTACGATCGTATGGTCATCGGCAACCAACACGCGGATCATGGTTCGCTCCTGGCGGTGCTGCGCAGCGGAAGCTCGATGCAAATGTTGAATCCTTGACCCGGTACAGATTGTAGATCCAACCGGCCGTCGAACAAGTCGACACGGTCGCGTATACCACCAAGTCCGCCGCCTTCGCCGTCGCGCCCCGCGGCCAGCGCCGCGGACAGGTCGCAGCCGCGACCGTCGTCGCGAATATCCATGCGCAGCGACTGGCCGTGCGGGCGCAGCGTCACGGCGATATGCACCTGGCTCGCGCCGGCATGCCTGGCCGCGTTCGACAGCGCTTCCTGTGCGACGCGAAACAGCAGCGTCGAGGTGTCGTCGTCGAACGCCGGCATGTCCTCGGGCAATTCCAGTTCCACGCACAGACCGTCGACGCTGCGCGCGAGCCAGCGCAGCGCCGCTTCGAGGCCGAGATCATCGAGGATCTGCGGCCGCAGCAACCGCGACAGCGAACGCGTGTCCTCGAGCGTCGCCTGCACGAGTTCCCGCGCGCGCAGCAACCCGCCATGACTGGCTTCGGCGTTGCGGGGCAGTTGCGAAGCGATCGTGTCGAGCTGCCGCATCAGGGCGACGAGATTCTGGCCGACCCCGTCGTGCAGTTCCCGCGCGATGCGCCGGCGCGCCTGTTCCTCGATGCGCCAGACCGATCGCGCGAGATGGCGCGTCCGGCGCTGATCCTGCTGCAGCCGCGTCAGCAGCGCGGCGTGCTGCCGCATCAGTTCGTCGATGCGCTGGTTCAGCGCGGCCACGGCGCCGTCGTCAGCGTTCATCGGCCGCCTCGGCCTGACGCGCGCGCCGGTCCAGCAACTGCGCGAAACGCTCGCGCTGCGCCGGCGCTGCCGCATCGAGCAGCGCGGCGCGCGCGCGAACCGCCGCCTGTTCCGCCGCGTCGGCTTCCGCGGTCTTGCCGCCGCGGCGCAGCAGCGCCGCGCCGAATGCGTGCAGGCGCGCCTCGTCGTGCCAGCGTCCGAGCTGGCGCAGCAGCACCTGCGCCTCGCGATAGCGCTGCACGGCGGCGGCGGCGTCGCCGCGCAGGCCGCGCTGTAGTTCCAGCACGATGACGGCCAGCCGCAGCGGCGCCTGTCCGCGGCGCTGCGCCGCCGTGACGAGATCGGCGATCAGCGCATCGGCCTTGCGCGGCGCGGTCGCCAGCGCGGCCTGCGCGCGTTCGATGCGCACGTCGAGCTGCAGTGCGGCGTTGTGCGCCTCGCCGGCGATGCGCTCGGCGTCGGCGAGATCGCGCTCGACCGCCACTGCGCCGTCGAGCGCGCCGAGCCGCGCGCGCGTCAGCAGGAACAGCGCGTGCTGTTCCGGGCTCAGTTCAGCTTCGACGACTCCGGCGAGCGCCTGTGTCGCGGCGGCCGAATCGCCGACGAATACCGCCGCGCGCGCCGCGAGCAGCTTCGCCTCGGAAAGTCCGCGGCGGTCGGCGCGCCGCTCGAAGCCGGCTGCGGCGGACGCCGCCGCCGACGCCGCGTCGGCGCTGCGCCCCTCGGCCAGCGCCAGTTCGCCGCGATAGACCTGGGCGACGTCGATTTCCTCGGGCAGCTGCAGGTCCTGCGCTTCGCGCAGCGACGCGTCGAGGCGCTGGCCGGCGTCGGCGTAGTGGCCGCGACTCAGTTCGAGCAACGCCATGCTCTGGATCACCTGCAACGCTCCCTCGCGATCGTCGATCTGGCGGTACGACCCCAGCGCCTGCTGCCAGTAGACCGCCGCATTGTCGATTTCACCGAGCTGAAAATAGCAGAATGCGACGTTGTTCAAACTTTGCGCAATCAGCGTCGCCTGTCCGAGCTGCTGGCGCAACGCGAGCGCCTCGCGGAACGCGGCCAGCGCCTCGCGAAAATCGCCGCGTTCCTCGGCGACCACGCCGCGGTCGTTGTGCAGGTCGGCGATGCTCGCGCGGTCGCCGAGCGCTTCGAGTACGCCGCGCGCGCGTTCGAGGCTGGCCTCGGCCGCGGCGCGATCGCCGCGCACGGCCTGCACGATCGCGAGATTGCGCAGGCTCGTGGCCTGGCCGCGCGTGTCGGCGATCGCCGCGCGCATGTCCGCGGCGCGCCGGTACTGCTCGACGGCCGCGTCGAGCTGGCCGAGCCGTTCGTAGCCGACGCCGAGCGCGTTGCGCGCCTCGGCCTCGGCGCGCGCATCCCCCGCGCGCGTCCACAGCACGAGCGCGCGCAGCAGATAGTCGTCGACGGCGCGGCGCGCCTGCCCCTGCTGGATCGCGACGCGGCCGAGCAGGAACCACGCGCGCGCGTCTTCGCCGTCGTTCGCGACCAGCGCTTCGAGCAGTTGCAGCGCGCGTTCGCCGCGACCGCTGTCGGCCTCGGCCAGCGCCGCATCGAGCACGACGCCGGCGTCGCGCGCATGCGTCGCCAGCAGTTGGC
>NZ_DATIGT010000117.1:0-5587 GCF_035481375.1 Tahibacter sp.
CGACCACGATCTTTCGATGGCGCGCGCGACCGCCTGCGTCGCCTGGCCGATCACGCTGGCCGCGCGCGCCATCGAAAGATCGTGGTCGAGTTCGCGCAATTGCCGGTTGACCTGGTCGTGCAGGCGGTCGAGATGGACCAGATGCGCCTGGAAGCTGCCGGCCAGGTCGCTGTCGCGGGCGATCGCCCGCGCAAGTTCGACCAGTCGTTCGCGGTAGCGCGGATGCGACTGCGGCGCGCGGGTCAGCGCTTCGAGCTTGTCCTGTGCGCGGGCGAGGCGCCGGCGCACGACGTCGGCGCGCGTGCGCGCATCGGCGAGCTCGCGCGCCGTGCGCTGCAGCAGCAGCTGCGCCTGACGCAGCGGCTTCGGCACGGCGCCGGCGTCCTTGCCGTTCGCCGCGGCGGCGCCGAGTTCCTGCTTGAGCATGTCGCGGATGTCATCCCACCAGGCCATCGCACACCTCAGACCAGAAATTCGGCGAGCGCGCTCAGCGCGTCGCGGCCGTTGTCGCCAAGCGTGGCGAGTTCGAGCGCCATGTCGGCGGCCGAAGCGGCCGGACTCAGCGCGCCGACCAGCACGAAGTGCTCGCCGATGCGGCCGAACGCCGACAGCGGCACGCTGGGATTGAGATCGAGCAGGGTTTCGAGGAGCTTCGCGCGCAGCCGCGGCTTCACGTCCGCGTCGCGCCAGAGATAACTGATGCAGAGCAGCTGGCTGCCCGCGTCGGTGACGTAGATCGGCAGGCGCTCGCTGCCGGGAAACGCGATTTCGATGACGGGGACTTCGCCGGCGACCGGCACGACGTCGATGACGTCGACGAGGATCTGTCGCCGCAGCAGCGGCACGGCTGCCTTGATCAGGCTGGTCAGACGACGCCGGCTTGCCATGCTCCCCCTCCGGAACGCGGATACGCGAGTGCGGTATGGCGGACGCTACCGGCCACGACATAACATGTCAAGACATATTATGTCTCCTACACCTTCGGCCCGATGCCCCGCCTCGATACGCACTGCTATCCTGCTGCGATCCGCCTGGAAGCCCAACGAATGACCATCCGCCGACTCATCCTGCTCGCCCTCGCGTCCCTGCTCCCCGCCGCGGCATTCGCCGCCAAGGTCAAGCCACCGGCCGCCGTGCTGCGCGAGGCGACGACGAGCCTTGCCGCGGTCGAGTTTGCCGAGGCCGGCAGCGAAGGGCGCATGGTGTTCCGCCGCCTCGAAAAACTCGGCGGCGACGCAGAGATGCCGGAGCTCATCGACCTGGCCATACCCGCCGAGCTGCGCCGCGTCGTGCTGCCGAGCGAGCGCTATCTGATCGCCTACACCGTGTTCCGGCGCGAAGCCGAACAGATCCGCGTCGCGCGGCTCGGCGCGCAGCTCCTCGTGACGCCGGGCCTGGAACCGGCGCTGCTGCGCGACACGCCGGAAAACCGCGCGCTCATCGCCTGGCAGCCCGGCGGCGACGAAAAAGCCGTGCAGGCGCGCCTGCCGGAACTGATCGCGCTGCTCGATGCGCGCGATCCGCAGCAGCACAACTTCGCGCTGTCGGAAATCGTGCTGCGTCCGCAGCTCGCCGAAGCGCTCGATGGCCGCGCGCGCAAGGCGCTGCTGCGCTTTGCCAGCCGCGCCGACGCGAACGCCAACGCGCGCGGCCGCCTGCTGCAGGCCGCGACCGTGCAGCCCGAGCACTTCGGCAAGGACGGCTGGAAAGCCGTCGCACTCGACATTCTCGCGACCACGCCCGTACGCGTGCAGGACGTCGACGGCAACGCGACGCTCGTGCGCTTCGCGTTCGAGCTGGTCGAACGCGACCGTGCGACCGTCGCGCCCGAGGTATTGGAGCGCTGGCTCACGGGCGACAACGCCGCGCTGGCCGAGATGGCCCTGCTCCGGCTGCGCGCCCAGGAGCCCGCGCGCGAAATGCCCGCGCTGGAGCGCGCGCTGACACTGTCGCTGCTGCCGGCCGGCACGCGCGAATTCCTGCTGGACCACCGACGCCGCGCGGCGCTCGCGGCGCAATAGCCGTCCCGCCGGCGGGCTCGACCGTAGCGAAGCCGGCCGGGGGACAGATCCGACCCCTCGACTTTCGTCGGGAAAAACAGTCGTTCGAGACACGAAAGGGCGATTCGTGCATCATCCGAAAGGCTGAGCATTCGTCAGCTTCAAGTCTCAATCCTCTGGGGGTATTGCGATGTTTCTCCGTCACGGCCTTGCTTTGGCTGTCGTGACCGTCTTTGCCACGCTCAATGCTTCGGCCGCCTCGGCGGCCGGCGGCGTGGTGGTCGGTCATGCGGTCCGTTCCGACGTTTCTCCTCCGATGCGCGATGTCATCGCGTCCTATCCCGCGCCGCAGGTCGGTGCCGACGGACAGGACATCTATGTCGTGCCGAACCAGTTCATCAAGCCGAGCCAGGCCGACATGAGCGAGTTCCTGCACAGCCTGCGCGGACGCAATATCCAGAGAGCCCCGACCGGCACGCCGGCACCGTCGGCCATCGTGGCCGCGAACGGCCTCGGCGTGGGCAACGGTGCCGGCGGCGTCCCGCCGGACACCAACGGCGACGTCAGCCCGACGCATTTCATCCAGTGGATCAACACGAGCTGGGCGATCTTCGACAAGACCACCGGCGCGCGCACGTCCGGTCCGACCGCCGGCAATTCGTTCTTCGCCGGCTTCGGCGGCAAGTGCCAGAACACGAACTCGGGCGATCCGCTCGCGATCTGGGACGACCGCGCGCAGCGCTGGGTCATGTCGCAGTTCACGACCGGCACGAACGCGAGCCAGTGCTTCGCGATCTCGACGACGTCCGATCCGCTCGGCACGTATTACCGCTATGAATTCGCCTGGCCGACCACGCCGGTGCAGGTGTTCGGCGACTATCCGCATATCGGCGTCTGGACCGACGAATCGGGCCGCCAGAACGCGTACACGATCGTCACGCACGAGTTCAACAACGCGACGTCGGCCTTCCTCGGCGCCGCCTACATCGCGGTCGAACGCGACAAGATGCTCGCCGGCGCGCCCGCCGCGCAGGTCGGCATCGTGCGCTTCCCGGGCTTTGACGCCTACGGTGCGGAACCCGTGCACCTCGACGGCACGCTGCATGCCAAGAGCGGCAGCTGCGCACCGTTCATCCACTTCGATGCGTCCACGGCCGAATACCTGTTCTGGGACATGTGCATCAACTGGACGACGCCGGCCAGCACGACGATTTCGGCCACGCCGGAACGCGTCGCCGCGAAGACGCCGTTCGTGCCGAACTTCACCGCCGTGCCGCAGCTCGGCTCGTCGGTGCCGCTCGATGCCTTCGGCACGCACATCATGTACCGCGCCGCCGCGCGCGCGTTCGCACCCGGTTCGCCGACGCGCCTGTCGCTCGTCGTCAATCACGGCGTGCTCGGCGCGAGCGACCAGGGCGCGATCCGCTGGACGCACTTCGATCTTTCGCAGGCCAACCAGCGCTTCGACATCATCTACCAGGACGGCTTCCAGCCCGCGACGAACACGCCGCTGCTGCGCAGCATCGTCGACGAAGGCGTCTATTCGCCCGACAACAACACGCGCTGGATGGGCGGCATCGCCATCGACAAGGGCGGCAACATCGGCGTCGGCTACAACGTGTCGAGCGCGACCATCAACCCGCGCCTCATGATCAACGGCCGCGCGCTCAACGATCCCGACAGCACGCTGCGCGACGAGCAGGCCTGCACGCCGGCGACCACGGGTTCGCAGACCGGTTCGTTCAGCGGCCGCGGCCGCTGGGGCGACTACACCTCGATGAGCGTCGACCCGACCGACGACTGCACGTTCTGGTTCACCGGCGAGTTCTATCCGACGACCAGCGCGAGCTCGTACTCGACGCGCATCTGCAGCTTCAAGTTCAACGAGTGCGGCCTGCCGGGCTTTAAGCTCGTCAGCCAGACGCCGCAGCGCATCGAAGTCTGCGGCACGACGTCCGGTCCGGATCCGTCGTGGGATCTGCTCGCGGGCACGGTCGGCGGCTTCAACGCCTCCGTCACGCTGACGCCGAGCGGCATGCCGGGCGGCACGACGCCGGCGTTCTCGGCCAACCCGATCAACCCGACCCCGGGCTCGAGCCAGTTCACGCTGGTCGGCGGCCGCGGCGCGGCTTCCGGCGAGTACACGCTCAACGTCTCGGGCACCGGCGGCGCGATCACGAGCGCGGTCAACCTCGAACTCGGCGTGTCCGCCGCCGCGCCGACGACGCCGACGCTGACCGCGCCGGCCAACGGCACGAACGGCACGAAGGTGCGTCCGCTGCTGTCGTGGACGCCGGTTCCGGGCGCACTGACCTACCTCGTCGAAGTCTCGTCCAACGCCGGCTTCACCGCGATCGTCGCGTCGGAAACCGTCACGACGAACAGCTGGACCGTCGACACCACGCTCGCCGCGACCACGCAGTATTTCTGGCGCGTGCGTCCGAGCAACTACTGCGGCGACGGCCCGAACTCGGCCGCGTTCTCGTTCACGACCGGCACGCCGGGCACCTGCCCCGCCGGCACGTCGATGACGAACGTCGCGACCTACGGCTTCGAGGGCGGCGCCGAGCCGGCCTGGACCGCGGGCGCGCCGGGCGACGCGGGCGGCACGGCATGGTCCGCCGGCGCAGCGCCGGCCGGCACGACCGGCTTCACCGGCAACGTCTGGAAAGTCCCGAACAACGCGGTCACGAGCGACCGCTCCGTGCTGTCGCCGAGCGTCGCGATCCCGGCCGCGCAGGCCGTGATCCTGTCCTACGACAACTACCACAGCTTCGAACTCGACGGCCCGACCGGCTGCTGGGACGCCGCCTCGCTCGAAGCCAAGGTCGGTGCCGGTGCATTCGCGCACCTGACCGCCGGACGCTTCTTCACCGACTCGTACGACGGCACGATCACCGCCGGCGCACCGCTTGCCGGTCGCCAGGCCTGGTGCCATCAGGCCACCGGCACGGCGGCGAAGCGCTCCATCGTCGACCTCGACGACATGGCCGGCCAGACCGTCCAGCTGCGCTTCCGCGCCACGAGCGACAGCAACACGACCGCCACGGCCCCCAACGGCATGGCGATCGACAACGTCCGTATCGACATCTGCAACTGACCGCAGACCGCGCGGCCGCCGCAAGGCGGCCGCGTCCGGGCGAACTCCGAAGCCACCGCGATCGCGGTGGCTTTTTTTGTGCCGCGGTCTAGCGCTGCGGCAGCGCCTCGCGCCATCCGGCCCGCGGCAGGCCCGCCGCGCGTTCCGCCGCAAGCCGTGCGGCCGCGACAAAGTCGCAACATATTCACTCTGCGACTAATACTTCCATATATTTATGGACACCGTTCCCCTCCGGGAGCTACCTTGCCGGCGCCGCGCCGCCGCTCAAACGCGCCCGCGAACTCAAGGCGCGCGCGTTCCTCGGCTTGGCCGAGCCCGAACTGAATCCCAATTGGCGCAATTTCTACATTACCGTCGCGCACGAACTGCAGGGACTGCCGCTACCGAAAGACATCAACGGCGGCCTCAAAGCCTTCGGATTCTGGTTCCCCGCCGACGGCAACCAGGGCTTCGGCGCGCAGGGCTATGTGCTGCACCTGCGCCACGG
>NZ_DATIGT010000118.1:0-37546 GCF_035481375.1 Tahibacter sp.
GAGCCACTGCAGCGCCGCGCGTTCCTGCGCCGCGTCGATCATTGCGCGTGCCGCCGCGTCAGCGCGGCGGTTCCTCGTCGTCGGGATAGCCCTCGAATTCGAGCCACATCGCGTTGATGATCGCGGCGAAGCAGGCCATCAGCACACCGAGAATCCAGGCGAAATACCACATGGCAGCGGTTCCTCAGTAGTGCGCGTCCGACCCGCGCACGTGTTCGAGCGTGACCGGCCCGCGCATCACGCGGAACACCCAGCTCGTGTAGAGCACGATCAGCGGCAGGAAGATCACGGTCATCCAGAACATCCAGCGCAAGGTCAGCAGGCTGGACGTGGAGTCCCAGAGCGTGAGGCCGTGCGCCGGCGCAAGATTCGACGGCAGCATGAACGGAAACATCGCCGTGCCCGCGGTCACGATCGTCGCGGTGACGGCAACGGCGCTCGCGACGAACGCCCAGCCCGGACGCCGCGGCGCGAGCCGCCACGCGAGCAGCGCGCCGGCGAACGCGCCGGCGGGAATCAGCCAGAGCAGCGGCGCGGCGCGGAAATTCGCGAACCACGCGCCGGCTTCGACGACCACGGTTTTCGCGACCGGGTTCGACGCCGCGGCCGTGCCGGCGAACGCGGTCACGCGGTAGCCCTCGATGCCGAACGCGACCCACGCGCCGGCCAGCGCGAAGCTCGCGACATAGACGAGCGCCGCGATGCCGTGCCAGCGCCGCGCGCGCTCGCGCAGCGTGTCGACGGTCTTCAACTGCAGGAACACTGCGCCGTGCATGACGAGCAGCGACAGGCTGACGACGCCGGCCAGCAGCGCGAACGGATTGAGCAGGCCGAGGAAACTGCCTTCGTAATGCACGCGCAGCGCCTCGTCGTAGCGGAACGGCACGCCCTGCAGCAGATTGCCGAACGCGACGCCGAACACGAGCGCCGGTACGAAGCCGCCGATGAACAGGCACCAGTCCCAGAGCGCGCGCCAGCGCGGGTCGTGCAGCTTGCTGCGGTAGTCGAAGCCGACCGGGCGCAGGATCAGCGCGAACAGCACGAGGATCAGCGCGACGAAGAAGCCGGAGAACGCCGCGGCGTAGACCAGCGGAAACGCCGCGAAGATCGCGCCGCCGCCGAGCACGAACCAGACCTGGTTGCCTTCCCAGGTCGGACCGATCGTGTTGATGAGCACGCGGCGCTCGTCGTCGGTCTTCGCGATGACCGGCAGCAGCGTGCCGACGCCGAGATCGAAGCCGTCCATCACGGCGAACCCGACCAGCAGCACGCCGAGAAACAGCCACCAGATCACGCGCAGCGTCTCGTAGCTCATGAGGAACTCGAACAGTTCGGTCATGACGTTCTCCTCATGCCTTCGACGGTTCGGCCGGCGCATCGGCGCCGATGACTTCGGCGTGACGCGGCGGCGCGTCGGGATCGGCCGGACCTTTGCGCGCGAACTTCACCATCAGATACATCTCCACGACGAGCAGCGCGGTATACAGCAGCACGAAGCCGGTGAGACTGAAGATGAGATCGCCGACGGTCAGCGACGACACGCTCATCCAGGTCGGCAGCACTTCGGCGACGGTCCAGGGCTGGCGCCCGAGCTCGGCAACGATCCAGCCCATTTCCGAGGCGATCCACGGCAGCGGAATCGTTGCGACCGCGAGCTTCAGCAGCCAGCGCTGTCGCATGATCGCGCGGCGCGACGCGGAGATCAGCGACAGCACGAAGGTGATCAGCATGAGCACGCCGCAGCCGACCATGATGCGGAACGCCCAGAACAGCGGCGCGACCGGCGGAATGCCGTCGCGCGCGGCCTGCGCGATCTGCGCGTCGGTGGCATCGACGACGTTCGGCGCGTAGCGCTTGACCAGCAGCCCGTAGCCGAGATCGCGCTGGCGCTCGAGAAGCGCCGCACGCGCCTGCGCATCGGCCGGATCCGCGCGCACCTTCTGCAGCGCCGCGTAGGCCTGCATGCCGCTGCGGATCCGCACTTCATGTTCGGCGACGAGATCCTTGAGCCCCGTGACGGGTTCGGTCACCGAGCGCGTCGCGATAAGCCCCATGAGCCACGGAATCTCGATCGCGTGGTTCGTCGTCATGTTCTCCTGGTCGATGAAGCCGACGACGGTGAACGGCGCGGGCGGCTCGTGCGTTTCCCACATCGCCTCGATCGCGGCGAGCTTCACCTTCTGAACGTGGCCGAGCTCGTAGCCCGACTCGTCGCCGAGCGTGATGACCGACAGCGTCGCGGCGAGGCCGAACGCCGACGCGATCGCGAACGAACGCTGCGCGAATGCGACGTGACGCCGCTTGAGCAGATACCAGGCGCTGATGCCCAGTACGAAGCAGGCGCCCGTGACATAGCCCGCCGACACGGTGTGCACGAACTTCACCTGTGCGACCGGGCTGAAGAACACCTGGCTGAAGCTCGTGAGTTCCATGCGCAGCGTGTCGGGATTGAACTCCGCGCCGACCGGATACTGCATCCAGCCGTTCGCGACGAGTATCCACAACGCGGAAAAATTCGAGCCGAGCGCGACGAGCCAGGTCACCATCAGGTGCTTGACCTTGCTGAGCCGGTCCCAGCCGAAGAAGAACAGTCCCACGAAGGTCGATTCGAGGAAGAAGGCCATGAGGCCTTCGATCGCGAGCGGCGTGCCGAAGATATCGCCGACATATTGCGAGTAGTACGACCAGTTCGTGCCGAACTGGAATTCCATCGTGATGCCGGTCGCGACGCCGAGCGCGAAGTTGATGCCGAACAGCTTGCCCCAGAACTTCGTCATCTGCTTGTAGATCTCGTTGCCGGTCATCACGTAGACCGACTCCATGATCGCGAGCAGGAACGACAGCCCGAGCGTCAGCGGAACGAAGAGGAAGTGATACAGCACGGTGATCGCGAACTGCAGACGCGACAGCTCCACGACGGTGTCGGAGATCATCGACGAACCTCCTGCGGACTGGCATGGCGGAAGCGGACCGACCGCGCCGCGCGATGCCCGACGGCACCGGCGCGCTCACATCGCGCAATTGTCACAAAGCACAGCGGTCGCGCCAAGCGGCGGAATGCGGCGCGGCTCGCCGCGCGGCGGGACGCCGGCAGCGGGATCGCCGGCGCGGAAGAATGGGAAATCATGCGGACGAGCTTAGCCGTGCGCAGTTGCCACGCGATGGCCTGTGTCAAAACGCCGCGCAGCGCGGACGCGCTGCGCCTATGCCGGAAAACCGCGACACGGCGGCGTTTCCGCACCGCGAGCGCACGCGCGCCGCGACAATCCGACGCAGCGGCGGAAAGCGCATCGCGATCATCGGGGCGCGGTCACGCGAACAGGGTGCAGCGGCCGGAACGAACCGGGCTTCGATGGCTGCGTCGAGAACTATTGTCCCGTGGCGGGCAGATCGTGCGTGCGTCGATGCGCGCGCCACAGCAGCAATCCGGCGAACGTGCAGATCAACGGCAGCAGCCACGCGCCGTGCGCGGTCATGGCAGCGACGAGCGCGCGTTGCGCCCGCACGAGCGGCGCCGGTTCGGGTCGCGTGCCGACGCGATCGCCGAGAACGAATCGCACGTCGCTCGCGTCGACGAGCGCGAGCAGGCGCTCGCGCTGCGGATAGGCCAGCTCGCCGCCCGCCGCACCGGCGAGCGCGCTGCGCTCGCCGGCACGGATGTAGCGTTCGAGCCGCTGCGCCTGGTCGTGCTGCGCGTCGGCACGCACGCGCGTCCAGTGCCACGCAAACGGCGCGAGCAGCAGCGCAGCGACGATGCTCGCGGCCAGCGCCGCGTGCGCAAGCCGCGGCCATGGCGGCGCAGTGCCGTGCAGCGAAAGCCGGCACAGGCAGGCGAGATTCGCGAAGCCGCCGAGCGCGAGCACTTCGACATAGCGCGAGATCGGATACCAGAGCCGGAATTGAGGCCGGCCGAGCAGGATCGCGACGAGTTGCAGCAGCCCCCAGAGCGCGAGACAGGCAAACGCGACGTCCACGCCGTCGCCGCGTCCGCGCAGCAGGCGCAGGAACGCCAGCCATGTCGGCCACCACAGGACGATCAGCAGCGCGAGTTCGCCGGACTGCCGCGGCCCCCAGACCGTCGTTGCGGACGCCGCGGGCAGCGCGAAGGCGACGATCGGCGCGATCGCGGCAAGCACTGCGAGCGCCATGGCCAGCGCCGCGCGCGGGGACAGATCGCCGATATGCCGGCGCAGCGCGATCGCGAGCAGTGCGACGACGCCGGCGGCCGCGCCCGACCCCATCGAGACGCCGGCTGCGAGCGCACACAGCGCGAGCGGGACGCTGCCGGCGGCCGTGCGCAGCCGCGCCGCAAGCACGACCGTCCCGGCGCTGAAACCGACGAGGAAGTAGTACGGATTGCCCCAGCCCATCGCGATGTTTTCCCAGCCATAGGGCAGTACGGCGACGAGACCCGCGGCGAGCGCGAAGGCCGGAGCGTACGCGCCGAGATGACGCGTCGCGGCGGCGATCAGCCAGGCGGCCATCGCGGCGTAGAGGCACTGGCTGGCCAGGCAGACGCTGACGTTGTCGAACTGGAGGTCCGCGAGGCGCAGCTGCGCGTAGCTCAGCAGCCGCGTCCACAGCAGCAGGTGTTCGTTGTGGAGTTGAAACAGCGTCGATGCGTCGAAACGGCCGGCGAGCAGCGGCCGCGCCATCAGTTCGATGACGCCGTCCCACTCGTCGTAATACGGCGTCTCGGGCGCGAACAGCGCGACGAGCATCATGCGCACCGAGGCGATCAGCAGGAACAGGCCGGCGGCGAAAGCGAGGATCGACGTGGACGGCGCGAGGCCGACCGGCAGGGGGCGAAGCATCGGTCGTCGTCTCGGCGATACGGTCGAAGGCCGCAGTATCGCAGCCCGGTACGGCAATTCGCTGCCGCCCGGGCGCGCACCGCACGACCGACGCACCCGGTGCGCCGCTTGGTCCGCGCCAATACGCGCGTCCCGCCGTTGTTCGAGCCGCCGGCACATCTGCCGGATCGAGGAGCCCGCCCACGACCGCCCTGCCCTGCAGGTCCCTGACCGCAGCCAACGATGCCGAAGGCTTTACCGCCGACTCTTTCAGCCGATCCGATGCAGCCGTCCGTGCACGGCGCTATCGCTGCCTCGGCCAGGTCGCGCATCCGGGCGACGCGCTGATCGCGCAGTTGACCGACGTCGACTTTGTCCACGATGTCGCATTCGTCGCCATCGCCGACGGCGACCGCGAGACCGGCGTCGCGCGCTACGGCACGACCGCCGACGGCAGCCGCTGCAAGTGCGGCGGCGGTCGGCGATGCGTTCAGGGCCGCGGCCTCGGCATGCCGACGCGCCGGCTCATCGAACGGGCGCGCGGGATTCGCGAACTGGTGTCGGTCGACCTCGCCGGCAACACGGCCGGGCGCGCTCGACGTCACGCGCTCGCCCGATCCGTCCGGCGCCGCACAGGTCGCGCATCGCCTGAGGCTGTGATCGCGCACGGACCTCGCGACACGCGGCCCGCGGCTCAGCGCACGATCAGCAGCGGCGTGCGGCAGCTCTGCAGCACCTTCGCGACGACGGATCCCAGCAGCAAGTTGCGCAGCACGCCGCGCCCGTGCGAGCCCATGACGAGCAGGTCGTAGCGGCCGCGCGTCGCCAGGTGCGCGATCAGCTCGGCCGGATCGCCGACCAGGCAATGCTCGGCGAACGCGATGCCGATCTTGTGGAGATAGCTCCGCGCATAGCGCAGCGCGTCGCGCGCGTTCTCGTCGTGAAACCGCTTCGTATCGGCCTGGCCGAGCGCCGCGGCGACGCGCGGCGTCAGCGGCGGATCGACATGGACGAGTTCGAGCGCGGCGTGCGGCGCAAACTGCGCCCAGTGCTTCACGACATGCTTCACGGCGAGGCGGCTGTGGTCGCTTCCATCGACGGTGAGCAGGATCTTCATGGCGGCTCCGGCGGCAGTGGCGCGCCGGGACTTGGCGCGATATGGCCATCCTAGCGAGGTCCGGAACGGCACCGACCACGCGGCAGCAACGATCGGTAACGGCGTGTAACGGCCCGAATACCGGGGGAAACGCGGCATGATCGCCCGCGACCCGCGCCTCGCTGGTGACGCAGCCGTACGAAAACGTATCATGCGTGGACCGCGCGCCGACCCGTCGAAAAAATGGAAATTGAGATACAGCACCTGCTCTGTGTCGACGACGACGACCAGATCCGCGATCTGATCGCGCGCTATTTCCGCGGACAGGGCTTCCGCGTGAGCGGCGCGCGCAACGGCGCCGAACTGCGCGAGACGATTGCGCGCGAACCGGTCGATCTCGTGCTGCTGGATCTCGGCCTGCCCGGCGAGGACGGCCTCGCGCTGACGCGCCACCTGCGCGAACACTGGCGCGGCGCCGTCATCATCGTCACCGGCCGCGGCGATTCCGTCGACCGCGTCGTCGGACTCGAACTCGGCGCCGACGACTATGTCACCAAGCCGTTCGACCTGCGCGAGCTGCTCGCGCGCGTACGCAGCGTGCTGCGCCGCAGCGGCGCCGCCGCGGCACCGGCGTCCGGCTCTGTTCCTGCCGCGCGCTCGCGCCTGGGTTTTGCGGGCTTCGTGCTCGATCTCGCGACGCGCAGCCTGTTCGACCGCGACGGCAATCCGGTCGCGCTGACCAGCGGCGAGTTCGACCTGCTGCTCGCGTTCGTCGAACGGCCCAACCGCGTGCTGTCGCGCGACACGCTGATGAACAGCCTGCATGGGCGCGAAGCCGGTCCCTACGACCGCGCGATCGACATGCAGATCGGCCGGCTGCGCCGCAAGATCGAAACCGCTCCGGAACAGCCGGCGCTGATCAAGGCCGTGCGCGGAGCGGGCTATCTGTTTGCCGCTTCCGTGGAGCCCGTCGCGTGACGGGCCGGGAGACCGTGTCCGGCGATCTGTATCGTGCGCTGTTCGACACGGCGCCCGACGCGATGGTCGTCGTCGCGATCGACGGACGCATCCGGCTCGCCAATCCGCAGGCGACGCGCCTGTTCGGCTACACCGAAGACGAACTGATAGGCCAGCCGGTCGAGCTGCTGATGCCGGAATCCGTGCGCGCCGCGCACCACGGCTATCGCGACGGCTATATGCAGCGGCCGCGCGTCAGGCCCATGGGCGCCGGGCAGGAACTCGTCGGCCGCCGCGCCGACGGCGTGCAGTTTCCGGTCGAGATCGCGCTGAGTCCGATCGCGGCCGGCACGGAAACACTGTTCGCCGCGTCGATCCGCGATATTTCGGAAACGCGACGTCAGCGCCAGGCGCTGCGGCGTGCGCGCTTCGACGCCTGCGTCGCGCGCATCGGCCAGCTCGCGCTCGAAGCGCGCGACGTCGACGCGTTCGCCGAACAGGTCAGCGCGCTCGTGCTCGATGCGATGCGCGCGGTCGCGGCCGGCATCGCGCTGATGCGTTCGCCGCGCGACCAGACCTTGAACTCCGCGGTCGGTCCCGGCGCCGATCGCGATCTCGTCGAGCAGTTGTTCGCCGCGCTCGACGTCGCCGACGCGACGACGCTGGCGCAGCCGCCGTTCGACCTCGACGCCTGGCTGCAGTCGCCCGAGCGACGCGAGGACTGGCAGCACGCCGGCATCGGCGGCGGCCGCATCGTGCCGGTGCTCGATCACGCGCGTCCGCTCGGCGTGCTCGTCGTGCTGACGACGGCGCCCCTCGGCGACGACCGCGACGCGGCGCATTTCCTCGGTGTCGTCGCGAACGTGCTGACGACGGCCGCGTTGCGCCAGCACACGCAGGAACAGCTCGCCCACTCGCTGCGCCTCGAGGCCGTCGGCCAGCTGACCGGCGGCATCGCGCACGATTTCAACAATCTGCTGACCGTGATCTCCGGCAACCTGCAGCTGCTCGAGGCCGACTATGCCGAGGATCCGAATGCCGCCGATTCGATCGCCGGCGCGCTGCGCGCGGTCGGCCGCGGCGCCGAACTCACGCGCAAGCTGCTCGCGTTCGCGCGGCGCCAGCGACTGAGCCCGGCTGCGGTTGCGCCCGCGGCGCTGCTCGGCGAACTCGGTCGCATGCTCGAACGCACGCTCGGCGAAGCCGTGCAAGTCCGGCTGGACTGCGCACCTGATCTGCCGCCGGTCTACGCGGATGCGGCACAGCTGGAGAGCGCGCTGCTGAATCTCGCGCTGAACGCGCGCGACGCGATGCCGCGCGGCGGGCGGCTCACGATCGCAGCAGGCGAACTGACGATCGCGCCGGACTCCGAAGAGATCGAACTGCCGGACGGCCGCTATATCCGCTTCACCGTGACCGACACCGGACTCGGCATGCCGCCCGAGGTGCTCGCGCGCGCGTTCGAACCGTTCTTCACGACCAAGGAAGCCGGCAAAGGCAGCGGCCTCGGACTCAGCATGGTCTACGGGTTCGTCAAGCAGTCCGGCGGGCATCTCGACGCGCGCAGCCAGCTCGGCTACGGCACGCAGATCGATCTCGTACTGCCGGTCGCGATGCAGGCCGCAGCGGCGGCCGGCCGCGCACGTCCGGCGAATCTGCCGCGCGGGAGCGGTACCGTGCTCGTCGTGGAAGACGAACCCGAAGTGCGCGGACTCGCGGTCGCATTCCTGCGCGGGCTTGGCTACGACGTGCTCGAAGCGGCCGACGCCGAGGAAGCGCTGACGCGGCTGCGCGCGGCGGAACCGATCGCACTGTTGTTCAGCGACGTCGTGCTCGGCAGCGGCGACAACGGCATCGAGCTCGCGCAGAAGGCACGGGCGTTGCGCCCGGGCCTGCCCGTGCTGCTCGCGTCGGGCTATGAATTCGGCGGCGCGGCCACGCCACACGGCTTTCCGCTGCTGCCCAAGCCCTATCGCCGCGAGGAACTCGCGGCGGCGGCGCAGGCCGCGCTGCGCGGCGAGCGCGGTTGAGGTTCACGCGGCGCAGCGCGCCGGTTCGTCGCCTTCTGCACACTGCTGCAGATCGTCCGGCGACAGCACGCGGATTTCGCGCCGCTCGACCGCGATGACGCCGCGCGCGGCGAGCTGCGACAGCGCGCGCGTGACGGTTTCGTGCTTGATGCCGAGGAAGCTCGCGATGTCGACGCGACTCATGCGCAGCAGGAAATGGCAGGCCGAAAAGCCGAGCGCGCGATGGCGCCGCGACAGGTCGAGCAGGAACGCCGCGACACGCTGTTCGGCCGTCAGCGTACCGAGCGTCAGCATCCAGTAGTGATCGCGGCGCAATTCGAGCGCGAGCGAGCGAGTCACCAGGGCCTGGAGCGAGGCCATGGCCGCGCAGGCGGCCATCACGGCCGGATACGGCAGTTCGAGCACTTCGCAGGCATCGAGCGCGACGATATCGACGGTGTGCGTGTCGCTGCCGATGGCTTCCACGCCGAGCAGGTCGCCGCGCATCGGGAACCCGGTGACCTGCTGGCGGCCGTCGCTGCTCGACACGCTCGCACGCAGGAAGCCGGCGTGGACGAGATACAGCGCATTGAATCGCTGCCCGGCGCGATACAGGTGCTCGCCCGCGCGCAGGCGGCGTCGCGTGACCGGCACATAGGTCGACAGCGTCGCGATGTCGATCAGTTCGTCGACGCCGCGCAGTGGCGGCAGCGGCAGGGAGTGCACGGCGGCGATCGTGGTCATGGCGGTTTCACTCGGCAGGGTTGCGGCGACGGCTGCACGGTAGCGAGCGAGCCGCTGCTGCTTGACCACGTCCGCGCAACGGTCGGTAACGATGCGTAACTGCCGGTAACCCGAGCGGGAATTGACCTGCCTCAAGACCGCTGCGCCGCGGCCGCGCGACAGTGGTGCCATGGACTTCGGTTTCCGCTATCGCAACGGCGTGCACGCCACGCAGGCTTCCTTCGTCGACCCCGCCGCGGTCGAGGCGTGGGACGCGTGGTTTCGCTGGCGCGAAGGCAACGAACTGCGCGACATGACGATCGACACGACCTGGTCGCGCGTCACGCAGGCGCTGTGCGAACTCGAACCCGGCCTGCCCGCACGACACGAGCAACTCGTCGGCGAAGCGATCAGCAGCTGGCGGCTGCTCGTCGACGCGCGGGCTCTCGCGGGCGCGGGACGCCGAAATTTCAGCTGGCCCGCGGACCGCTTCTGCGCGTCGATCAACCTCGCCCGCTTCGTGAGCCTGCCGTTCACGCCGAAGGCGGCGTTCCAGCGCCACGCGCTCGACGCGACGGTCCGTCTTGCCGTGCGCCTGATCGACAATGTCCGCCTGACCACGCCGCAGGACGGCACGCCGCCGCGGCTCGGCGTGATCGGACTCGCCGACGCGCTGGCCATGCTCGGCCTCGACTACGCCTCGGAACACACCGCGCGCGCTGCGGCGCAGATCGCGCGCGACTTCGCGCGCGCCGTGCTCGACGCGACGAACGAACTCGCGCGCGAACGCGGCAGCCGCGCCGATCGTCACGAAGTCGACCGCGCGGTCGCACGCGCCGACGCGCTCGGCGAAGGCGCGGATCTCGGCCTTCGCATCCGGCGCCACGGCCTGCGTATCGGACCGCTGACCGCGATCGACCGCCAGCCGCAGCTCGCACTCGTCGCGAACAACGTCGCCGACGCGATCTCGCCGCTACGCGGGGAAAAAGCCGTCTACATCATCCGCAATGCCGACGGCGAACGCCGCATCGCGGCATCGGGCTTCGCGATCACGCTGTGGCACCAGCTCGGCGCCCGCGCCAACGACACGACATTTCCGCAGAGCACCGCGGCAACCGCCGGCGATGCCGGCGTCGCAAACATCCGCGCTGCGATGCTGCCGTGGTTCGACCACGCGGCCGAAACGGCAGCAGAACCCGTCGACATCGTTACCGCGTAGGCGCGTCGCCGCGATCGCGTAGTCGTGATGCTTGCGATAGAGCTGGATCGATGTGGTGCCGTGATGCTACCGAACTAGCGCTCTAACCACCTGAAGCGCAAGCACTTTGAAATTGCCGATCGGCGGCATGCCCCCAAAGATGCCCCCACCTACGCGGCCCTGCATCGCATTACTGGACTGTGCCCCTTGGCCAGCATCGCGGAGTTTCCGGAGTGGGCGGCCGAAATTGAGGCCGGGACAGCCCTAGTCGCAGTTCTCGATGCATTTCCGCTGCAGCTTGTAGCCATACTCGGCGAGACATTGCATCAGTGTTGCCGTGCCGACCCGTCGCCTCGCAGTTGCTGCATTGGAATTGTCGACCGCCATTCCCAATACTTCGGCCGCCCAATGGTTGCCTTGCTCTTCGCAATCGGTGCGTATTGTTCCGCCAGGTCCAACTCGGCTCACGCATGATTCGCGCTTCGGCATCTGCCGCGACTGGCTAGATGAAGCCATAGTGCGTTCGCCTGCTTCGGCAGCAGCCAGCTTAGCGCGCGCAGTACAGATTTCCTTGGCTTGGGCGGGTTCGACCGAAGGCGATTCAACGATCTTGAGAAGTCGATATTTGTAGTGCGACTTGGACGCAAAAGCGCCGAGACTTACGACAAGCAACCCGAGGGCTAGAGCAATTCGCATACGGTCCCCCAGCTCTACAGTGGCGTACCGATCGGGACAACCCCGGCTCACCTCAATATGCTCATGCTCGAGTGCTTTGGCGTCAAGTGATGCTGATAGTCGTCCACGGAGACAGATAGCCGCGTGAGAGGTGTCGCCCTCCGGAGACAGTCTCTGTCGCGGCATCGTCATCGCGCAGCGTTTCTACGAGCACGTCGACCGCGATGCAAAGACCTCGCGCCAATGCAGGCAATCCTCGATGATCGTGAGCGGCCCTACTTTGAACACAATGCGGCAGCGTAGCTGAGAGAATCGCTGGTCACGAGCCACATGGGGTTGACAGCGCACTGCTGCTAACTTGAATGGGGGCAACGTGACCTACTCGTACTTTCCAATTGTCCGTCTGATGCGTGGCGAACGTACGGCTTTGACGCACCTTTCCGTACAGGGAAAGGCAGATGTGAAGCCGATCTTCGTAATCGGCCACGACAAATACCGAGCAAAGGCAGCCACGAGCAGCCAGCCCGCGATCGCGGCAGCGAATGTCATTGCAAGCCAGCTCCAGGCAGCCTGGGGAGTAAACGAGTTCTATCTCAACGCATCGCTAATTCCAGATGGCCAGCATGCTCATCCGTTGGCCGACGTCGCGCTTGCTTGCCGCCAGATCGGGCTAGCGATGATCCCAGTATTGCCGTTTGCTGCCACCAACGCCTACGCACAAGCCTGCCTCGCTGCGGCACAGACCGATCGTCGGGGAATCATGCTTTCTGTCGATGTGCCGACTTTCGCTAGCGCGGCGCAATGGATCGGAAACTTCAACCATCCAATCGCGGCGACCGATCTCTTGCTCGATCTGGGCGACAACATAGGCAACTTCTCTGCACTTGGACCTCCCGCTGTCCAGATGCTTCACCAACTCCATGGTGCAGGTTCGTGGCGCGCTGTCGCGATCGCCGGGACCTCGATCCCCGAGAATTTCTCAGGCTACGGTGCGGGAATTCACCTGCTGCCTCGGGCGGAGCTAGGTTTCTGGCACAACGCAATCCAGTCGGGGTTGCCCTACCGGCTCGACTTTTCAGACTACACCACGGTATCGACGGCGCCCGCGCCGCCAGGAATCAGTTGGGGATTCCCGATAAACGCAAAATACACACTGCCTTCGGATTTCCTGGTGTGCCGAGGAGTTGGAACAACAGGGCCTGGAGCGGTTGATATGGACGTACAACTGTTGGCGCATGCGCAAGCAATTCGGAGCTACCCGGGACGCACGGCGCTAGCTCACTGTTGGGCGGATTCCCGGATAGATCAAATCGCTGCAGGCACAACTGGAACTGGAAACCTTGAAAATTGGGTTGCGCTCGCTGTGAATAGGCACATTGAGATTACGCGCCACGTCATTCCTTGAGTGAGCGGGGCGAGTTTTCAGGATTGCGCGAACGTGTGCGCGAAGTTCCTCAAATGGAATTTCGCGCGACAATCGAACGTGAATATCCCGAATTCTTCTTGCATGCCAGCCTTTCGCCAACTGGTAATGCGTCAGGACCGTAAGCGCTTCTGGCTTGCTAAGCAGCTCCGCCACAACGTATGGGTCACGGTCTGGGTTCAGTCCCGCCGTGCGAAGCGCTGTGATCGAAACGCTGCCGTCAACGACAGCTGCTTGCTCGATTCCCCACCAAGCCGGTACTAGATTCACAGCTTCCTTCGTATGGCGAGAACCAGCAACGATCGAAACTCGATCGAACACCTTTCCGTAGTACTCGATCTGGCGAGGCAATCGTAGAAGAGTGTCACGATCGCTTTTCAACTCGTAGCCACACAGTTCGCCGTTTACGACGGCAATGTCGATGCGCACAGTGCCGGCCCATACGCCCATTTCCTCAATGACGCGCGCGTCCGGGTCCGAGCCGTGCTCGGTCCGCAACTTTGCCAGCATAGCGCTGCGTACATCTCGGTCCCGCATCATTCATTCTCAACTAATCGTCACAAGTTACTGTACTACGGCGCTTTTTCCTCGACAACCGTAACCGTTGGCTCGAACCGCTCATCGCTTGCAACAATCACGTCATCAACAAGAAGCACAACCCTCGATAGCCCAACTTCACCCGAGGTGGCCTTAGACACCTTTGCGGTGACAATTTGAGGGCGCCTGCCAGGATTAGTCGTAGCTGGAAATTGGATTGAAGCTCCTGCCCAGTCTTGGCCATGGACTCCGAGAGCGCCGAACTTCATAAACCGGAACCCGAGAAACGAAAAATCGCAGCAACCGCGAGCAGCAGTGCTACCGCGCGGACAAACCCCTTCAGGGGCAATCTTTTCGGCGCCGGCCGGGACGGCTGTCCCACTACTTCAAGGCGAAAATTTTTAAGGGTATCGAAATCGGAACGCGCGTCAGAACTATCAGTTCGTGGGTTCCCAGATGGGATATTGGCGAGCGCATCACCTTCATGATTAACCGGGCCTTGGTGAAATCTCTGGACCTCTGAATCTACGGGTTCATTTAAAAACTTTTGTACTTTGCTCGGATCGGCTACATCGCTACACGCAGGGCAACCGTAGGCGCCCAATATGCGCGCGAGCAGCCGGCGACGATGAAACAAAGACAGGACTCATGACCTCTCTACCACTTCGAGCAAGTCGGCGTCGTAGCGGTAATGGACGATTTCGCCATTGATCAGAAGCTGCGCGGCGAGCTCCATCGAATCGAGCGGCGCGATGAACCACTCACGCGGTGTGTGTGGCTTGCCGAGCGAGTCTGTCACCGTCAAATCGAGGCACGCTGTTCCGAAGAAGGTGTGGAGCAATGCCTCGAACTTCTGCGGGTTGAGGTTGTAGCACTCAAACACCGACACGATCTTGACCGGCGCCATCAAATAGGTTGGCTCCTGCCTCGCGTTTTTAATCCGGTCCTCGACGGGCGTCGTCGAGAAGCCGATCTTGTAGAGGTTCTGGATGGCCCTGATCTCGGGGACCTCGCTGATGGAGCGCAGGATGTAGACATAGCCCGAATGCTTGTCCTCGGGCTTGATCAATTCCAACTCCTCCAACGCCTTGTCATGGCTGTCCAGGATACGCCGCCCCGCCGGATCCTTGTAGAGCTCGCGGGCGAGCGAGCGCAGGAGGATGTTCGACTCAGTCCCGTTCTCGAAGATGCAGCGCAAGCGAGCATTGGTCTTCTTGTTTCTCAGCTCCTTCTCGCCGATCTCTGCCACATAGGCCATCACCCCATGGACGATGAAAAAGTGGCCCACTGAAATCTGCTGCTCGCCCGTGAATGGCCGCGACTCGCGGATGCCTGCAGCAAGCTCGGCGTGGCACTGCTTGAACAAAGGCTCGAATTGATCGAAGTCATCACATGGCGTGCGCTGGGCGATCTTGTCGGGCCGGTTGATCTCGGCCGGGACATGCTTCAAAGTGAAGATGCTATCCTCTACGCCTTCGAGCAGGCCCATGTCGTCATCGGCCACGGCGTCTTCTAGCGACTCGACTGGCTTGCCGAGTAGGCCCAGAGCATCGACTGGCCGCAGCGAATCCGACTTGACCTTGCTGGCTCGGATTCCCGCGAGGCGGCTGTTCAATTTGAACTCGCGCATGTTCGCGGGGTCCGCCCTGGGCTCGCGCCCTTCGACCCGGACGAACTCCTCGATCTCCTTGAAAGATTCGAGGATGCGCTGATCTACAGTCAATGCCCCAGCCCCCAGCGGCTTGACTTTCAAAAGCCCAAGATCGTCATCTTCGACTAGCTTGCGAAGTTCCTCGGGGGTCATACGCCCTGCTGCCTTCGCTGGTTGCGCAGGTAGATCAATGCTTCGCCCATGCGGGCTTCGATGGCATCGATCGATTGATGGCTGGGCGGCCTCCCGTTGACGCGCGTGAAGTCCTTGATCTTGGGCCACAGCAACACGGCCTCCTCCGGGCTCATCGCCATCCGCGTGACCTCGATAGCCTCTTGGATCGTCTTGAGCACGCTGGCCGTCACGGACTTGGAGAGGATTTCGAAGGCTGCTTGGAACGGATTGACCTGGTCGATCAGGTCGATGTGCAGGTCGTCGATGTTGACGAACTTACCGGCCATCTTAATGAAACGCTGGTCGCCGTCCTCCTTGAACTCTCCGCTCTTCAAGACGGAATCGGCCACCACGTTCTGCCGAAGCGTTTCGAGCTCGTCATCGGAGAGGTCCGGGTAGCGAATCTTGATGAGCTTCGGGATCAACACCTTGTTGATCACCTCCGGATCGATGTTGCCGGGGATTGCCTTGAGCATGGCGTCGTCCTGCAAGATCATCGCCTTGAGGTCGTTCAAATCCGATTCGACGATGCCTTTGAGCCTCTGTGTGTCGGGCTCCTTGAAGCCGGCAATCTTGATCTCTCCGGGACCGGCCTTGTCGTCATCGTCGAGCTTGGTCTTGAACTTGAAATTGGGTGCGAGGACCTGCTCCATCAGCAGCGAGCAAGTGATGGCCTTGAGCATATTGTTGACGGCGACCTTCACCAAGTCGTCATTGGCATCCGGTTGGGCGATCAGGTTAGTGAACTGGGCGTGCGACTTGTTCTCGCTGTCGCGGGTGCAGCGCCCGATGATCTGAATGATCTCGGTCAGCGATCCGCGATAGCCCACCGTCAATGAATGCTCGCAGAAGCGCCAGTCGAAGCCCTCCTTGGCCATGCCCAACGCGATGATCAGGTCGAGGTCGTCCGCCCGGCGCACCTGCCTGAGGAAGTTCACCACGCGGTCGCGCTCGACGACGGCGTCTTGGACAAGGTCGGCGATCCTGATCAGCTTACCGTCGCCGTGACGCCTAACCGTGATGACTCCCGTGGCAGGGTCTTGGCCTTGGACGACGCCGATGCCGTCCAAGATGGCATCGACCTCCTCATGCTTTCGCTTGGTCGATTCGCCGGACTGCACGCTGGGAATGTGCAGGATCGTCTTCTTGTCGGTGTCAAGGACCTCGGCGACGGCCGACAGGTAGCGCCCTTTGTAGAAGTGATATCCGATGCCGAGCGACTTCAACCAAGTGTAGCCGTTGAGCTGCTCGTAGTAGTTGTAAGTCACCTTCGCGAACCTGGCCTCGTCGTCCGGCAGCAGCACCGGAACGCTGTCGCCTCGGAAGTAAGAGCCCGTCATCGCCACGATGTGCGCGGAGGACTTGTGCATGACATTGCGCAGCATCACACCAAGCTTGTTCTCCGCGTCGGCCGAGACGTGATGAAACTCATCGATTGCCAGCAGACATTCGTTGAACAGCTCCTCCTCGATCGCCTCGAACGCGAAGCGGAGGGTCGCATGCGTGCAGACGAGGACTTCGCCAGGGCCGTTCATGAAGTCCGTGAACGCCTTGACCTTGCCTTGATCGCCGCCAGGCGAACACAGGTTGTACTGCGGCTCCACGACCCAATCGGCGAAAAAGCCTTCGCTTGCCAACGGGGTCGAAGCGAACGACGAGGCGATGGAGCGTTCCGGCACGGCGATGATGGCCTTGCGCAAGCCTTGGTTGCGCAGCTTGTCGAGCGCCAAATACATCAAGGCTCGGCTCTTGCCTGAGGCAGGCGGAGCCTTGAGCAGCAGGTATTGGTGGTCGCGCGACTCGAATGCGCGCTCCTGCATCTCACGCATTCCAAGCTCGTTGACTTTCGTGCTCTGGCCGGTCTGCCCGTAGGTGACTTCAATCAAGTTAGGCATCCGCCGCCTCCGATGTCTTCTCATACAGAGCCAGCAGCAGCTCCAAGCGATCCTCATCCGAGGTGAACGGCCGGGACCGGAAAATCCTATCTACCGCTTCGTCCAAGGCGACGTGCGCGGCTTTTAGATCCGGTGGCATCGTGTCTGGGTCGTAGAGCTCTTCGATAGTCATATGCGAATGCTGCTCACGCCGATCAAGCACTCGAAGAGCGGCTACTTCAATCGCCTTCTTCTGAATGGACGTGCGTCTAGGCAGAGGAAATGAGTTGTAGCAAATCTCGGCCGAATATCGCAGCCGCGATTCAAGCTGCCCACCAATCGATCGCACCCAAACTCCATGAATTCGAGACGACAGGATGCCGAACAACATTGGAGACGCTTCGTAGATGGCAAATGCCGCATCGGAGATCACAACGCCGGCATCCAAATACCCGATAGGGATGTATTCGCGGCGCTCCGAACTTGTCTTCGGGACAAGGATGGACGGCCTATCCTCATGGCAGCGCTGAGCGAATTTGTGCGGGATCTTTGCGTATTCATTGGTAGTCTTCGCACTTGAGTTCTCGCGGAATGTCCTGATCGCATCGATTCGCCTCCGAATAGGGGGAATTGAATTCGCCAAGGCGAGTTGCTCGTCCTCAATCCACAAGCACCATCGCGGCTTGCTCGTCACGAATTCGTCGGTCCCTAGCAGTCGCTTGAGCAGCACTTCCGCTTGTGGATACGCACGGACGATCTCATCGCGAGCATCCTCATGCATGATCAAATCTTTGCCGCGAGCCATGTTGCCAAGCTTCATCTTGGGCATGTCCGATGAAATCTCGGAGGTTCGAGCGACACACGTGTCGCTGCCCGCAGTTAGGTATGGACTGATGTTCGCTACTGTAGCGCGGGTGTCGGCATTGAAGATGAACTTCGGAGCCTTCAAGACGCGCCTGACACCGACGACCACGCAGGAGACGCCCGCGTTCTTCTTCGCCCTGTTGCTCCATTTGAATGGCTGGTGGGCGAACTCGATCTCTAATCCATGGGCCAAAACTCGCGGCCAGATGTAGGCGACCTGTTCGCCCTGGCAGACAGAGCTCGTCGTCACGAAGGCGAACTTGGCCGAGGTCCCTTTGATGTAGTCCGCCGCTTTGAGAATCCACGCGGCTACGTAGTCGGAATCCTTGTAATCTGGGTGTCCGTCGAAAACAACGCAGAGGTCTTGCTTCTGATCCTCGTCCTGATTGCGGGCGCCGAGGTATGGCGGATTGCCAATCAGAAAGATCGACTTTTGTGCGTCGTGCGGGCACACCGTCGCCCATTTCACTTGGGCCGCGTTGTCGCAGATGATGTTGCCGCTGGGCTTCAATGGCAAAGGTGGCGCGCATCGGCCGAAGCGGGCTAAGAAGACCTTATTCATCTGATGCTCGGCCAGCCACATGGAAAGCAAGGCGACCTCATGCGCGAAGTCATCGAGCTCGATGCCATAGAACTGAGCGAGCTGGATCGCGGACAGACCGAAGTCCTCTTGTCCCGTCAGCTCCTGAAGCTGCGCGAGCACCTCCATTTCTAGCTTTCGAAGCTCCTTGTAGGCAATGATCAAGAAGTTTCCCGATCCGCAAGCGGGATCAAAGACGCGGATGGATGGCAGGCGCTGGAGCAGGTCGCGTAGGCGCTTTTCGCTGCGTCGGCTTCCTTCCAACTCCACCTTTAGATCATAGAGGAGCAGCGGGTCGATCACCTTCATGATGTTCTGCACCGACGTGTAGTGCATGCCCATGCTGCTTCGTTGTTCGACATCTATCACCGCTTGGATCATGGAGCCGAAGATGTCGGGATTGATCTCGCTCCAATTGAGGTCGAAGCCGCACTTGATCAGGAGGTCGCGCGACCTGGCGGAGAACCTCGGGACCGGGCGCTCCTCGGCGAAGAGGCCGCCATTGACATAGGGAAACTCTTTTAGATACGGGGAAACCTCATCGCGATCCTTGGTGTTGAGCACCAAAAACAGAGCTTTGAGATACTCCTCCAAGTCGGAGCCATCCTTAGACGTGTGTTCTTCGACGCTGCGGCAAAACAGCTTGCTGGGGAAGATATCCGTGTCTTCAGCGAAGAAGCAGAACAGCAACCGAGAGAGGAAGACGTTGAGGTTGTGGATAGACTCCGCATTAGGCGGGTTTGCCGGATCGTAGTTGTCCTCGGCAATGAGGTCGTAGAGCTTCGCCATCTTCTCGGCAGCCTTGACATCGGCCGGGCTGTCGGAGGCATGCTGCGACTTCTCCATTCCGGCCCATGGCAGGAAGAATGTGAAGTGCTTAGGCAGCTCGATGTAGGAGATGTCGATCTGTTCGCCGAGCTTGGTGTCCAACGCCACGACGCGGTCGAAGTCTGTCGAGACGATGAAGCGAGGCTTGTGCTTCAAGATGGCCGGCAAGCTCTGGTATTCCTCGACGGCGGCCGCCGCGGAGCCGGGCTGGGCGCGGATGTAGCAAACGACGCCCTTCCAGAGCACAACACCCGGCTGTTTCTTCGCCAGGTTGTAGCTCATGGCACCGGTGGCGGCCAAACGAGTGATCGATGTCTTCGGCTTGCCATAGGCAAGTAAGAGATCGAATATAAAGTTCTCCGACGTGGACGTGAGCAGCACCTGCTTCACGCCTTGCTCGATCAGCGTAATGTTCATCCCCGTTCCATTTCGTTCTTATCGTGGCTCATCACTGCGGCACCAGCTCCGCTTGGATCTCCTTGCCATCAGCGCGTAGATTGCACAGCGATGAATAGTCCATCGCACGCACCAAGCACTCTCGCAACCAGAATGGCTGTCCCGATTCGTTCTAACCACAGTCCGTCCACAGTCGCTCCATAGCCGCAGCCAGCGGGGTCGCTTCAATGATTCAGCTCGTGGCGTCGATTCTGCACCAAGTTCCGCAAGGAGATAAGTTTACCGGCTGCGGTTCGTGGCCCCGTGCTAAGCCCGCCGTGCCATTTGCACCGCTTCCTCCCCGGAATCTTAGAGGCGTTGCACGGACCTCCATTGCGAGTTCGGGCTCCGCATCGTGGCATCCACAATCTACTAGCCATTTTTCCTCCGAAGTCATTCGCGCGTGAGGGAGGTATCCATTGGAGCCCGAAGAGCAAGTCTTGGAAGCGGACACACGCGCAAGTACTGGTAGATTGTAAGAAGGTGTTCGACTTCCGTATCGGGACTTCCGAGAGATTGAGCGGCTTTCGATTCGAGATCCGTATCGGTGGAGGGATTGCAGGACACTGCACACTACGGAAATCGTATCGAAGCTATTCGAATTCCGTTGCGGCCTCTCGTTTTCGACGCGGACGCTTGAACTTTGGTTTCGCCACTCGCCATTCGTTGGCTGCAGACGAGGGCCCGACATCCAGCTTCCCACCGCACTCGTCGATTTCTATCCATCCGAGCGCATACGGATTTGGAGCCGGAAAGAACCCTTGTCGCGTCAGTGTCAGGAAGCCGTAGTGGCGGAGTTCTCGTATCGCCCACGTTACTGTCTCGGGAGAGTTCCACCCTCGCTTTCGGAGAACTCCCAGCGCAGCAGTGAGATCACCATTGTTTCGACCGTTGTATTGCCTCGCGAGGTCCAAAAGCAGCTTAATTGCCGTTCCACTGCAGTTCCGCCAGTTCGCCGAATCTTGCACGACGTGCAGCAATCGCGTGAACGTGTAACCTTCACGTCGCCCCCGCACTTTTTGGAAGTTTCTGCGCTGACTCACGCGGCACCATCCGACGTAAGGCACCGCCCAAGCAATTCGTCAGCGAGAGCGATCGCGTCGCAAGCGACGATCAACTCCGGAGGCGGGTCTATGACGAGCGCAGCCGCCTCCTCAACAAGCTCGACTGCAACCGAAACCGTTGCGCGAAGTAGCCGACATGCCTGAGTCCGCGTACAGTTCGGTTCAAGAAGTATGAGTTCAAGTTTCTCTGCAATGCCGGCCCGCCAGCCGGCATTGCTCTTTTCAGAGGCCGTCATTTTCCACCCTCCGGTGCGCGCGTGTTTACAAGCGCGAGGATGTCTTCCGCTCTCCAAGCTGTAATGCGTCTGCCGAGCGTACGCGTCGGCTTCGGGAAGCGTCCACTACGCACTCCGTCCCACCAAGTCGTCTTAGAAACCGGAATGATTGCCGGTTGGCCGGATTTGGCGTCGCCGATGATCTGCGCGAGGCGGAGATAGCCGACTGTCGGAACAACTTTCATTTGAACGACTCCTTGTGCGCCATCAAAGTGCGCCAAGGTTCGTCTTCGTACGCTTCGAGAGCGACCCAGCTTGAGTTGATCTCAGCTTGTATTGCTTTTCTCACCGTCTTGCGTGCCGTCCAAAATGTCTTGTGCGGCCCACTCTTCAGCGAACTCCGCGTACTTTCGGAATTCGTTGTAGGCGTCGCGAACCTTCGATTCGCTCACCATCGGGGCTACAGCAACTTGACCGATTGCCGAATTGACGCCGCTTGAAAGCGGATAAGTCTTGCGGAGCTTCTGAACGGCAAACGCCAGCGCGACATTGCGAGCCTCAACGCCGCGCCCACGCTCCTTGCCATGCGGCAGTATCAGGCCCAAACGCTGCGTTGCTTCGTCTGGACATGCCGCGGCGCCGGAAATCGCATCAAATAGGAAGCGGCGAGCTTCAAAACTTAACGAATCTCCGTCGCGAAGCTTGCATGCAAGAGATATCAGAAGGCCACGCGCCGCATCTGGATTTGAACGCGCGCGCGCCTGCTTAGTCGCGAGGCGCTCTTCGAGCGAATACTCGCAAATCGCTGCCTCCCAAGCGGCCTGTCCGAGCGGCGTCAAAGAGTTTTCCCGGAGAGTGAGCATGCGAGTTCTTCGACGCTGATGCTCAGCAATCGAGATCGCAAGCCAGGCCTCCTCGTCCAGCGGCGGAATACCTGAGGTTTGGTCTTTGCTCAAGAGTGCCTCGCCAATCCGGACAGCCGAAGCGAGTCTAGATAGTCAGCCCATTGCTGCATCATCTTCCGGCGTTCCGGCAGATGAGCGGTCCGGTTGTACGCGCGGCCGTTCGCATCCCGCACGGCATGCGCTAATTGGTGTTCGATCCAGTCGATCCGAAACCCTAGGACCTCGTCGAGAATCGTGCGAGCGGTTGCGCGGAAGCCGTGCCCCGTCATTTCCTCGGCCTCGATGCCAAGGCTGCGCATAGCTACAAGTACGCCGTTTTCGGACATAGGACGCTTGCCGCCTCGCGCGGTGGCGAGGACATACCTGCCGCGTCCGGTTAGTTCGTACAGCTCCCGAAGGATCGCAACAGCCTGCGTTGCGAGCGGGACGACATGCCCTGTCTTGGTTTTGCTGGCCGTGAACCGCCACTCGGCGGCTTCCAGATCGACGTTCGCCCATTCCATCGAGCGCAGCTCGCCCGGTCGCACAAACAGCAGCGGGGCGAGCTTGAGTGCGGCACGGACGACGGGGCCACCGGTGTAGCTGTGCAACGCGTTGAGCAGGGCGGGGAGCTTCTTCGGGTCGGTGACGGCTGCGAAGTGTGTTTTTCGGACGGCGGGAAGTGCACCGCGAAGGTCGCCAGCCGGATCGCGCTCCGCTCGCCCTGTCTGTACGGCGTAGCGAAAAACTTGCCCGCACGCCTGCTGCACTCGGTGCGCCGTCGACACAATGCCGCGCGATTCAACGCCTCGCGAAACGGCCAACACCTCGGGGGCAGTAATTGAAGCTATGGGACGCTTGCCGATAGCGGGAAACGCGTACAGCTCAAGCCGGGCGGTCATCTTCGCCAGATGCGAGGCGCCCCACTCTTTCGCCCTGATGGCCAGCCATTCGCGCGCCACAGCCTCGAACGTATTTGCCGCGTCGCTAACGCCAGCAGCGCGCGCCGCCTTGCGTGCCGCGCTGGGGTCCGTCCCGGCAGCAATCAGCTTGCGCGCGTCATCGCGCTTTGCCCGCGCATCCTTGAGCCCCACGTCGGGATAGACGCCCAGCGATAGGCGCTTTTCCTTGCCAACATGGCGGTATTTCAACCGCCACCACCTGCCCCCGCTGGGGGCCACTTCCAGATAGAGGCCGCCACTATCGAATAGTCGATACGGCTTGTCGGCGGGCTTCGCAGCGCGGATTGCGGAGTCGGTAAGCGCCATTGGGGGCAACCGAATAGGCCGGGTGGCCAGATGCCCCAAACCTTGCCCCCAGTTGCCCCCGGCTGTCAACGGACGAGACCGGCCGTCTTCGGACAAGAAGCTGGCCAAAGAGCGCTATTTGCTAAAGTTTTCCGGATTTCGACGGATCGCGCCGGACTACTCTGTGGTGGGCCGTGATGGACTCGAACCATCGACCAACGGATTAAAAGTCCGATGCTCTACCACTGAGCTAACGGCCCACAGGAAGGTGTTGCTGGGCGCTGGCGAGGGCCGGCGCGCGAGGGACGCGAAGTTTAGAGCCTGGACTGGGAGCAGACAAGTCCGCCATTCCGCCGGCCGTCGCAGCTCGAAAGCGGCGCGAAGAAGGGTCCGCTTCAGCGATACCGCGTCGGGTCGGGAAGCCCCGCATCGCGAAAGCCTTCGGCACGCAGGCGGCAGGCATCGCAGTGGGCGCAGGCGCGGCCGCGTTCGTCGGCCTGGTAGCACGACACCGTGGCCGAGAAGTCGACGCCGAGTCGCGTGCCTTCGCGCGCGATCTCGGCCTTGCTCATGCGCATCAGCGGCGCATGGATGCGGATCTGCGCGCCTTCGACGCCGGCCTTCGTCGCGACGTTCGCAAGGTGCTGGAAGCCTTCGATGAATTCGGGGCGACAGTCGGGATAGCCGGAATAGTCGACCGCATTGACGCCGCAGAAGATGTCGCTGGCACCGAGGACTTCCGCCCAGCCCAGCGCGATCGACAGCATGATCGTGTTGCGCGCGGGCACGTAGGTGACCGGAATGCCGGCACCGCCCTGCTCGGGCACGTCGATGTCGGCTGTGAGCGCCGAGCCGCCGATGCTGCGCAGGTCGACGGTCACGGTCTTGTGCGCGGCAGCGCCGAGCATCGCGCAGACGCGATCGGAGGCATCGAGCTCGGACACGTGACGCTGGCCGTAGGCGACGCTGAGCGCGTGGCAGGCGAAGCCCTGCTCGCGCGCGATCGCGAGCACGACCGCGGAATCCATGCCGCCCGAGAGCAGGACGACGGCGGGTTTGCTCATGACTTCATCTCTTCAGTGGCCGGGTTCGTCGCCCCAGAGCAGCTTGTGCAGCTGCAGCTGCATGCGCACCGGAAGACGGTCGGCGAGTATCCATTCGGCGAGTTCGCGCGGTTTCAGGCTGCCGTGCACCGGCGAAAACAGCACCTGGCAGCGCGCGGCGAGCGCGTGCGTCCGCACGGTATCGCGCGCCCAGTCGTAATCGCCGCGGCCGGCGAGGACGAATTTGACCTGGTCGTGTGGCCGCAGGTGATCGAGGTTGCTCCAGCGGTTGCGCTTGAACTCGCCGGAATCGGGGGCTTTCAGGTCGACGACCTTGCGCACGCGCGGATCGACCGCGGCGACGTCGAGCGCGCCGGAGGTCTCCAGCGAGACTTCGTGGCCCGCGTCGCAGAGCCGCGCGAGCAGGATCAGGCAGCGCTTCTGCGACAGCGGCTCGCCGCCGGTCACGCAGACGTGCCGCGCCCCGTAGCCGGCGACTTCGCGAACGATGTCGTCGATGTCGTGCCACTGACCGCCGTGAAACGAATAGGTCGTGTCGCACCAGGTGCAGCGCAGCGGACAGCCGGTCAGACGCACGAACACCGTGGGCCAGCCGACCGCGTCGGCTTCGCCCTGGATCGAATGAAAGATCTCGGTGATGCGGAGCCGCTCGGCACGCGCGTCCACTCGCGGCGTCGACGACGCGGGCGATGGAGTCTGGTTCGGAAGGACGGCTTCAGCCGACATGGCCGCAGCCGCCGGTGTTCGTTGCGAAGGCGCTCAGTGCGCGCCTTCGGATTGCAGGGCGCGCAGACGCCCCTGGGCGAGTCGCGCGACGGTCGTGTCCGGATACTTCTGCACGACGCGCGTCAGCGTGGCCTTGGCCGGTTCCCACTGCTTGAGTTCGTACTGGCAATAGCCAGTCTTGAGCAGTGCATCCGGTGCCTTCTGGCTGTCCGGATAGATCTTCAGCAAGGTCTGGAACGTCTCGAGCGACACGCGGTAGTTCTGCGTGACGTAATACGACTCGCCGAGCCAGTAGTAGGCGTTGGCGGTCAGCTCGCTGTTCGGATAGGCATCGATGAATGCCTGGAAGCGACGCGCGGATTCGGCATAGCGGCCGTCCTTGAGCGCGGCGAATGCTTCGTCGTAGCCGGCCTTTTCGGCAGCCGGGTCGACGCGCAGGCCACCGGCAGCCGGTGGCGGCGTTGCAGCGGCCGTCGCCGGCGCGGCAGCCGGCGTACGCGGTGCGGCGGCGCCGGGCATGCTGCTCGGCGTATCGAGGGACAGCGCCGGGTCGGTCGACGGCGCCGGTGTGTCGCTGCTCGCGCCGTTCGGCGCGCCCAGCTGGATGTCTTCGAGACCGTGGTTCGCCGGAGCAGCGGTGCCCGGGGCACCGGCACCACCGCCGCCTTCGAGGCGGCCGATGCGGGAATCGAGGTCGATGTACTGCTGTTTGCCGCGTTCTTTCTGCTCGTCGAGCTGATGACGCAGTTGTTCGACGAGGCCGTTGAGCTGCTGCACTTCGGTTTGCAGTGCCTGCAACTGATTGACGAGGTCGACGTTGCCTTGACCGGCTTGCGCCTGCGCTTCCAGCGCAGCGACGCGCTCGGCAAGGCTCAGGCGTTCCGCGGCGGCCGGCATGGAAACGGTTGCGGCGGCCAAAGCCGCCGCAACCGTGATGCGGGCACCGAACAGGTTCGAGATCGCGCGCATCGCTTTCCTTGGTGCTTAGTTCTTGGTGTAGACGATTTCGACGCGACGGTTCTTCGACCAGCAGTCTTCGCTGTGATCCTTGCAGGTCGGACGCTCTTCGCCGTACGAGACGACGTTGAGCTGCGTGCCCGGGGCGCCGGCCGAGGACAGCGCGCTCTGCACGGCGTTGCCGCGGCGCTCGCCGAGACCCAGGTTGTACTCACGCGAACCGCGCTCGTCGGCGTTGCCTTCGAGGGTCACGTTGTAGTTCGGGAACTGGCGGATGAACTTGGAGTGGCAGGCGATCTGGGCCTGGAATTCGCTCTTGATCTCGGTGCGGTCCAGATCGAAGTAGATGACGCGCTGACGCAGGCAGCTGTCGGAGTTCAGCGAAGCTTCGGTATAGGCGCCCGTGTCGGAGCTGCCACCGGTCGTGGGCTGCTCGGTCGAGCTGCCACCCGACGACGGCGGCTGCTTGACGGCCTTCTTGGCGCAACCGACAGCGGTGACGCAGAGCAGAGCGGCAATAGCGAGGCGAAGCGAGGTGTTCATGGTGTAGTCCTTAAGGAGGTCAGGTCAGATTACAAAGGCTCAGTAGCTAGCGCCGGTCACCCGGCGTCTTGATTTATCGCTGGCGGAATGGACCCCACGATGGTTCACGCACGTCACCGTCGGCCAAGACCAGGCGCTGGCGAACGCGACCGTCTGCAGACACGGCGTACAGTACCCCGCGCGGTCCGTCGGTCGCGGCGTACAGCAGCATGCTTCCATTCGGTGCGAAGCTCGGCGACTCGTCCACGCTGCCCGGGGAAATGGCACGCATCGACCCCGAACCCGTGCTCCGGTCCAAAACCGCAATACGATACACATTTCCAGTGCCCTGCGCCATAGCGAACAGCTTGCCGTCATAGGACACGGAAGGCCGCGCGTTGTACTCGCCCTGGAACGTCAGGCGGGTGGCGTCGCCGCCGCCGGCCGAGACCTGGTAGAGCTGGGGCTTGCCCGAGCGGTCAGACGTGAACACCAGCGTCTGCCCGTCCGGCATCCACTGCGCCTCGGTATCGATCGAGAAATGATTCGTGACCCGGCGCGTCTCGCGGCTGGCCAGATCCATGATGAAGATGTCCGGGTTGCCGAGGTAGGACAGGGTCAGCGCAAGCTTGCTGCCGTCCGGGGAAAACGCCGGTGCGCCGTTGATACCCTTGCGGTTGGAGATCACCTGGCGCGAGCCGGTCGCGATTTCCTGGAGGTAGATCGCCGAGTCGCCGCGCTCGAACGACACGTAGGCCAGCTTCTTGCCGTCCGGCGACCAGGCCGGCGACAGCAGCGGCTCGCGCGAGCGGACCAGCACCTGCGGGTTGTAGCCGTCCGAGTCGGCGACCATCAGCGCGTAGTTGATGTTCGGGCTGACGCCCGCGGCCGTCACGTACGCGATGCGGGTCCAGAACGCGCCGCGCACGCCGGTGATCTTTTCGTAGATCAGGTCGGCGATCTGGTGACCGACGCCGCGCAGGTCGCTGCGCTGGCCGGTGATCGCGAGGCCGAGCATGCGCTCCTGCTTGGCCACGTCGAACAGTTCGAACTCCACGCGCATCGCGCCGCCCTCGGCGTCGGTCATGCGGCCGACGACGATGTAGGACTGCTTGAGCAGGTTCCAGGTCGGGAACTTGATGTCGCTACCGCGCGACGGGAATTCGACGACATCCTTCTTGTCGAGCGCCTTGAATTTGCCCGAACGCGCGAGGTCCATGCGGACGACGTCGCCGACGTCGGTCTCGCTCGGCGCGCCGGCCGCCTCGAACGCGAACGGCACGACGGTGATCGGCCACGCCGACGCCGTGCCGTCACGGATGACGATGGTCGGCACGTCACTGCTGAGGCCCTGGCCGGGCGTCGGGGCGGAAGTCTGCGCCTGCGCTGCCGTGCCGAGCAGGCAGAGCAGCAGGCTGGCGATGCGGAATACGAAGTTGGCTGGCATATCGTTCCTGCTCTAGTGGCCGCTATGTTTGAAAACGAGATGTATGCGGCGCTGAAAGACTCTTTCAAAACCGGCATACGGTAACGGGGAGGCTTTGCCGACGGCGCGTTCTAACGACTCGCGCGTGGCCGCATCAGCATTGCAATCGCTCCCGAAGCTAGCCTGAACGACGTGGCCGCCATCGCGCTGCACGATGTCCATCGGGCAATGCAGATCGACGGCCGCCGACCGCGGTTGTACCCAGGCGCGCATGATCGCCGCGTGCACGGCCTCGATATAGGCCTCGATCGGCGCGGGCGCCGCGCTCTGACCGCCCGCCGCCGTCGCGAGCAGGAGCCCGGCGAACGCGGCGCTAGCCGTCATAGGTGAACTCGAAGCGGATCTTGCGCTTGAACACCGACTCGTACCCCTTGTATGGCAGCGGCGATGCGCGCTGCGGCGCCTGCTCGAGCGTGGTGCGCGTCGGCGCGTCGGCGTTGCACGGTTCGACCACGACAGCCTGGATCACGTCGCCGCCGATGATCTGCGTGATTTCGAGCGTGCAGCGCACGCCGGGCGGCGTCGACTCAGGACGCAACCAGGCATTCGTCACGGCGCTCTGGATCGCCGCGTAATACTCGGCTTCGAGGCTCGTGTCGGTGCCTTCCTGCCCGCTCTTGGCCTCATCCGCGATCATCGCCGCGAGACGCTCGGCCTCGGCCTTCTTGTCGAGTTCGCGCTGCTTCTGGTCGCGCAACTGCTTGGCTTTTTCTTCCTCTAGCTTTTTTTTCTTCTCGGCCTCGGCCGCCTGTCTTTCGGCAAGCTCGATCTGTTCTTTCTTCCGCAGCTCCTCCTGCAGCCTGGCGTCTTCCTCGGCCTTCTGCTGGGTGATCTTGTCGGTGATCTTTTCCTGGTCCTTCCTGTCTTCCTTGGGCTTCTCGGGCGCGGGCTCGTCGGCCTTCGGCTTGACTTCTTCAGGCTTGGGCTCGGGCTGCTTGACCGGCTTGACCGGTTTCTTGACGTTCTTCGGGGCCGGCGCCTGCGCCGGACCGACGAGCGTCGCCTCGATGATCGGCCCCGGAATCGCGACCGCGACGGTGCTGCGCGTCCACCAGAGGCTCACGCTGACGAGCGCGAGCACCAGCAGGTGCACCGCGATCGAATAGAGCCAGGGTCGCAGGGAGTTGTCGTCGCCGGCCATGACTGCGGATCAGTTGGCCTTGTCCTGCGGCGGCTGGCCCATGAGGCCGACCTTGGGCACGCCGGCGGACTGCAGCAGCGCCATCGCGTCGTAGATCTTGCTGTATTCGGCCTTGCCGTCGCCGGCGACGTAGACGGGCTGCTTCGGGTTGTTGCGCACGAATGCCGCGATCTTCGTCTTCAGCACGTCGGCCGTGACTTCCTCGCTCTTGGCTTCGGGCAGCGTCAGGAACAGCTTGCCGGCCTTGTCGACGGTCACGACGACAGGATCCTTGTCGACGTTGAGGCTCTTCGCGATCTCCGATTCCGGCAGATCGATGTCCACGCCGAGATTGAGCAGCGGTGCCGTCACCATGAAGATGATGAGCAGCACGAGCATGACGTCGATATACGGCACGACGTTGATGTCGGCCTTGAGTTTTTTGCGTTTGCGGCGGTGATGAGTTTGCATCGGCGGCTCCAACGGTCGGGGAGAGAACGCGGGGTCGCGCGGCTCAATCCTCGACGTGCGCCTGACGTTGCAGGATCGACGAGAACTCTTCGGTGAACGTGTCGAAGCGCGTCGCGACGCGCTCGACCTTGTTCGAGTAGCGGTTGTAGGCCCAGGACGCGGGAATCGCGGCGATCAGGCCCATGGCGGTGGCAACCAGCGCCTCGGAGATGCCCGGGGCGACGCTCGCGATGGTGGCTTCCTTGACGTTGGCCAGGCCCTGGAACGAAATCATGATGCCGTAGACGGTGCCGAGCAGGCCGACGTAGGGGCTGATCGAACCGACGTTGGCGAGAAATTCGAGGTTGCCTTCGAGCCGGTCGATCTCGCGCGTCTGCGCGACACGCATCGCGCGCTGGGCGCCTTCGAGCAGGGTGCGCGGATCGACACCGCGGCGCTGGCGCAACCGCGCGAACTCGCGGAAACCGGCCTCGAAGATGCTCTCGATGCCGCTGATCTGGTCGCCGCGGCCGGTGACTTCGCGGAACAGCGCGGCGAGATCGGCGCCGGACCAGAAGCGCTCCTCGAACTCGTTCGCGCTGCCGAGCGCCGTCTTCAGCATGGTGTGCTTGCGGAAGATGATCATCCACGACACGAACGAGAACGCCAGCAGCACGAGCATCACGAACTTGACGAACAGGCTCGCGTGCAGCACGAGCTGCCACAGATTCAGGTCACCAGCGTTCATGCCTTGGCAATCTCCACAAACAGGTCGTCGGGAATGGGACGTGGACGGAAACCGGCGGCGTCGACACAGGCCGCCCGCACCCGCGCCTCGGACAACAACCGACCGTCGGCGGTGCGCAGGATCTGCTGCTGGAACACCAGACTCGCCGGGCGCCGCTCCGTCAATACCACGGTAACGTCCAGCACGTCGTCGAGCCGCGCCGGCTTCACGAAGCCGATCGCGATGTCGCGCACGACGAAGACGACGTTATTGTCGTTGCGCAGCCGCTCCTGCTCAATACCGAGATGGCGCAGGTATTCGCTGCGCGCGCGCTCGAGGAAACGCAGATAGCTCGCGTGATAGACGACGCCGCCCGCATCGGTGTCTTCCCAGTAAACCCGGATCGACCAGCGGAACGGAGCATCGACCATCGGATCTTCCTTGTCGGGGACGGACATTTGCGGCGCACGCAGCGACGCGGCGAGCATAGCGGCGCAGGGCTGAACGCGCTTGCACCCGACGGGTCCGGACCTGCGCCGGGCTCGGCGACGCGAACAGCGCCGGAACCGGCGATTTTCAGAGAGTGCCTCAACCGGGATCGAACAGGTCCGGCGGCGGTTCGGAACGTCGCGGCGGCTTCAGTCCGAGATGATGGTAGGCCCGCGTGGTCACCATGCGACCGCGCGCCGTGCGCACGAGGAAGCCCTGCTGGATCAGATAGGGCTCCAGCACGTCCTCGATCGTGCCGCGCTCCTCCGACAATGCCGCCGCCAGCGACTCGACGCCGACCGGCCCGCCGTCGAAGCTTTCCATGATGGTCGAGAGCAGCCGGCGGTCGAGCGCGTCGAAGCCTTCCGGATCGACCTTGAGCATCTCCATGGCCGCCTTCGCCACCTCGAGCGTGATCGTGCCGCCGGCGCGGACCTCGGCATAGTCGCGCGCGCGCCGCAGCAGGCGGTTTGCGATGCGCGGCGTGCCGCGCGAACGGCGCGCGATTTCCGCCGCGCCGACCGGATCGCAGGCGATGCCGAGAATGCGCGCCGAGCGCCGCACGATCGCGGCGAGTTCGTCGGCTGTGTAGAACTCCAGGCGCTGCACGATGCCGAAGCGGTCGCGCAGGGGGCTGGTCAGAAGCCCGGCGCGCGTCGTCGCGCCGATCAGCGTGAACGGCGGCAGGTCGAGCTTGATCGAACGCGCGGCCGGGCCCTCGCCGATCATGATGTCGATCTGGAAGTCTTCCATCGCCGGATACAGCACCTCCTCGACGACCGGCGACAGGCGGTGGATCTCGTCGACGAACAGGACGTCGCGCGGCTGCAGGTTGGTCAGCAGCGCGGCGAGGTCGCCGGCGCGTTCGATGACCGGTCCGGAGGTCGTGCGCAGGTTCACGCCGAGCTCGTTGGCGATCACGTGCGACAGCGTCGTCTTGCCGAGTCCGGGCGGGCCGAAGATCAGCACGTGATCGAGCGCCTCGTTGCGACGCTTGGCCGCCTCAATGTAGATGCCGAGCTGTTCGCGCGCGGCCTGCTGGCCGAGGTACTCGGCGAGCCGCTGCGGACGGATCGAGGCTTCGAGCAGTTCGTCCTCGCGCGTGGCCGCGCCCGAGGTGACGCGATCGCTCATATTTCCACCTGTGTACCGAGCTCGATGAGGCGGTTGCCCGGAATCTGGAAGAACGCCGTCGCCGGCAGCGCGTTGCGCTGCATGAAGGCGAACAGCTTGTCGCGCCATTTCGCCATGCCGCGATTGTCCGTCGCGACGATGCTCTCGCGGCTCAGAAAGAACGTCGTGTCCATCATGTCGAACGTGAGACCGACCTTCTCGCACTTGGCCAGCATGTCGGGCACGTCGGGATCTTCGGCAAAACCATATCGCAGCGTGAGCTGGTGGAACTCGTGCCCGAGCGCGACGAGTTCGATGCGTTCTTCGGGTTCCGCGGTCGGCGTTTCCAGCCATTCGACCGTCAGCACGATGTTCTGCTCGTGCAGCACCTTGTTGTGCTTGAGATTGTGCAGCAGCGCGTGCGGCACGGCGTCGGGCTGCGCGGTCAGGAAAACGGCCTGCCCGGGCACGCGCAGCGGCGGATGCTCGGCGATCGATTCGATGAACGGCTTCAGCGCGAGGCCGGCCTGCTTGAGTTCGCGGATCACGAGCTCGCGGCCGCGGCGCCAGGTCGTCATCACGGTGAACACGACGAGACCGAGCACGAGCGGGAACCAGCCGCCGTGTTCGACTTTCTCCAGATTCGCGCCGAGGAAGGCGAGATCGACGACGAGGAACAGTCCGCCGAGCGCGCCGACCTGCCAGCGCTTCCAGCCCCAGATGCGCCGCGCGACGATCATGACGAGCACCGAGTCGATCGTCATCGTGCCGATGACCGCGATGCCGTAGGCCGCGGCGAGATTGGTCGAGCTGTGGAAGCCGATGACGACGGCCACGGTCAGCACGAGCAGCACGCGGTTGAGCCACGGCAGATAGATCTGGCCCATCGTTTCGCGCGAGGTGTGCACGACTTCCATGCGCGGCAGGTAGCCCAGCTGTATCGCCTGGCGCGTGACCGAGAACGCGCCGGAAATGACGGCCTGCGAGGCGATCACCGCGGCCAGCGTCGCGAGCGCGATCATCGGATACAGCAGCACCGGCGGCGCGAGCAGATAGAACGGATTCGCCGCGGCCTGCGGATCTTCGAGCAGCAGTGCGCCCTGCCCCAGGTAGTTCAGCATCAGCGCCGGCAGCACGAACGCGAACCAGGCGCGGCGGATCGGACGCTTGCCGAAATGCCCCATGTCCGCGTACAGCGCCTCGGCACCCGTCAGCGCGAGGATGACCGACGCCAGCGCGAAGAAGCCGAGGCGACCGTTCTCGAGAAAAAACTCGACCGCGTAATACGGATTCAGCGCTTCGAGCACCTGCGGCGCCTGCGCGATCTTGATGATGCCGAGCACGGCCAGCGCGAGAAACCAGATCACCATGATCGGCGCGAACACGCGCGCGACACGTGCGGTGCCGCTGCGCTGCAATGCGAACAACGCGAACAGCACGAGCACCGCGATCGGCACCACGTAGCGGCCCAACGCCGGCGTCGCGACCTTGAGCCCCTCCACCGCGCTGAGCACCGACATCGCCGGCGTGATGACGCTGTCGCCGAAGAACAGCGCCGCGCCGAACAGGCCGAGCACCATGATGACCCAGCGCGCGCGCGCGCTCGAACGGACGCCGCGGTGGGCGAGCGTGGTCAGCGCCATGATGCCGCCCTCGCCCTTGTTGTCGGCCGACATGATGAAGGTCGCGTACTTCAGCGACACCACGACGATCAGCGACCAGAAGATCAGCGACAGCACGCCGAGCACGTTGTCGTGGCTGACCGCGACGCCGTGCGGACCGAACGCCTCTTTCAGCGTGTACAGCGGGCTCGTGCCGATGTCGCCGTAGACGACGCCGATCGCGCCGAGCGCGAGCGCATAGAGGTTTTTGTTGCCCTGATCGTTGCTGCTCATGTCGGCGCGCGTCGGAAAGTGAGGGAGGATCCGCGCTCAGCGCAGTGCGGCGCGCAGCGCTTTGCGGATGATGGCCTCGGCGCTGTCGCCGGACGCCGCGGCATCCTTGACGAGCCGCGTGACTTCGGCCGGTTTGTAGCCGAGCTGCTGCAGCGCGATGCTCGCCTCGGCAACCGGATCCGCCGGCACGGCGCCGGCCACGCTCAGGCCCGGCACGCCGCCGCCGATCGCGTCGACGCGGTCGCGCAGCTCGACGATGATGCGCTCGGCGGTTTTCTTGCCGATGCCCGGAATCCGGGTCAGCGCGGCGACGTCGCCGGTCTGCACGAGGCGCGAGAATTCCTCGACCGAGGCGCCCGACAGGATCGCGAGCGCGATCTTCGCGCCGATGCCGCTGACCTTCTGCACATGGCGAAAAAGGCTGCGCTCGGCCTCGCGCAGAAAACCGTACAGCGCGACCGAATCTTCCTTGACCGCATAGTGCGTGCACAGCGCGACGTCGCGGCCGACCTCGGGCAGGTCGTAGAACGTCGACATCGGCGCTTCGAGTTCGTAACCGACGCCGTTGACGTCGACGAGCAGCCACGGCGGCTGTTTGGACACCAGCACGCCCTTCAATCGACCAATCATCGCCTGCGCCTCCATGCGGTACGCGGAATGCCGATGCGCTGTGTCGTTGCCCGCGTGTGCGCATGCGTCAGTGCGATCGCGAGCGCGTCGGCGGCATCGGCCTGGAGTTTACCCGGCAATTGCAGCAGCACGCCGACCATGTGCTGGATCTGGGTCTTGTCGGCGCCGCCGCCGCCGACGACCGCCTGCTTGATTTCCTTCGGCGCATATTCGGCCACGGCGAGATTGCGCGTGACGACGGCGCAGATCGCCGCGCCGCGCGCCTGGCCGAGCTTCAGCGCCGAATCGGGGTTCTTCGCCATGAACACGCGCTCGATCGCGACCTCGTCGGGACGATGCTCCTCGATGATCGCGCCGAGCGCGTCGAAGATCTGTTTCAGGCGCTGCGCGAAGGTCTCGTTGTCGACGAGGCGTATCGCCGTATGAAAGACGTGACGCGTGTTGCCGGCGCCGTCGGTCTCGATGATGCCGACACCGGTGCGCTGGGATCCCGGATCGATGCCGAGGATGCGCACGGGCGGCAGCGCGGCGGTGCTGGCGCCGTACTGGCGCAGCCCGATCATGACGCGCAGGCCTCGTCGAAACGGCCGCTGCGCAGGAATCGGACGGTCAGGTCGGCGGCTTCGCCCGAGAGGACGAGGCCGGTATGCGAGGTGTTGACTTCGCAGTGGGCGACAGCGCCCGGCCAACGCGTTTCGGCGACAGCGACGGTGCCGTCGTTCGGTCCGTCGAAGGCGCCCATGAGCTGGCCGATACCGAGCGCCTGCGTGCCCGCGATGACGCCGACCTCGACCGGCGACACGTGCTCGGGCAGTCCGCTGCAAAGAACGTCAGTGCTGCAGCCCAGCAGCTTCGGCACGCGACGCGCGACCGTGCTGCCGTTGAGCGGCGAACCGAGGCAGACCACGCGGCCGTCGAGTACGGTCGACAGTCGATGCAGTGCGCGCACGGCGACGAGGCCGCCGAGGCTATGGCCGACCAGATGCACGCGGCGCGGATGCAGCGCGCGGATGCGGCGGCCGAGCCGTTCGAGGCTATGTTCGTCGCGGCCGAACACGCTCGCGTAGTCGAACAGTTCGGTGACGAAGCCCGCTTCGCGCAGGCGCCTGCGCAACAGCAGCAGGCTGAATGCGCGCATCCAGACGCCGTGAATCAGGATGACTGCCTCGTCCTTCATGCCTGAATCCTGCGCGTACACGAGCCGCCGGGGCAAGCCGCGGCGGCGGCCGATCAGCCCTTGACCGGCTTGACGACGCGGACGTGCAGTTCCTGCAACTGCGCCTCGGGAATGCTCGACGGCGCCGAGGTCAGCAGGCACTGCGCGCTCGCCGTCTTCGGGAACGCGATCACGTCGCGGATCGACTCGGTGCCGGCCATCAGCGCGGCGATGCGGTCGATGCCGAACGCGATGCCGCCGTGCGGCGGCGCGCCGTACTTCAGTGCGTCGAGCAGGAAGCCGAACTTGGCCTCGGCTTCTTCCGCGCCGATGCCGAGCAGGTCGAACACCGCGCTCTGCATGTCGGAACGATGGATGCGGATCGAGCCGCCGCCGATCTCGTTGCCGTTGAGCACCATGTCGTAGCCGCGCGACACCGAGTTGACCGCATTCGTGCGCAGGTCGGCGACGTCGTCGATCTTCGGCGCCGTGAACGGATGATGCAGCGCGACGTAGCGCTTCGCGTCGTAGTCGTACTCGAACATCGGGAAGTCGACGACCCAGAGCGGACGCCAGCCGTCGGCGACGCGGCCGAGATCGCGGCCCACCTTCAGGCGCAGCGCGCCGAGGAAATCGCTGACGATCTTGTACGGGCCGGCGCCGAAGAAGATCACGTCGCCGGTCTGCGCGCCGACGGCGGCGAAGATTGCCTTGACCACGTCTTCGCCGAGGAATTTCACGATCGGCGACGTCAGGCCGTCGAGGCCCTTGGCGATGTCGTCGATGCGGATCCAGGCCAGTCCCTTCGCGCCGTATTTCTGTACATAGAGACCGTAGTCGTCGAGCTGCTTGCGCGTGAGCTCGGCACCGCCCGGTACGCGCAGCGCGGCAACGCGGCCGCCCGGATCGCTGGCCGGTCCGGAGAACACCTTGAAGTCGCAGGACCTGACCGCGTCGGCGACGTCGACGAGTTCGAGATCGATGCGCAGGTCGGGCTTGTCGGAACCGTAGCGGCGCATCGCTTCGGCATAGGTCATGCGCGGGAATTCCGCATCGAGATCGACGTCGACGACCTGCTTGAAGATCGTGCGGATCATGCCTTCGACGAAATCCTGCACGTCGCGCTCGCCGACGAAGGCGAACTCCATGTCGAGCTGCGTGAATTCCGGCTGGCGGTCGGCGCGCAGGTCTTCGTCGCGGAAGCAGCGCGCGATCTGGTAGTAGCGGTCCATGCCGGCCATCATGAGCAGCTGCTTGAACAGCTGCGGCGACTGCGGCAGCGCGAAGAATTCGCCGGGATGCACGCGGCTCGGCACGAGGTAGTCGCGCGCGCCTTCGGGCGTGGCCTTCGTGAGAATCGGGGTTTCGATGTCCTGGAAGCCCTTGCCGTCCAGGTAATGGCGCAGCGCCGAGACGAGGCGCGTGCGCATGCGCAGCTTGCGCTGCATGTCGGGGCGGCGGATATCGAGATAGCGGTAGCGCAGGCGCGCGTCCTCGCCGACGTTGTCGTCGAGCATGAACGGCAGCGGCGCTGCGGCGTTGAGCACTTCGAGCGTGTCGACGACGACTTCGATCCGGCCGGTGCGCAGGCGTTCGTTGATCTGGCTCTGCGGACGCGGACGCACCGTGCCGGAAATACGCAGGCAGAATTCGTAGCGCACGCCCTCGGCCAGTTTGAACGCGGCGGCGTTCTCGGGCTCGATCACGGCCTGGACGATGCCCTCGTGATCACGCAGATCGATGAAGATGACGCCGCCATGATCGCGCCGGCTGTCCGCCCATCCGCAGAGGGTGACGGTCTGACCGGTCAGGGCCTCGTCGACGAGACCGCAATAGTGGCTGCGCATTGCTCAAGGCTCCGGAAGCGGGATACCGCCTGATGCAGGCGGAAAGGCCGGAATCCTACGGAGGATTTTGCTGCGCTGCAAACAACGTTGCGGCACGGGCCGCGGTCTTCGGCACGGCGGCCGGCGGCCGGCGGCGC
>NZ_DATIGT010000119.1:0-30454 GCF_035481375.1 Tahibacter sp.
GGCTCGATCTCGCGCGCAACCGCGCGCTCGCCGCCGAGGCCGCGGCGCAGCAGGCGCGCGCGGCGTCCGACCGCGATGCCGCGCGCGCGCGCGAGGCGCTGACGTTTCTGACCGACGCGTTCGAAGCGGCCGCGCCCGACAAGGCGATGAGCCGCGAGGTCAGCCTGCGCGGCCTGCTCGACGCGGCGCGCGCGCAGCTCGCGGCGCGTACCGATCCCGCGCTCGTCAAGGCGATGCAGCGGTTGCTCGCGAATCTCTACGGCGATCTCGGCGACATCGCGACCGGCGTCGCGCTGATGCGCGAAGGCACCGATGGTGTCGAGCCTCAGGATCGCGCGCAGGCGCTGCGGCTGGCCGAGGATTACGACGAATACGCGAGCCTGCTCGGTGTGCTCGGCGACACGCCCGGTGCGCTCGCGGCCATCGAAAAGGCCGGCGCCTGGCGCGAGGCGTTCGCGCCCGACGACACGATCGCGAAGCTGCGCACCCTGCAGGCGCTCGGCATGGTGCATCACCGTGGCGGCGACGACGAAAAGGCACTCGTGGTGCTGCGCGAGGCGCGCGAACTGAGCCTCAGGACGCGCGGCGTGCCGCTCGAACTCTATATCGAGATTGCGCAGCCGCTGTCGTCGCTGCTGAGCACGACGGGCGAACGCGAGGAAGCGCTGGCCGTCGTCGACGACGCGATCGCGCGCGTCGATGCGCAGCGGCCGGCACGCTCGCCCGAACACGTCACGCTGCTGCGCGCGCGCGCGAATGCGCTGCAGCTCAGCGCCGATCCGGTCGGCGCCGAAGCGCTGCTGCGCCGCGCGATCGCGCTGCAGGAGCGCATCGTCGATCCGGGCGGCGCGCGCATGATGGTGCTGACGAACGACCTCGCGCTAGTGCTCAACGAACTCGGGCGCTACCGCGAAGCGATCGAGCTGATGCGCAAGTCGGACCGGCACATGGGCGAGGCCGGCATCGTCGGTCCGACCGACATCGCCGTGTCGCATGCGAACTACGGCGGCATTTTCGAGAGCGCCGGCGACTATGCCGCGGCGATCGACGAATTTGCGAAGGCGCGCAAGGCGCTCGACGACGGCAAGGTCGATGCCGACCATCAGGTGCGCCGACGCATCGCGCGCAGCGAGGCGCGCACGCTCGGTCGCGCGGGCCAGAACGCGAAGGCGCGCGCGATCCTCACGGAGCTGCGCGCGCAGGCGGCGCGCCTGGACGGCGAGGATTCGATCGAATACGCGATGCTGACCTGGCAGCTCGTGCTCGTCGCGCGGCAGATGCATGAACCCGATATCGGGCTCGCGCAGCTCGCCGAAGCGAAGACATTGTGGAAAGCGCTCGTACCCGGGAATCACGCGATCCTGCTGCACATGCGCCGCGCGCATGCGGCATTCGCGCTCGATGCCGGCGACACTGTGACGGCGCAGCGCGAGCTCGATGCCGCGATCGCGGGATTCGAAGCCAATGGCGCGCTGCCGATCGATCTCGCAATCGCGCGCACGGAGCTCGCCGAGGTGCAACGGCGTCGTGGCGACGCGAAGGCAGCACGCGCACTGCTCGATCAGGCGTTGCCGGTGCTGCGCGACTCGCTGCTGCCCGCCGAGATCGCGCGCGCCGACGCCGAGCGTACGGCCGCAGCGCTGGGTCTGGCTGCCCCGTAGATTGGGCTGAGCCGCAGGCGAAGCCCAACAGCGAGGCGCTCATGCGCCTGATGAAGAACCTGTCGTTGCGAAGCCACCGTGACGTTGGGCTTCGCCTGCGGCTCGACCCGACCTGCGGTTTGCGCAACGAAAAAGCGCGGCTTTCGCCGCGCTTTTTTGCACTACGCTCAACGAAGCAGAGTCACCCGCGCTTCATCGTCGCGAAGAACTCGTCGTTGGACTTGGTGTTCTTCATCTTGTCGAGCATGAACTCCATCGCCGCGAGTTCGTCCATCGGATGCAGCAGCTTGCGCAGGATCCAGATCTTCTGGAGCATGTCCGGTTCGATCAGCAGTTCCTCGCGGCGCGTGCCGGAGCGGTTGATGTTGATGGCCGGATAGACGCGCTTCTCGGTGATGCGGCGGTCCAGGTGCACTTCCATGTTGCCGGTGCCCTTGAACTCTTCGTAGATCACTTCGTCCATCTTCGAGCCGGTGTCGATCAGCGCGGTCGCGAGGATGGTCAGCGAGCCGCCTTCCTCGACGTTGCGCGCGGCGCCGAAGAAGCGCTTCGGGCGCTGCAGCGCGTTCGCGTCGACGCCGCCGGTCAGCACCTTGCCCGAACTCGGCACGACGGTGTTGTAGGCGCGCGCGAGACGCGTGATCGAATCGAGCAGGATGACGACGTCTTTCTTGTGCTCGACGAGGCGCTTGGCGCGCTCGATGACCATGTCGGCGACCTGCACGTGACGCGCGGCGGGTTCGTCGAAGGTCGAGCTGATGACCTCGGCCGCGCGGACGCCGCGGACCATTTCGGTGACTTCCTCGGGGCGCTCGTCGATGAGCAGGATGATCAGGTGCACTTCCGGATGGTTGTGCACGATCGCCTGCGCGACGTTCTGCAGCATCATCGTCTTACCGGCCTTCGGCGGCGACACGATGATGCCGCGCTGGCCCTTGCCGACCGGCGAGATCAGGTCGAGGATGCGGCCGCTGATGTCTTCCGACGAACCGTTGCCGCGTTCGAGGCGGAACGCCTTGCGCGGGAACAGCGGCGTGAGGTTCTCGAACAGCACCTTGTTCTTCGATGCTTCCGGCGGCTCGCTGTTGATGTCGTCGACCTTCAGCAGCGCGAAGTAGCGTTCGCCGTCTTTCGGCGGACGGATGCGGCCGGTGATGTAGTCGCCGGTGCGCAGGTTGAAGCGGCGGATCTGGCTCGGGCTGACATAAATGTCGTCCGGGCCGGCCAGATAGGACTCGTCGCCGGAGCGCAGGAAGCCGAAGCCGTCCTGCAGGATTTCCAGCACGCCCTCGCCCCAGATGCCGCCGCCGGCGCGTGCGTGCGCCTTGAGGATGTTGAAGATGACGTCCTGCTTGCGGGCACGGGCGACGCCTTCCTGGATGCCGAGGCCCTCGGCGATCTCGAGCACGGCCGCTGCGGGCTTGCGCTTGAGCTCGGTGAGGTTGATCAGCGGACCGTTGCCGCCGCCGTTGCGCTCGTCGGGAATCTCGTCTTCGTAATTGCCGCCGCGCATCTGTTGCTGCTGCTGGCGGTTCTGACGATTGCGATTGCGGTTGCGGCCTTCGCGACGGCCCTGGCCCTGGCCCTGGCCCTGATGCTGGCCGCCCTGCTGATAGCCGCCGGCATTCTGGCCGCCTTGCTGGTTCTGCGGGCCGCCGTCATTGCCGTTGTTGCCGTTGCCGTTGCCGTTGTTGCCGTCGCCGCTCTGCTGCGTGTTGCCGGCATTGTCGCCGCCGCCGGGCTGGCCGGTGAACAGATCGGGGTTGCGCTGGCCGCGGTCGTCGCCGCCGCTCGTGCGTTCCTGGCGCTCTTCACGCGGTTGACGCTCTTCGCGGGCCTGGCGTTCCTCGCGCGGCTGCGGCGCGGATTCGCCGCCGGCTTCGGCGCGGGCTGCGGCTTCTGCCTTCGCGGCGGCGCGGGCGGCCTGCGCTTCGCGGCGGGCGGCTCGCGCTTCGGCGGCGGCAGACGGTGAAGGGGATTCAGGACGCGCGTCAGCCGTTGCGGCCGAGCCGTTTTCCTTGTTCTCGATATCAGACACGGGCAGACCTCGCATGGGCGCCGTTGGTCGGCAGGGCTACATGCCGACGGGATGGAATCAGGGGATGAACCGGAAGGAATGGGGCGATGCGCCCCGAACAACGCGAGCTAACTTAGCACTGTGAGTGTTAAGCGTAAAGCTTGGGCTGCGCAGTGGTTCATGCGCGCCGGCGCGCGGCCGGCGGCCGCGCGCGTCGCTGTGGATTTCAGATCGTGCGATCGATGAGCTGGGTCAGCTGGTTCTTCGACACGGCGCCGATCTGCGTCGCCTCGACCTTGCCGTTCTTGAAGATCATCAGGGTCGGAATGCCGCGCACGTTATAGTTGCGCGGGGTCTTCTGATTGTGGTCGATGTTGACCTTTACGACTTTCATGCGACCCTGGTAGCTGGCAGCAAGCTCGTCGAGCACGGGCGCAATCATCTTGCAGGGGCCGCACCATTCAGCCCAGAAGTCGACCAGGACCGGTTCGGCCGACTGCAGAACGTCGGATTCGAAATTGTCGTCGCTGGTGTGGGCGATCAGCTGGCTCACAGGAATCTCCGTCTTAAGAATTTCCGCCAAGCTGCGGAAATGTTTGGGTTTAGGCTACACTCGGGCCGTTGCTGGGCAAGGCGGAGCGTGGCAGGGGCGGGAGGAAGGGCGGCATTTGAGCCCAACCCTCCGCGCGTTTCAAGTTGGGTCGGTGGATCGATCCTCAAGTCTCCCGGGCCGCCGGTCTGCCGGCCACCCCCGGATCATCTGGCCAGTTGAATGTCCGAGCAAGTATTAACCGATTGTTTCTTCGATAATTTCGATCTGCACCCGAGCCTGCTCGCCGGGTTGCACGAGTCCGGCTTCACCCGTTGTACCCCAATCCAGGCGCTGACCCTGCCGGTCGCGCTGCAAGGCCGCGATGTCGCCGGCCAGGCCCAGACCGGCACCGGCAAGACCGGCGCCTTCCTCGTCGCAGCGATGCAGCGGCTCCTGACCGTACCGGCCCTGGCCGAGCGCAAGGAAGCCGATCCGCGCTGCCTGATCCTGGCCCCGACGCGCGAGCTGGCCATTCAGATCGACAAGGATTTCAAGAACCTCGGCCGCCACACCGGCCTGAAATCCGCACTGATCTACGGCGGCGTCGACTACGACAAGCAGCGCGAACAGCTGCGCGGCGGCGTCGACATCATCATCGCGACGCCCGGCCGCCTGATCGACTACTTCAAGCAGCACGTCTTCAGCCTGCGCGCGGTCGACGTGATGGTCATCGACGAAGCCGACCGCATGTTCGATCTCGGCTTCATCAAGGACGTGCGGTTCCTGATGCGGCGCCTGCCGCCTCGCGACAGCCGTCTCGGCCTGCTGTTCTCGGCCACCCTGAGCTATCGCGTGCTCGAACTCGCCTACGAGCACATGAACAACCCCGAGAAGCTGTCGGCCGAAACCGAATCGGTCACCGCGTCTCGCGTGCGGCAGAGCGTCTATTTCCCGGCCACCGAGGAAAAGATGCCGCTGCTGCTGAACCTGATGTCGTCGGGCGACGTGCAGCGTTCGATCGTGTTCGTGAACACGAAAGTCGCGGCCGAGCGCGTGACGACGCGGCTCGAACGCCACGGCTTCCGCGTCGGCGCGCTGTCGGGCGACGTGCCGCAGAAGAAGCGCCAGAAGCTGCTCGAACGCTTCCAGCGCGGCGAAGTCGACGTGCTCGTCGCGACCGACGTCGCCGCGCGCGGCCTGCACATTCCGGCCGTGAGCCACGTGTTCAACTACGACCTGCCGCACGATCCGGAAGACTACGTGCATCGCATCGGCCGCACTGCGCGCCTCGGCGCCGAGGGCGACGCGATCAGCTTCGCCTGCGACCTGTATGCGATGGGCTTGCCGGATATCGAGCGTTTCATTTCGCAAAAAATCCCGGTTGCCACCGTGACGCGCGACCTGCTCGTGCCGCCGCCCAAGCGCGAGCGCGCCGCGCATCCGGCCGACGCGCAGAACGCGATCGACGATGCGGCCGACGCCGACGAAGCCGTGGTGCCGCCGGAGAAGACTGCGGACGGCAAGCCGAAGCGGCGCCGCCGTCGCGGCGGCAGTGGCGGACGCAGCGGTGGTGGTGGCGGTGGGAAATCGGGCAACGCATCCGCACCGGCGGCGCCGGCACCGGATTCGCAGTAACGACAGCGGCGCAGGGGAAGGGTGATGGCAGTAGCGGCCATTCGGGACTGGAGCAGCAAGGACGTCGAGCGGGTTTCGCTGCTCGGCGCGATGCTGGTCTGCGGCCTGTTCACGCTGGCCTGCCTCTGGCTTGCCGTCAAGCTGCTCTGGTCGCTCGTGCCGACCGGCGGCAGTGAGCCCGACATCGCGGTTCCCGTCGCGACCGTGCCGGCACCCGGCGGCAAGGCCGCGGTCAGCGTGTCGAAGTGGCACCTGTTCGGCAACGCCGGCCTGACCAACGCGCAGCTCGCGCGCAGCGCGCCGGCGACGCAGCTGCAGCTGCAGCTGCGCGGCACGCTGGCCGAAGCCGATCCGCGCGCCGGCATGGCCGTGATCGCCGATCCGGTCTCGGGCGAACGCGCGTATCGCGTCGGCGATGGCCTGCCCGGCGGCGCGACGCTCGACGGCGTCTATCCCGACCGCGTGATCCTGCTGCATGAAGGCGTGCAGGAAACCCTGGGCCTTCCGTACGACCAGCCCGGTGCGCCGGTGACGCCGCTGCCGTCGACGAACGCCGCACCGAACACGGCCGGCCGCAATACTGCGCCGGGCATCTCGGCGTCGGCGCCGACGCCGGCACAGATGCCGGCGGCCACCCCGGTCTTCGTCGCGCCGCAGATGGCGCAGGGCGCGGTCGATTTCTCGCGCATCCAGCAGCAGCTCGGCGTGTCCGATCCGAACGACCTCATGCGTCAGATCAATGCGCAGCCCGTCATGGAAAACGGGCGCATGGCCGGTGTGCGTCTGACCGGCGGACCGAACGCGGCGCTGATCGCGCAGCTCGGCCTGCAGCCGACCGACGTCGTCACCTCGATCAACAACGTACCGCTGGACTCGATGGGACGCGCGACCCAGGTCGTCGATTCCCTCAAGAACGCCAATCGCGTCACCGTCACGGTGAATCGCGACGGCAAGCCCGTCACTCTGAGCGTGAACATCAAATGATGCGCACTCCAATCGCCTCCTTGCGTGCCTGCCTGCTCGCGTCGGCGCTGCTGCTCGCGACCGCGACGGCCGTCGCCCAGCCGCCGCCGTCGGCCGCCGGCAACCCGCCGGGCACGCATACGCTGAATCTCAAGGACGCCGACATCCAGGCGCTGATCGCGACGGTGTCGGAAATCACCGGCAGGAACTTCATCGTCGGCCCGAACGTGCAGGGCAAGGTCAGCGTGATCTCCGCGCGGCCGATGCAGCCCGACGAGATCTACGACGTGTTCCTGTCGGTGCTGCGCGTGCACGGCTACGCCGCGGTGCCGGCCGGCAGCATGATCAAGATCGTGCCCGAGGCCATGGCCCAGGCCGAAGGCGGCAACAGCGTCGCAACCGCCGAATCGGGCGACGCGATCGTGACCCAGATCGTGCCGCTGCGGCACGTCGCCGCGGCCGAACTCGTGCCGATCCTGCGGCCGCTGCTGCCGCAGGGCGCGCAGCTGATCGCGCACCAGACCAGCAACTCGCTGGTCGTTTCCGACCGCGCGAGCAACATCCAGCGCGTCGCCGGCATCATCGCGCGCATCGACACGGTGTCGGATACCGAAGTCGAAGTGATTCCGCTGCAGCACGCCAACGCGTCGGAGATGGCGCGCACCCTGACCATCCTCGCCGAGGACAAGGCGACGCAGGCCACCGGCGAAAGTCCGCGCGTCCTCGCCGACGAACGCACGAACTCGATCCTGATCGCGGGTGCGAAGAGCGGCCGTCTGCGCATGCGCACGCTGGTCACGCATCTGGACACGCCGCTGCAGTCGGGCGGCGGCACGAACGTGGTCTATCTGCGCTATGCGAAGGCCAAGGAACTCGTTCCGATCCTGACCGGCGTCGCATCGACGCTGAACAACGAACCCGGCGCGCCGGCCGCGCCGGCGGCGGGCGCCGCCGGTGGTGCCGCGGCTGCCGCGGGCAGCGCGACGATCCAGGCGCACGAGGAAACCAACGCGCTGATCATCAGCGCGTCGCCGGCGGTGTTCCGCTCGCTCGAAGGCGTCATTCGCCAGCTCGACGTGCGCCGCGCGCAGGTGCTCATCGAAGCCATCATCGCCGAGGTCGCCGACGAGACCGCAAGCGAGATCGGCGTGCAGTGGCAGGCGCCGATCGAAGGCACCGACAACAACTTCATCGGCGGCACGAACTTCACCGGGTCCGACGGCCGCGGCAACATCATCGACGTCGCGCAGAACCCGCGCGCGCTCGGTTCGGGCCTGTCGCTGGGCTACATCACCGGCGTGACCAACGTGCCCGGCCTCGGCGACATCGTGAACCTCGGCTTCCTGCTGCGCATGCTCAAGGGCGACGGCAAGTCGAACGTGCTGTCGACGCCGTCGGTGCTGACGCTCGACAACACCGAGGCGACGATCAAGGTCGCCCAGGAAGTTCCGTTCAAGACCGGCCAGTACACGAACGCATCGGGTACCGGCGGCACGGGCAGCCAGCCGCTGAATCCGTTCCAGACCATCGAGCGCAAGGACGTCGGCATCACGCTCAAGGTGACGCCGCACATCAACGAAGGCGATTCGGTGCGGCTCGATCTGCACCAGGAAGTGTCGTCTCTCGCTCCGAGCGTCGACGGCGCGGTCGACCTCATCACGAACAAGCGCGAACTGTCGACGAGCGTACTCGTGGCCGACGACGCGACGCTGGTGCTGGGCGGGCTGATCGACTCCAAAGCGAACGACAACAATCAGAAGGTGCCAGGGCTCGGCAGCATTCCGGTGCTCGGCAACCTGTTTCGCTACCGCAGCAACAAGGTCGCGCAGCGCGATCTGATGATCTTCCTGCATCCGAAGATCCTGCGGGACGCCGCGTCGGAAGCGGCAGTGTCGAGCGAAAAGTACAACTATATCCGTACTGAACAATTGCAGATGCGCAACAACCGCGAAGCGCTGACGCCGGACAGGAAGCAGCCCGTCGTGCCGGAAATGCACGACTTCATGGCCGATCCGAACGGTCCGGCGACGCCGGCCGCACCGCCCTCTGCCGGCGGCAAGCCCGCGGCCAGGAAAGCGAGCCGGAGCGGCAAGTGACTGAAGCCAAGCCGTCGCCCGCCGGCGGAACCGAAGCCGCGCGGGCGGCGCGGCCGTCGCGGCCGAATTTCGGCTTCGCGCGGCGCAACGGCGCGACGCTCGTGGCGTGGCACGACGATCACGCCGAAGTCGCCTGCCGCGAGGGCGTGAAGCCCGAAGCGCTCGCGGAACTCCGCCGCTACCTCGGTGCACCGCTGAAGCTCACGCGTTACAGCGCGGCCGATTTCGAGATGCTGCTGCGTCGGCTCTACGAGCAGGGCGACGACGCGCGCGGCGTGGTGTCGGACATGGACGAGTCGATGGACCTGCGTTCCATCGCCGACGACCTGCCCGAGCCCGAAGACCTGCTCGAAAGCGACGACGACGCGCCGATCATCCGGCTCATCAATGCGCTGCTGACCGAAGCGGTCAAGGAAGGCGCGTCCGACATCCACATCGAGCCTTACGAAAATCGCCTCGTCGTGCGTTTCCGCATCGACGGCGTGCTGCGCGAGATCCTGTCGCCGCAGAAGGCCGTCGCGAATGCCGTGGTCAGCCGCATCAAGGTCATGGCCAAGCTCGACATCGCCGAGAAGCGCCTGCCGCAGGACGGCCGCATCGGTCTGAAGATCGCGGGCCGTCCGGTCGACGTGCGCGTGTCGACGATTCCGGCGGGCCATGGCGAGCGCGTCGTGCTGCGTCTGCTGGACAAGCAGGCCGGCCGCCTCGATTTGATCCAGCTCGGCATGGCTGCCGACGATCGCGCGAAGCTCGAAGGCATCATCGCGCGGCCGCACGGCATCTTCCTCGTGACCGGCCCGACCGGCTCGGGCAAGACCACGACGCTGTACGCGGCGCTGCTCAAGCTCAACGACGCCAGCCGCAACATCATGACGGTCGAAGACCCGATCGAGTACTACATCGACGGCGTCGGCCAGACCCAGGTCAACACGAAAGTCGAGATGACCTTCGCGCGCGGCCTGCGCGCGATCCTGCGCCAGGATCCGGACGTCGTCATGGTCGGCGAAATCCGCGATCTCGAAACCGCGCAGATCGCCGTGCAGGCGTCGCTGACGGGCCATCTGGTGTTGTCGACCTTGCACACGAATTCCGCCGTCGGCGCCGTCACGCGCCTGCGCGACATGGGCGTCGAACCGTTTCTGCTGTCCTCGTCGCTGATCGGCGTGCTCGCTCAGCGCCTCGTGCGCGTGCTCGACCCCGCGACGCGCGAAGCCTACGCGGCGACGCCGCGCGAACTCAGCGCCTTCGGCCAGCCCGCCGACGCGCACGCCGTGCTCTACAAACCCGCCGACGGCCTGACCGGCCGCGCCTCCGGCTACCGCGGCCGCACGGGCATCTACGAACTCATCGGCGTCGACGAGCACTTCCGGCGGCAGATCCACGAAGGCGCATCCGAAGCCGACATGGAACGCTACGTGCGTACGCGCGCGGCGTCGATCGCGACGGATGGATGGGCGAAGTGCCTGGCCGGCGTGACGTCGGTGGATGAGGTGTTGCGGGTTACGCGCGAAGATTGAATCGTTCGCACGAATCGAAGGCTCGACGTAGGGCGCAATAACCGAAGGGCATTGCGCCATCTCGACGCCGCGAGGCCGGAGCGCACATGGCGCAACGCCCTTCGCTTTTCTGGCCACAACGATCGACGTGGCCAGAAAACGGCGCAATGCCCTTCGGTTACTGCGCCCGACGTCAGGCTCAATAGCCGTCCCGCGTCGAGGGCGCATCCCGCGCCACATCGCTGCCACGTACGGATGTCGGCTCCCCGGCCCGTTCCGCTGGAAGGATGCGATCCGAGCGGGCGGCGAAGCGCTCGAAGATCCAGCCCCATAACGGGATGATCGCAAATATCCCGACGACGGCAGCCGATGACAGATACAGGCCCGGCCGGCCGTGAAATGCGAATGCGAGCGGAAGAACGAAGACCGCGGTCGCCAGTTGCAAGCAGAGGCTCATCAGCCACACCCACCAGCCTCGCTTCCAGTAGATCCAATAGTTGCTCATGATATTTTCCACATCGATACGCGCGTGGCTGCAGTACGGCGAGATGCATGCAAGGCTTGCCTGCCGTTGTCTTCGGCTGTCGCCGCACCCACGCACGCAGTGAATTCACCAGGCCTTGCGTGCTCGTGCCGATCGCCGGAAGTTCAAGCTTGCCGCCATCGGCACGATGAAGGGAAGCAGGGCAGCCCTTCGCCCACGAGACGCCGACGAACAGTTCGCGCGCGTATTCGCGATGTGCGCAAGCATGTGTCCGATCCGGCCGAAGTCGACGCGGATATCGATCGGCAGGGGCAGCAGCGTGCAGACGGGCAAGCTTTTTGCCGCAGCGTCCTCGACCGCCAACGCATCGTCGGCGAGTCGCGAGTGAACGAGCCGGAACAGGCGGGCGCCGACATCGCGCGCGTGTGCATCCGCAGTCAATACCCGACGGCGCCGCGAGGCGCGCGCCTGCGTCGCGCGCGACGGCAATGTCGATGATCCGGACCTGCGTATCGTCGTCGCCCGCGATGAGGTCGAACGCCCAGTCCTTCGCATCGTCGACGCCGAGCAGACCGATCGACAGCGCGACGTGGAAACAGGCGGCGTCGGTTGCGCGACAAGCATCGGCGGAAACGTCGGTCAGCGGTGATGAGGTCTTGTCTGATTCCACGAGCCCGTTCTTTCTGCGCTGATGATCGGATCGACGCAAGGCGCAATATCCGAAGGGCGTTGCGCCGTGCTGGTGATGACCTCGCGGCGTGGAGACGGCGCAATGCGCTTTGCTTATTGCGCCCTACGGTATAACGCCGAAGCGTCGCGACGGTAATGCAATCCGGCATTTTCGTCGGCAACCACGCACGAATCCGCCTCGTCCGTGTTCCGTCCGGCTCGCTAAGATCCTCCGGTCCCCGCGGAGCACCGGCATGACCTCGTCGACCGTCAGCGACACGCAGCCCGAAGGTTTCCGCCGCTCGCTCGGGCTGCTCGACGGCACCATGCTCGTCGCGGGGTCGATGATCGGCTCGGGCATCTTCATCGTCAGCGCGGACATCGTGCGCACGACGGGATCGGCGGCGTATCTCGTACTGGTCTGGCTGATCTCGGGATTCATGACGATCGCGGGGGCGTTGAGCTACGCCGAATTCGCGGCGATGTTTCCGAAGGCCGGCGGGCAGTACGTCTACCTGCGCGAGGCCTGGGGGCGGCTGCCCGCGTTCCTGTATGGCTGGTCGTTCTTCGCGGTCATCCAGACCGGGTCGATCGCCGCGGTCGGCGTCGCGTTTGCGAAATTCACGGCGTATCTCGTGCCGGCGCTCGGCGACGACAACGTGCTGCTGCAGCTCGGCGCGTTCCGGCTCAATGCGGCGCAGCTGGTCGCGATCGTCGTCGTGCTCGTGCTGAGTTTCATCAATGCGCGCGGTGTGCAGTATGGGAAATGGATACAGACCGGCTTCACGCTCGCGAAGATCGCGGCGCTGCTCGCCTTGATCGCTTTCGGGCTGCTGCTCGGCGCGAAGACGCAGATCTGGCAGGCGAACTGGTCGTCGGTCTGGGAACGCAGCGCGGCGACACCGGACGGGTTGCTGCTCGCGCTGCCCGCAGCGATCGCGGTTGCGATGGTCGGCGCGCTGTTCTCGTCGGATTCGTGGCACAGCGCGGCGTCGGTTGCGGACGAGATCCGCAATCCGCGGCGCAATGTGGGCTTGAGCCTGTTCCTCGGCACCGCGCTCGTCTGCAGCCTGTATCTGATCGCGAATCTGATGTATCTCGCGGTGCTGCCGCTCGGCGACATCGCGCACGCGCCGGCCGACCGTGTCGGCGTCGCGGCGGCGCAGGCGGCCTTCGGCAGTGCAGGAACCGCAGGCATTGCGGTGCTGATCATGGTCTCGACGTTCGGCTGCGTGAACGGGCTCGTGCTCGCCGGCGCGCGCGTCTACTACTCGATGGCGCGCGACGGCCTGTTCTTCGCGAAGGCCGGCACGCTGAATCGGCAGGGCGTGCCGGGCTGGGCGCTGGCCGCGCAGGCGCTCTGGGCCTGCGTGCTGTGCCTGTCCGGGCGCTATGGCGACCTGCTCGACTACGTGATCCTCGCGACCTTGATCTTCTACGTGCTGACGATCGCCGGCCTGTTCCGTCTGCGGCGCACGCAGCCCGGCATCGAGCGGCCGTATCGCGCGTTCGGCTACCCGTGGCTGCCGGCGCTGTACATCGCGTTCGCGAGCGCGATCGGCGTGAGTCTGCTGATCTGGAAACCGGCCTACACCTGGCCCGGCCTCGCGATCGTGCTGCTCGGCGTGCCCGTGTTCTACGCGCTGCGCGCGAAGCGTCCGTAGGTTGGGCTTCGCCTGCGGCTCAACCCAACCTGCCTGCGCGCGCCGGCAACGTCCGGCACCCGTGCGCAACGGTGCGAGTCCGCTATGATCGGCCGGATTCCTGGGAGGGAACCATGAGCCTCATCCAACAGATCACGCGTCACAAGAGCATCGAGCAGTTGCAGAGCGAAGCGGGGGCGCGCGGCGAGCTGCGACGCACGCTGGGCCTGTGGCAGCTCACGGCGATCGGTCTCGGCGGCATCATCGGCGTCGGCATCTTCGTGCTGGCCGGCCAGCAGGCCGCGGTCAACGCGGGACCGGCGGTCGCGCTGGCCTTCATTCTCGCGGGCATCGCGAGCGCGGCGGCCGCGCTGTGCTATGCGGAGTTCGCCGGGATGATCCCGGTCACGGGCAGCGCGTACACCTATGGCTATGCGGTGCTCGGCGAAGGCGTGGCCTGGCTGATCGGCTGGGACCTGCTGCTCGAATACGCGCTGATCGTCGCCGCGGTCGCGAGCGGCTGGGCCGGCTATCTGCAGAACCTGCTCGCGCACGTCGGCATCCATCTGCCGGTCTGGGCGCAGGGCGCGATGGGCACGGGCGACGGACGCGTGTTCAACGTGATCGCCGCGCTCGTCGCGATGGGCGTCGCCTGGCTGCTGACCGTGCGCACCGAGACCGGCGCGCGGCTCAACACCGTCGTCGTCGCGATCAAGGTGATCGGCGTCGCGCTCGTGATCGGCGTCGGCGCGTTCTACATCAACAGCGCGAACTGGTCGCCGTTCATTCCGCCGGAAGTCATCGGCGCCGACGGCAAGTCGCATTTCGGCTTTTCCGGCGTCGTGACGGCTGCCTCGGTCGTGTTCTTCGCGGTGTTCGGCTACGACACGCTGACGACGGCCGCCGAGGAATCGAAGAATCCGCAGCGCGACCTGCCGCGCGCGATCCTGCTGTCGCTCGGTCTCTCGATGGCGCTGTACCTGACGATCTCGTTCGTCATCACCGGCGTGGCGCACTACACGACGCTCAACAACGACGCGCCGGTCGCGAACGCGTTCCAGTCGCTGGGCCTGACCTGGGTCAGTGCGGCGATCTCGGCCGTCGCGGTCGCGAGCATCATCAGCGTCGTGTTCGCGTTCATGCTCGCCGCGGCACGCATCTGGTTCTCGCTCGCGCGCGACGGCCTGCTGCCGGCCTGGTTCGCGAAGGTGCATCCGCGCTACGGCACGCCGTATCGCCCGACGCTGATCCTCGGCGTGCTGACGGGTCTCGCCGCCGGCGCGCTGCCGATCGGCGATCTCGCGGAACTCGTGAACGTCGGCGTGCTCTGCGCGTTCATCGTGATCTGCTCGGCCGTCATCGTGCTGCGCCGCACGCGCCCGGACGTGAAGCGCGCCTTCCGCACGCCGCTCGTGCCGCTCGTGCCGATCATCGGCATCGTGTTCTCGATCTGGCTGCTGACCGGACTGCCGCTCGTGACCTGGGAGCGGTTCGGTATCTGGATGGCGCTCGGGCTCGTCGTGTATTTCGGCTATGGGATCCGAAACAGCACGCTGGCGAAGAAATAGAAAAAGAAAAATAGAGATGAGCAGGTAGGAACTGGAGGAGGCGAAAAGCTCCCTCTAGTTTCTTTCTCTGCCGGGCCAGGCCCGGATCTCCCGCAGGTTCTTCAACGCCCGCTGCCAGAGCTGGTCGAAGCCGTGCGCGAGCTGCGCGGCGAGTGCGGTGTCCTGCACGAGCAGCGACGCGAAGCGGCCTTCGCCGATGAACGGATGGTCGAGCGCGAGAATCACGATGTCGTCGTCGACGACATGGAACGGATGGCCGATCTCGCCGCTGTAGCGCACGCCGGCGAGCGTGCGCGTGGCGGCGGCGAAGTCGCGCAGGAAGGCCATCAGGGGCGGCGCGGAGCGGTCGCTGAAGCCGAAGATCGCGCGATGCTCGGCACCGCTGCGCTCGCGTTCGCGCGCGAGCGTCTTGAGCACGTCGAAGCCCTGCTCGCGCTGCGCGCGGATCGCGGCGAGATCGCCGCGTTCGAGGTAGGAGAGAATCCGCCGCTTCGCACCGGCGAGCCGGCTCAGGTGGCGCTTCACGTGACTCTCGGCGCCGAGCGCCAGATCGACGCGCGCCTGGCTGCTCTTGAGCCGGCGCGGCAGTTTCTCGAACGCGGCGCGCAGTTCGGACGATGCATTCGCGAAGGCTTCGGCGCGTTCGCGCGCGATCGCGTTGAGCCGCTCGACGAGCAGGTCCGGCGGCAGTGCCGCATAGAGCAGCGGACGCGAGCGGCGCAGCTCGACGAGACCGAGCTGCGCGAGTTTCTCCATCGCCGCGTAGATCTTCGAGGTCGGAATGTCGCCGTCGCGGCACAGCGTGGCCGCGTCGCAGACGCCGTGGACCGCGAGCGCGACGAGCGCGCGCTTTTCGTAGCTGCCGAAGCCGGCGTCGTCGAGCAGGCCGAAGTCGTTCCAGGCCACGCGCATTTCTACTCCGAAAAGTAGATGAAAGGCAGTCAGTGTCGGCGGACACTGTGTTCACCGCAACCGACACCGGAGCAACCCCGATGAACACCGCCGCCAAGCCGTCCAGCGTCATGCCGCTGCGCTATGTCGAGTCCGTCGACGCGATGCGCAGCTTCTATCTCGAAAGACTCGGCTTCGATCACCTCATGGGCATGGTCGGCGCCGACGGCCTGCTCGACTTCGCGATCGTGCAGCGCGCCGGTGCGATGCTGATGCTGTCGCGTCCGCAGAACGGCGCGACGCTGACCGCGGGGTCGGTCGAGATCTACGTCGAGGTCGACGATGTCGACGCGTATCACGACCGGCTCGTGCAGGGCGGCGTCGCGATCAGCCAGCCGCTGACGACGCAGTGGTGGGGCGATCGCAATTTCGCGATCGTCGATCCGGCCGGGCACCTGATCTGGTTCTGGAAGACCGTCGCCGACATGCAGCCGCCGGCGGGGGTCACGTTGATCTGACGCCGACGTCGTCGAGGCGAAGCCGCGCGCCGGGTGTGGGGCGCGGTTTCGCTCGTGCCGGGCAGGGCGACGTCGCGGTTCGCCGTTGGTTCACCGCAACCTGCGTTCGGCCGCCGGCCGCCAGGGACGGCGTGTTTGCGTGATTCCGCCCGCGTCGGGAATGGCGGCGCTGCCGGCTACCGCGCCTGCGGGATTCCGTAGACAATCCGGGCTTCCTCGTTCGGGAACGTCCGCGTGCCGGCATTCGCCTACCAAGCCCTCGACGCCGCCGGCAAGACGCAGCGCGGCGTGCTGCAGGGTGATACTGCGCGAGCCGTGCGCCAGACCCTGCGCGAGCGCGGGCTCAATCCGCTCGAAGTCATGCCGGTCGCCGACAAGCCGGTCTCGCCGCTGTCGCGGCGCGGGCTGTCGACGCAGCAGGTCGCGCTGTTCACGCGCCAGCTCGCGACGCTGCTGAGCGCCGGCCTGCCGATCGACGAGGCGCTCGCCGCGCTCGGCGAGCAGGGCGAGGACGAACGTGCGCGCAGTCTCGTCGTCGCGCTGCGTTCGCGCGTGATGGAAGGCGCCGGGCTCGCGACGGCGTTCGCCGACTACCCCGAGAGTTTTCCCGAGATCTATCGCGCGTCGATCGCGGCCGGCGAGCAGTCGGGCCGTCTGTCGACCGTGCTCGAACGCCTCGCCGACTATGCCGAGTCGCGCGACGCGCTGCGCCAGAAGATGCTGACCGCGCTGGCCTATCCGCTGCTGCTGACCGTCGTCGCGGTCGGCGTCGTCACGGGCCTGCTGGTCTACGTCGTGCCGCAGATCGTCGGCGTGTTCGCGAGCATGAAGCAGCAGCTGCCGCTGCCGACGACGGTGCTGATCGGCCTGTCGGAATTCGTGAAGCGCTGGGGGCTGCTGCTGTTCGGCAGCGGTGTCGTCGCGATCGTCGCGACGCGCTTCGCGCTGCGCCGGGAATCCGTGCGCATGACCTGGCATCGCTGGCTGCTGCGCCTGCCGCTGATCGGCAAGCTGACGCGCGCATCGAACACCGCGCGCGCGGCGCGCACGCTCGCGCTGCTGAGCGCGAGCGCGGTGCCGCTGCTCGACGCGCTCGCGATCTCGGCCCAGGTAGTCCCCAATCTGCCGATGCGCGAAGCGCTGCGCCGCGCGGCGCACAAGGTCCGCGAAGGCGGCGTATTCTCGCGCGCGCTCGCCGACAGCGGCTATTTCCCGCCGGTCGCCGTGCGCCTGATCGCGAGCGGCGAACGCTCGGGCCAGCTCGAACGCATGCTCGACGAAGCCGCCTCGCACCAGGCCAAGGAGCTCGACCGCTGGCTCGCGGTGCTGACCGCGGTGCTCGGCCCGGCCGTGATCCTGCTGGTCGGCGCGATGGTGCTGTTCATCGTGCTCGCGATCCTGCTGCCGATCTTCAATCTGAACCAGATGGTCAAGTGAGCGAGACTGCCGCGGCCATGATCCGCTTCGACCAGGTCACCAAACGCTATCCGTCGGGGCACGAGGCGCTGCATGAACTTTCATTCGAGCTGGCCGCCGGCGAGATGGCGTTCGTGACCGGGCATTCCGGCGCGGGCAAGAGCACGCTGCTGAAGCTCATCGGCCTGATCGAGCGGCCCACGCGCGGCCACGTGACCGTCAACGGACAGAACCTGCACGGCCTGCGCCGCGGCCGCATTCCGGAACTGCGCCGCGGCATCGGCATGGTGTTCCAGGATCATCGCCTGCTGATGGACCGCAGCGTCTACGACAACGTCGCGCTGCCGCTGATCATCGCCGGCCTCGCGCGCGACGAGATCGCCAAGCGCGTGCGCGCGGCGCTCGACAAGGTCGGGCTGCTGGAACGCGAGCGCGCCGCGCCGATCACGCTGTCGACCGGCGAGCAGCAGCGCGTCGGCATCGCGCGCGCGATCGTCGCCAAGCCCTCGGTGCTGATCGCCGACGAGCCGACCGGCAATCTCGATCCGCAGCTGTCGAGCGAGATCATGCGTCTGTTCGCCGACTTCCAGCAGGTCGGCACGACCGTGCTCGTCGCGAGCCACGACCTGCCGCTGGTCAAGCGCATGGGCAAGCGCGTGCTCGTGCTCGACCACGGTCGGCTGCTCGACGACTGGCGGCCGGGAGGCGCGTGATGTTCGGCAGGAAACCCAGCGGCAACCGGCTGAAGACCGCAGCGCCGCCGCCGCGCGCAGCAGAACGTGCCGCGCCGCGCCGGCGCTTCGCGTTCTCGAGCTGGCGCGACCAGCATCTGTACAGCCTGTTCTCGAGTCTCGGACGCCTGCTCGCGCGGCCCTGGGCGACTGCGCTGACCGCGCTCGTCATGGGTCTCGCGCTCGCGCTGCCGCTGCTGTTCCTGATCCTGCTCGACAACGCGCGCACGCTGGCCGGCGGCTGGCAGGACGCGCGCGAGATCACGGTGTTTCTGAAGCCGGGCGCCGACGCCGCCGCGAGCACCGTGCTGGCCGATGCGCTGCGCGCGCGCAGCGACGTCGTCGCCGTGAAGCAGACCACGCCCGAGCAGGGCATCGAGGAATTCCGCGCGATGTCGGGCTTCGCCGACGCGCTCGACGTGCTGCAGTTCAACCCGCTGCCCCATGTGCTCGTCGTGACGCCGCGCGAGACGCGCGACATGGCCGAGCCGGCCGTGCTCGCCGAGCTGCGCCGCGAGGCCGACGTCGACCTCGTGCAATACGACGCGGCCTGGCGGCGGCGCCTCGGCGCGATCCTCGGCCTGTCGCAGCGCAGCGTGCTCGTGCTGGCCGGTCTGCTCGCGCTCGCCACGCTGCTGGTCGTCGGCAACACCGTGCGGCTGGACATCCAGTCGCGCGCCGAGGAAATCGCCGTGATGCAGCTGATCGGCGCGAGCCCGGGCTTCGTGCGCCGGCCGTTCCTCTACACCGGCATCTGGTACGGCCTGTTCAGCGGCGTGCTTGCGCTGATCGTCGTGTTCGCGGTGCAGTGGGCATTGCGCGCGCCGGTCGACCAGCTGCTGGAAAGCTACGATCACCGGTTCATCTTGCGTGGTCTCGAGCCGCTGGCTGCCCTGTTGGTCCCGTTCGTCAGTGCCGTTTTGGGCTGGCTTGGCGCTATGCTTGCGACCGCGCGGCACCTCGCCGAAGCCCATCCGGACTGAGGCAGGCCGGCCCGTCATCCACCGCGCAGCACGACTACGGAGTTCCTCGGGGGGAACACAATGGAAGCGCATCTGACCCGACACATCGCCAGCGACGAACCCCGCGTGATGGTGGTGGACGGGTCGAAGGTCGTGCGCCGGCTGATCGAACAGGTGCTCAAGGCCGATCTGCCGGGCGTGACCGTTCTGGCCTGCGAGTCCGGCGCCGAGGCCAAGCAGCAGCTCGAGGCCGGCGTCGTGGATTTCGTGACGACCGCGCTGCGCCTGCCCGACATGGACGGCCTCGAACTGGCGCAGTACATCCGCGAGCACGCGCCGCAGGCCTACATCCCGATCGTGGTCGTGTCCGGCGACGTGCAGGAGCGCCTGGTTGCGCGCACGATGACCGAGGCGGTCACCGACTATTTCGACAAATCCCTGGGCTTCGCCGCGCTCGCCGCGTTCATCCGCGGCTACGTGCGGCCCGAGTCCAACGTCACCGGCGAAGTGCTCTACGTCGAGGACAGCCGCGTCGTCGCACTGGCGACGCGCCGCATGATGGAAAAGCACGGCCTGACCGTGCTGCACGTGGTCAGCGTCGAGGACGCGCTCGCGCTGCTCGACACGGCCAAGGCGCAGGGCAGGGTGCCCGGCGCCGATATCGTGCTGACCGACGTGAACCTCAAAGGCGAACTCACCGGCGGCGATCTGCTCGAACGCATCCGCAACGACTTCGGCTACGGCAAGGCGCAGCTGCCGGTGCTCGTGATGACCGGCGACGACAACCCGAAGAACCAGGCCGTGCTGATCCGCCAGGGCGCGAACGATCTCGTCGAGAAGCCGATCGAGGAGCGCCTGTTGATCACGAAGCTGCTGTTCCAGCTGCGCGTGGGCCAGCACGCGCGCACGCTGATGGCGGAGACCGCATGACCGATGCGCGGTTGAAGCTCGAACCGAGCTGGAAGGAACGCGTCGGCAACTACTTCGATCGGCCCGACATGCAGGCGCTGTCGGAATTCCTGCGCAACGAACTGCGCGGCGGCAAGATCGTGTTTCCGCCGCCGAAGCAGATCTTCGCGGCGCTCGACGCGACGCCGTTCGACGCCGTGAAAGTCGTGATCCTCGGCCAGGATCCGTATCACGGGCCGGGCCAGGCGCACGGCCTGTGCTTCTCGGTGCAGCCCGGCGTGCCGGTGCCGCCGTCGCTGCGCAACATGTATGTCGAGCTGCAGCGCGACCTCGGTTTCGTGCCGCCGCGCCACGGCTGCCTGACGCGCTGGGCCGAGCAGGGCGTGCTGCTGCTCAATGCCGTGCTCACGGTCGAGCAGGGGCTGGCCGGCTCGCACCAGGGCAAGGGCTGGGAAGGCTTCACCGACAGCGTGATCGAGGCGCTGAACCGCGAGCGCGAGCATCTGGTCTTCCTGCTCTGGGGTTCCTACGCGCAGGCCAAGGGAAAGCTCATCGACGGCCGCCGCCACCTCGTGCTGAAGGCGCCGCATCCCTCGCCGCTGTCGGCGCATCGCGGCTTCATCGGCTGCGGGCATTTCTCCGCGGCCAACGACTATCTCGTGAAGCACGGCATGGCGCCGGTGGACTGGACGCTGTAATCCGCCGCGTTTAGCTTTGGCGCTTCGCCAACGACCGGACAGGGACGGTATGCGTCGCTTCGAATTCTCCGAGGGCGCTTCGAACAAGTTTTGGGAAATCGCGCAGAACGACGCGGATCTCGAGATACGCTGGGGGCGCATCGGCACGCAGGGCCAGAGCCAGACCAAGAATTTCGCCGACGCCGCCAAGGCCAGGGCCGCGCTCGACAAGCTCGTCGCCGAGAAGACCGGCAAGGGCTATGCGGAAGTCGGCGCCGATGCCGCCGCCGCGGCGGCGCCGGCTGCAAAAATAGTCAAAGAGAAAAAGGAAGAAAAGGCGAAACCCGCCGGGCCGGTTGCGGCGGCGCCGACCGTTCCGGTTGCTGCGCCCGCTGCGCAGGCGCCGGCCGCCGACGAACCCGTGGCGTTCGAGGCGCTGCCCGAGCTGCCGGCCGCACCGGCTGACCGGCCGCCCTGGCTCGCCGCCGGCGAGCCGCTGGATTTCGACGGCGCCTGGAAATACCTGCACGGCGCGAACAACTACAACATCCGCGTCGTGCCGCTGCCGTCGCGGCGGTTTCCGGCCGAGCCGCCGACCGCCGATCCGCGCGCCTACTGGCTGCGCGCGCGCGAACGCCTGCTCAAGGACACGACGCTGGATTCCGCCGCGACGGATACGTCGCTGTGGCCGCTGCTGCAGCAGACCTGGCAGCGGCTCGATCAGCGCGGCGTCAGCGGCAGCGACGAATCCGACGCGCTGCTGCTCGCTCTGTCGTGCGCGCTGCTGTCGGACGACACGCATCAGCACCACGACGCCGGATGCGTCGCCGAGCACCTGATCGCGAGCCGCGGCCTCGTCGCCGCGCTGCAGCTGCTGCTGCAGGCGCAGGCCTACGGTGTCGCGTCCAGGACGCAGTGGCACGGCCAGCAGCGCGGACACTCGCGCGAAGTTGCGCTGACGCGCCACGTGTCGGGGCCGTTTTCGTCGGTCTGGTATTCGCCGCTGGCCGAAGACGAACTCGTGTTCCGGCGCCGCCTGTCCGACACGGACGCGGCTACGTGGGCGGCCTGCGTCGCGCTCGTGAAGGCGCAGATCGGCACGCTGCATCCGGCGCGCCAGGTCGTCGTGGCGATGCTGTTCCCGGACGCGCCGGAGCTCTCCGACGAGGTCGCGCTGCGCGTCGGCGGTACGGCCGCGCCGGGCGTGCTGCACTGGCTGCAGCTGACGGCGACCTCGCCCGAGGCGCTGGAGGCCATTTTCGCCGGCAAGACCGAATATCAATACTTTCTCCACAATGCGTCCATGGTCGCGACCGTGCTGCGCGAGCGGCGCATGGACACGCTGCCGCTGCTGCTGCGCGCGCCGACCCAGGATCTGCCCGGCGACCTGCTGACGTATTTCGGCGTGCCCGAGGCGGTCACGGCGCTCGCGAATGCCGCGACGTCGAGCAAGGCCTGTCTCGTGCGGCTCAATCAGGCCGCACAGCGCTGGCCGCTTGCGGCGATCGCGTCGCTGGCGCGGCTCATCGCCGCGGGCGGTCGCGACAGCGCGGCGTTGGCGCCGCTGCTCGGCGGGCTGCTGCAGTCGCATACGGCCGCCGCGGCATCGCTGCGGCCGTGGCTCGACGCCGCGGCCAACGGCGTCGTCGATCGCCAGCTTGCGCTGCTCGAGGGGCCGGCCGAAGTGGCCGATGCCGCAGACCTGCCCGGCGTACTCGCCGATCCGCCGTGGCTCAAGCCGCGCAAGACCGTGGCCACGGTGCTGGGTCTTGCGCCGCTCGACCTGCCGACGCAAGCGTTCTGGGACGAGGGCGAACGGCAGCGCCTGAGCGAGCTGTCGACTTACGAGAAGGGGCGCTATGCGCCGTTCGCCAAGGACATGTTCGGCTTCGCGCGCGAACTGGGTCTGGGGCACGACTACGGCGTGAACGACAAGACGCTGCAGAAGCAACTGCTGGAACAGGCAGCCGTCGCGTTGCGGCAGGGCGACGTCGAGTCGCTGTATGCAGCCTGGAAGCAGTCGCAGGCCAATCGCCGCTACAACTACACCGTCGTCAACGGAAGCCTGATCGGGCAGTTGCCGGACGCGCTCGCGCTCGCGGTCTGGAACCGCCTCGCCGGCGAAGGCACGAGCGACTCGAACGTGGGCTACATGCTCGCGCGCTTCGGCCTCGCCGCCTGGCCCGGCGCGCTGCGCGCGATCCGGCGCACGCCGGCCGACCACACCGGTCTCGCCGAGTGCTTCGCCGATATCGAACTCGCGGCGATGGCCGCGCGCGCCTATGCGAAGCTCAAGACCCTGCGCCGCTTCGGCCGCGACTGGCTGCTGCGCTATCCGGAACACGCCGCCGCGGCGCTGATCGCGCCCGCGCTCGGCAAGGCCGGCGAGGCACGCGACTGCGCCGGTGCGTCGCTGCGCTTTCTCGCGGCGAACGGGCACGAGGCGCTGATCCACGCCGTCGCCGCGCGCTACGGCCGCGACGACGTCAGCGCCGGCGTGCGCGTGATGCTTGCCGAGGATCCGCTCGATCGCTTCCCGAGCCGTCGCGGCAACCTGCCGGCGTTCTGGGCGCCGCGCGGCTGGCGCCGGCCGCGTCTGCGCAGCAACGGCAAGGCGCTGTCGGATACGGCGCTCGATCACGTCGGCACGATGCTGATGTTTCCGACGAACGAAGAACTCTACGCGGGCATCGCGCAGCTCAGGGAGGCCTGCACGCCGGAGTCGCTGGCCGACTTCGCCTGGGACCTGTTCTCCGCGTGGCTCGCGGCGGCCGCGCCGGCCAAGGACGGCTGGGGCATGACCGCGCTCGGCTGGCTCGGCAACGACGACACCGCGCGCCGGCTCACGCCGCTGCTCCGCAACTGGCCCGGCGAAGGCGCGCATGCGCGCGCGGTCGCAGGACTCGACGTGCTCGCGACGATCGGCAGCGACGTCGCGCTGATGCTGCTCAACGGCATCGCGCAGAAGGTCAAGTTCAAGGGGCTGCAGGACAAGGCGCGCGAGAAGATCGACGCGATCGCAACCGCGCGCGGCCTCAGTGCCGAAGAACTCGAAGACCGCCTCGCGCCCGATCTTGGGCTCGACGAGCACGGCACGCTGCTGCTCGATTTCGGTCCGCGCCGGTTCCGCGTCGGCTTCGACGAGACCCTGAAGCCCTATGTGCGCGACGCCGACGGCGCGCGCCTGGCCGATCTGCCCAAGCCGAAGAAGGCCGACGACGACGCGCTGTCCTCGGCCGCCGTCGAGCGCTTCAAGACGCTGAAGAAGGACGCCCGCACGATCGCATCGCAGCAGGTCACGCGCCTGGAAATCGCGATGTGCACGCGGCGCCGCTGGGAGCGCGAGGTGTTCGAACGCTTTCTCGCCGGCCATCCGCTCGTGCGCCATCTCGTGCAGCGCCTGATCTGGGGCGTCTACGAAATCGAGAGCGCGGACGACAAGGCCGGCGGACGTCTGCTCGCCTGTTTCCGCGTCGCCGAGGACGGCAGCTGCAGCGATGCCGACGACGCGCCGGTCGACCTGCCGCAGGGCGAGCGCATCCGCTACGGCTTGCCGCACGCGCTGGAGCTGCCGGCCGAAGTCGCCGCGGCGTTCGCGCAGGTGCTCGCCGACTATGAATTGCTGCAGCCATTCCCGCAGCTCGGCCGCGACAGCTACATGCTGAGCGATGCCGAGCGCGCGACGACCGAGCTCGCGCGCTGGAAGGACAAGGTCGTCCCGACCGGCCGCATCCTCGGCCTCGTCAACAAGGGCTGGCGGCGCGGCGAGGCGCAGGACGGCGGCGGCATCTGGTATTTCACGAAGCCGCTGTCGCGCAACGTCGTGATCGAGCTGAGCTTCGAGCCCGGCATCATCGTCGGCCTGGTCGGCGAGTATCCCGAGCAGAAGCTGCACGAGCTGCACGTCGGCGTGCAGGCGAACTGGGGCGGCATGCAGGATGCGAAGCCGTTCTCGACGCTCGACGCGATCGCCGCGAGCGAGCTGATTCGCGACATGGAAGCGCTCTGCGCCTGATCGGAACAATGGGATAAATTGACAATGAATGCCAAGACCGCGGCAGCCGCCGCGCCGAAGCTGCAACGGCCGCCGGCCGAAATCCTGTATGCCGAGGAACTCGATCGCCTGCACGCGGCCGACCGCGATCCGCGGCCGCCGGGCTGGGCGCTGAGCCTCAAGGCGGCCCGCGCATTCGTGCTCGGCGACGACGCGTTGCGCATCACGCGCAAGATCGTCGCACCGGTCGCCGCGATCGAGCGCATGCTCGTGACGCTTGCGACCGGGCGCGGCCTCATGCTGGTCGGCGAACCCGGCACGGCGAAATCGCTGCTGTCGGAACTGCTCGCGACCGCGGTCAGCGGCGTGTCGACACTGACGATCCAGGGCGGCGCATCGATCACCGAAGACCAGATCAAGTATTCCTGGAACTACGCGCTGCTCATCAACGAAGGCCCCAGTCCGCGCGCGCTCGTGCCGGCGCCGCTGTACCAGGGCATGCGCGACGGCCATGTCGTGCGTTTCGAGGAAATCACGCGTGCGCCGCTCGAAGTGCAGGACTGCCTGCTCGGCATGCTGTCCGACCGCGTGATGGCGGTGCCCGAACTCGCCGGCGAGCAGGCGATGCTCTATGCGCGCGAGGGCTTCAACATCATCGCGACCGCGAACACGCGCGACCGCGGCGTCAACGAGATGTCCGCCGCGCTCAAGCGCCGCTTCGATTTCGAGACCGTGTTTCCGATCCTCGACTACGAGCGCGAACTCGCGCTCGTGCAGCAGGCGTCGGCCGAGCTGCTCGCGCGCAGCGGCATTCCGAAGGCAGTCCCGGAACCGGTGCTCGAACTCCTCGTGACGACGTTCCGCGACCTGCGCGCGGGCGGCGACGGCGCGCGGCGCGAAGGCGGCATGGACAAGCTCAATGCCGTGATGTCGACGGCGGAAGCGGTCAATGTCGCGCACGCGGTCGGCGTGCGCGCGTGGTTTCTCGAACAGCGCAACGGCAGTCCGGCCGACCTCGTCGACTGCATCGCGGGCACCGTGGTCAAGGACGACGCCGACGACCGCGCGAAGCTGCGCCGCTATTTCGAGCAGAAGGTCGCGAAGAAATCCGGCGCGCACTGGCGCGCGTACTTCGAGGCGCGGCACCGCCTGCCATGAGCGCACGCGCGCCCTGCATCATCGGCGTGCGCCATCACAGCCCGGCCTGCGCGCGACTCGTCGCGGCGCGGATCCGTGCGCTGCGCCCGCGCCACGTGCTGATCGAAGGCCCGGCCGATTTCAATGCGCGCATCGACGAGCTGCACCTGCGCCACACGCTGCCGCTCGCGATCTACAGCTATCTGTCGGGCGATGGCACGCATCGCGGGTCGTGGACGCCGTTCGCCGAACACTCGCCGGAATGGCAGGCGCTCGTCGTCGGTCGCGCCTGCGGCGCGCAGGTGCGCTTCATCGATCTGCCGGCCTGGCACGACGCGATGGACGATCTGCCGAACCGCTATGCCGATGCACCGGACGCCGCACACGAGGCGCGCGCCGAAGCCTACGAAGCGGCGCTCGCGCAGCGGCTCGCGATCGACGGACGCGACGCGCTCTGGGATCACCTGTTCGAACAGCAGACCGGCGACGACGCGCTCGCCGCCGCGCTGCAGACGCACTTCGAACATCTGCGCGGGGACGATCCCGGTTCGCCCGGAAACGCCGCGCGCGAAACGCAGATGGCGCAATGGATGGCCTGGGCGATGGCGCGCAACGACGGCGAAGTGCTCGTGGTCTGCGGCGGCTATCACGCGCCGGCGCTCGCGCGGCGCTGGCGCGAACTCGATGCCGGCGACGGCGAGCCTGACGTGCCCGAACCGCCACGCGACGAAGCCGCGCTGCGCCACGGTTCATTTCTCGTGCCGTACAGCTTCCGCCGGCTCGACGCGTTCCAGGGCTATGCCTCGGGCATGTCCTCGCCGCTGTACTACCAGTGGCTCTGGGAAAGCGACGCGGCGGGCGCGGGAATGCGGCTCGTGCGCGACATTGCGACGCGCTTGCGTGCGCGCAATCTCGTCGCGTCGACGGCCGACCTGATCGCGCTGCACACCCATGCGCGCGGACTCGCGCTGTTGCGCGCGCATGCCGAGCCGCTGCGCGCCGACTGGCTCGACGCGGTCGCGGCCACGCTGCTCAAAGAGGCCCAGGACGTCGCGCTGCCGTGGACCTACCGCGGCACGATCCGCGCAGGCACCGCGCCGCTGCTCGTCGAAGTCATGGATGTGCTGGCCGGCGATGTGCGCGGCACGCTCGCGCGCGAGACGCCGCGGCCGCCGCTGCTCGATTCGGTCGAGCGCGAACTCGCGGCGCACGGTATCGCGCTCGAGGGCGAACGCGACATCGATCTGCTCGACGAACGCGGACGCCGCGAAAGCCGCGTGCTGCACCGGCTGCGGCTGCTCGGCATTCCGGGCATCGAACGGCTGCGCGGACCGGCGCTCGCGCTGGCTGGCGAACGTCGCGAGCGCTGGCGGCTCGGTCGTCCGCTCGAACAGACCGCGGCGCTCATCGAGGCCGGCGCCTACGGCGCGACGCTCGCCGATGCGGCGCGCGCAATGCTCGAGACGAAGCTGCGCGACGCGCGCAGCGATGTCGTCGCGCTCGCGCAGGGACTCAACGAAGCGGCGCTGGCCGGACTCGCCGCGGTCGGCGATGCGCTGCTCGCGGATCTGCGCGCGGCGATCGCGGCGGCGCCGCGATTCGAGGAACTCGGCCAGGCGCTGGCCGTGCTGTATCCGTTGTTCCGCCATGGCGAAGCGGTCGCCGTTGCCGGCGCACCGTTGCTGGCCGTCGTGATCGCTGCCGCGTACGACCGCGCGCTGTGGCTGTTCGAACCGGCCACCGGCATCGCCGCCGCCGATGGGTTCGCGCATCTGCGCGCAGTGATCGCGTTGCGCGATCTCGTGCGCGGGCATGCGGCGGACGTGCAGGACGGCGACGACGGACTCGATCTCGAAGTCGCGCGTGCGCTCGCGGTATTCGCGCGCAAGGCGCACGACGAAGCCGCGGCACCGCTGAGTCGCGGCGCGGCGCTCGGCGCGCTGGTCAGCCTGCCGCAGCTCGGCGACGCCGCAGGCGAGGCGTTCGATACCGGCGCGGCGCTTGCGCTGCTCGGCCGGCTCGCGCCGGATGCGATCGGCGATGCGCTGTCGGGCCTGCTCGCGCTCGCACGCGAACAGATCGCCGAGGATCCGGCCTTCGTGCGCGGCGTCGACGCGCTGGTTGCCGCGCTCGACGATCACGATTTCGTGCAGGCATTGCCGGCGCTGCGCAGCGCCTTTGCGTGGCTGCCGGCGCGCGAGCGCGGCCGGCTCGCGAGCGCAGTGCTGCGCCTGCACGACGCGGCGCATCTCGCGCAAAGCGCGCTGACCGCGCCGCTGCCGGCCGACATCGACGCAGCGGCGATCGCGCGCGCCACGCTGCGCGAGCGCGAACTCTGGCAGAACCTGCAGCGCTGGGGCGTGCTGCCGGCAGCGGAGGAAGAACCCGCATGAGCCTTGCGATTCCCGACGCGCTGCAGCGCTGGCGCCTGCTGCTCGGCGAAGCGTCGCAGGGCGCGCTCGGCGGTCTCGCCGGCGAAGCGCTCGCCGCCGACGCGGCGCTGGAGTGGCTGTACGGGCGCGATCCCGAGCGCGCGCTGCGCGGCGAGCGCAGCGGCGGCCTCGAGCCGTCGCAGCTGACCACGCCCGACTGGATCAACGACGTGCACCGGCTGTTTCCGCAGGAAGTCATCGAGCGGCTCGAACGCGACGCGGTCGAGCGCTACGGCATCACCGAGGTGGTGACGAATCTCGACGTGCTCGAACGCATTCCGCCGTCGCAGAGCCTGCTGCGCGCCGTACTGCAGACCAAGCACCTGATGAATCCGGACGTGCTGGCCGCGGCGCGCCGCATCGTTGCGGCGGTCGTGCGGCAACTGCTCGAAAAGCTCGCGACCGAAGTGCGCCAGGCGTTCGCCGGGCCGCGCGACCGGCGCCGGCGTTCGTCGCTGAAGATCGCGCGCAATTTCGATTTCGTGCGGACGCTGCGCGGCAACCTCGCGCGCTGGGATCGCGAACGCGGCCGCCTGTTCGTCGAACGCCTGCATTTCATGAGCCGTTCGCGCCGGCACGTCCAGCGCTGGGACCTGATCCTGCTGATCGACCAGAGCGGCTCGATGGTCGACTCGGTCATCCATTCCGCGGTGATGGCCGCGTGCCTGTGGAACCTGCCCGGCATGCAGACGCGGCTCGTCGCGTTCGACACGTCGGTCGTCGATCTGACCCAGGACGTGGCCGATCCCGTGGAGCTGCTGATGAAGGTGCAGCTCGGCGGCGGCACCGACATCGCGCGCGCGGTCGCCTATGCGCAGAGCTGCGTCGCGAATCCGGCGCGCACGATGATCGTGCTGGTCAGCGATTTCTACGAAGGCGGCGACGCGGGCGAACTCGTGCGGCGCGTGCAGGCGCTGGTGCAGGCGGGCTGCCGCGTGCTCGGCCTCGCGGCGCTGGACGCGGACGCGCGGCCGAACTACGACCGCGAGACCGCCGCGCGGCTCGTCAAGGTCGGCGCCCAGGTCGGTGCGATGACGCCGGGCGAGCTCGCCGGCTGGATCGCCGAGAAGGTGAAGCAGTGAACGTGCGTGCCGATCTCGTCGAACTCAGTATCGAGGCGCTGACGGCGCTGTCGAATCCGGGTTTCGTCAAGCGCGCGCAGAAGGACATTGCCGAAGGGCGCAGTCCGCAGATCGACGTGCTCGAAGACGCGACCGTGCAGGCGCGCTACGAGGACGGCCAGCAGGCCAGTCTCGCGCCGGGCAAGTCGCTGCGCGAAGCGCGCTGCACGTGTCCGGCGGCCGGACTCTGCCGGCATCGCGTGACGCTCGTGCTCGCGTATCAGGCGTGGGCGCGAACGCAGTCGGCACCGGTGGAGAGCGACGGCGACACGGCCGACGCGGCCGGGCCCGACACGGCGTGGAGTCCGGCCGCATTCGACGATGCGGCGCTCCAGCACGCGCTTCCGGCTGCCGCGCTCGAACAGGCGCGTCGGCTCGCTGCGGCGAAGCCCGTCGTGCGCCTGAGCGCCTGGAAACCGGGCGTGCCGACGCCGACCGCGCATCTGCCGCTGTGTACGGTGCGGTTCTTCTCGCGCAGCAGTCTCGCGCATGCGCGCTGCGACTGTCGGCTCGGCATGAATTGTGAACATGTGGCCATTGCGGTCTGGGCGTTCCGCCAGGCCGGCGGCGTGGTCGACGCGGTCGTCGAGCTGCTGCCGCGCAACGCTGCGGCGTCGGCGGCGGGCTTCGACGCGGAAGCGAGTGCGGCTCAGGCCGCTGCGCAGCGCTTCCTGCGGCGGCTCTGGCTCGACGGCAGCAGCCAGGACTGGACGCCGCTCGATGCCGACTGCGTCGCGCTGCGCGAACGCTTCGTGCGGCTGGGCTGGAACTGGCCGGCCGAAGGTCTCGACGAACTGCGCGCGCTGCTGATCGCCCAAGCCGCGCGCTCGAGCCGCTTCGATCCGCAGCGGCTGCTCGATGTGCTCGCCGAGTTCGGCGCGCGGATCGCGGCGGCCGCGGCC
>NZ_DATIGT010000120.1:0-27662 GCF_035481375.1 Tahibacter sp.
GAGCCAGTCGACGTCCTCGCCGCGATCCTTGAACAGCCACTGCGCGACGCGACCGGTGCTCGGCATCACGAACGGCAGGCAGGCGTGCTGCCCGAGGTCATCCAGCGTCGCCGGCGTTCCCGCGCGACGGAAATAGTCCGGCGATCCCACGAGACAGAGCGGCGCGTCTTCGAGCCGGCGGGCGACCAGTCCGCTGTCGGGCATGTGCCCCAGGCGGATCGCGACGTCGAAGCCTTCGGCCACGAGGTCCACGTTGCGGTTCGTGATGTTGAGTTCGATGCGAACGCCGGGATGCCGGCGCGAGAACGCGGCAAGCAGCGGCGGCAGGCGATAGTGGCCGTAAGTCGTCGGGACGCTCAGGCGTACGCGCCCTTTCAGTTCGCCTTCCTCGCCGTGGACTTCGCGCTCCGCTTCGTCGAGCAGCACGAATGCCGCGCGTACCTGGTCGACGTAACGCTGGCCGGCCTCGGTCAGACCGAGCCGTCGCGTCGTGCGGCGAAGCAATTGGTTGTCCAGGCGCGCTTCCAGCCGGGCGACGGCGCGGCTCAGCACCGACGGCGTCGTCGAAAGCGCCACGGCCGCCGCAGTGAACGATCCGCGATCGACGACGGCGAGGAAGACTTCGACATCGCTCAGGTAATCGAACCGGCGCGCCATTTTGATCTCCCGGGAACAAATGAATGTCTCCACCGATAGTTTATAGCCGTGCAAGCGCCGAATATTGTGTGCGACAGCGACGCTACCCGGAGAACACATGAAGCCGCTGATCCTCCCGCTCCTGCCGATGCTGGTTGCCGCCGTTGCACCGGCATTCGCCAACCCACCCGCCACAGGCACCCCGACCATGACCGCACATACCGCACAGTCCGAACGCAAACCCGTCCTGTTCGTCCTCACCAGCCATGCCTCGAAAGGAACGACCGGCATCGCCACGGGCTACTACCTCGGCGAAGTCACGCATCCGCTGGCCGAACTGGAACAGGCGGGCATTCCCGTCGCCTTCGCCTCGATACAGGGCGGCGAACCCCCGGTCGACGGCCTGGATCTCTCGGATGCGGTCAACGCGCGCTACTGGAACGACGCAACGTTCCGCGATGCCGTGACGCACACGCAACGCCTCGGCGATGTCGATCCATCGAAGTATTCAGGGATCTTCTTCGCCGGCGGTCACGGCGCGATATGGGACTTCCCCACCAGCGACGCCGTGCCGCGCGTGACGCGCGCGATCTACGAAGCCGGCGGCGTAGTCGGCGCCGTCTGTCACGGCCCTGCGGCACTGGTCAACGTGACGCTTTCCGACGGGACCTATCTCGTTGCCGGCAAGCGCGTCAGCGCGTTCACCGACGAGGAGGAGCGCGCTGTCCAGCTCGAAGCGGTCGTGCCGTTCCTGCTCGAGAGCACGCTCGTCCAGCGCGGCGCGAAACACGAGGCCGCGCCGAACTGGACCGCGAAGGTCGTGGTCGACGGGCGCCTCGTCACGGGCCAGAACCCACAGTCGGCCGCCGGCGTCGGTGCGGCGATGCGCGCGCTGCTAGTCGGTGCGGAGGCGCGCGAATAGGACTCGCTGAAGCGCGACGGGGATCGGGGCACCCGTGATTCGAAGCGAGTCAATTCAGCCAATTCAGGACACCCACGGAACGGAGAACCAATTCAGGACACCCAAACGATTCGGGACACCCACTTCTCGGTTCGGTCGAAGCCAATTCAGGACACCCACGGAACGGAGAACAAACGATTCGATTCGGGACACCCACTTTCTCGGTTCGGTCGAAACTCTCGAATGCCTCAGCGAATCGAGGCAGCGAATCGAGGCACCCATTGTTCGATCGAATGGTGGGTGTCCTTAACCAACCGCTCTGATTCGTTCGTTTGAAATTCTGGGTGTCCTGATTCGTTCTGTCATTCGCTTCGCACCATTCGGGCGCCTGAATTTCTGGGTGTCCACATTCGCTTGAATTTCTGGGTGTCCACATTCGCCGACCCTGTCATTCGCTTCGCACCATTCGGGCGCCTGAATTTCTGGGTGTCCACATTGACCGTTCGCCGCCGTCCGCTACCGCACGTCCCGCGACAGTTCGCCCACCGGCGCATCCAGCCGCACGACGAGGTAGCGCAGGAAGAACTGCGTCACCGGGCCCACGCCGAGCGCGAACACGATCGTGCCGACGCCGACGGTGCCGCCGAGCAGTACGCCGACCGCCAGTACGCTGACTTCGATCGCAGTGCGCACGCGGCGGATCGACCAGCCGGTACGGCGCGCGAGGCCGGTCATCAGGCCGTCGCGCGGACCGGGGCCGAGCTGCGCGCCGACGTACAGCGCAGTCGCGAACGCGCAGGTCGCGACGCCGCCGATCAGGTAGAGGCACCGCAGCGGCAGCGTGTCAGGCGTGGCGAGCAGTGCGAGATTCAGATCCGCGAACGGGCCGAGCAGCAGCGTGTTCGCGACCGTGCCGAGTCCCGGCATCTGGCGCAGCGGAATCCACGCGAGCAACACGCCGAAGGCCGCGAGCACCATGACGGTTCCGAAGGAGACCGGCAGATGCCGTGAGACGCCGAGGTGGAAGACGTCCCAGGGCGATGCACCGAGCGCGCCTTCGATCATCAATGCGATCGCGACGCCATAGAGCCAAAGCCCTGTCACGAGGCGCAGCAGGCGTTCCGGGAGGCGCCCGGCACGGAGCTGGGCGAGCGGGCCGAGATTGGCCAGTACGGGAGGGCGGGCTTGCGTGTTCATAGCGCCATCGTCACGCCGATTGGCACTTCCCCATAGATCCAATCGGACAATAATGGCCCTCATGCAACGATCACTGTCCCCGGATCGCCTCGCCGCGCTCGTCGGCACCTTCAGCCGCGCACCCGCTTACCGCGGCCTGCGCCAGGCGCTCCAGGAACTCGTCGGCGACGGCCGCATTCCGCTGGGCACGCGCCTGCCGAGCGAGCGTGCCGTCGCCGAAGCGCTGGACCTCTCGCGCAACACGGTGACGCGCGCCTACGCCGACCTCATTGCGGCCGGATTCGCGACCGCCCGGCAAGGCTCCGGCACCTATGCGGCCGCCCCGCTCGATCGCCGCCGCGCGCACGATCGCGCGCTGCATTCGCGCGGTAATTCATCGACCGGCGGCGGCACGATCGACCTCAACTGCGCCGCGAGCGGCGCCACGCCCGGCGTCGCCGCCGCCTACGAACGCGCGCTCGCCGCACTGCCGTCGTATCTGGCGAGCGACGGCTACCTGCCCTCGGGGCTGCCGACGCTGCAGGCGCAGATTGCCGAATCGTTCGCGCGGCGCGGGTTGCCGACGAGTCCCGAGCAGATCGTCATCACCTCCGGCGCGCTCGCCGCGGTTGCGATCGTCGCGCGCGCGCTGTCGCGTCCGGGCGATCGCGTGATGATCGAGTCGCCGGTGTATCCGAATGCGATCGAGGCGCTGAAGCTCGGCGGCGGCCGCGCGGTCAGCGCGCCGCTCGGCGATCCCCTGGCCGAGAAAGGCTGGGATCTCGACGGCATCGAGGCGACGCTGCGCCAGACCTCGCCTCATCTGGCCTATCTGATTCCCGACTTCCAGAACCCGACCGGCTTTCTGATGAGCGACGCCGTCCGCGCGCGCTATGCCGCCGCGCTGCGCGCGGCACGCACAGTGGCCATCGTCGACGAGGCGCTGCAGGCGACGGCGCTGACAGATGTGTCCATGCCCGCGCCGTTCGCCGCGCACGCGGGCGATGCGATCACCATCGGCAGCGCGTCGAAGCTGTTCTGGGGCGGACTGCGCGTCGGCTGGATACGTGCGCCGCGCGATCGCGTGAGCCGCCTTGTCGCGGCGCGCGTGCAGCTCGATCTCGGCACGTCGCTGTTCGATCAGCTCGTCGTGAGCGAGTTGCTGAAGACCGACGACATCGCAGCGGCACGGCGCGCGCAGTTGCGGCAACGGCGCGACGCGCTGGCGGCTGCGCTGCGCGAACACGTTCCGGACTGGCGCTTTCGCCTGCCCGACGGCGGCCTGACGCTATGGCTGCAACTGCCGCACGGCAGCGCGACGCAGCTCGCCGCGGACGTCGAACCCACTGGCGTCCATCTCGCGCCGGGACCGGTATTCAGCGTCGAAGGCGGATCCGACAACTGGCTGCGGATTCCGTTTGCGCGGCCGGAGGATCAGCTCGTGCAAGCCGTAGAGCGCATCGCCGCCGTCTGGTCGGTACCGTCGCGTTCCCGTCAGCGGCGTGCGCTGCCGCTGATCGCCTGATCGCGCGGCCGCGCCGCGGTCGAGCGCCGCGCTCCGCGCGCCTCGAACGCGGCGATGGCTTCCTCGGCGCGCTGCTCGTCGAGGTAGTCGAGCGCCGTGCGCCCGCTCGCGTCGGCGAGATTCGGATCCGCGCCGAGATCCATGAGCGCTTCGAGGAACGCGAGATCGGTCGTGCGGAAGTCAGCGCAGCGCTGCAGCAGCACGGTTCGGCCCGCCTCGCCGCGATGATTGAGGTTGCCGCCGCGCGCGATGAGCAGCGGCAGGTATTCCAGCGCCTTGTCGGGACGATCCAGTCCGACGATGTCGGTGAGCACGGTATTGCCGTCGCGCGTCGCGCGATCCGGATCGGCGCCGGCGTCCAGCAGCCGCTTCAGCACGTCGTCGGCGACGTTCCACGCTGCGGCCACCAGCACCGGACGATCGTCGCGCGCCGCGTCGGGATTCGCGCCGCGTGCGAGCAGATCGCTCACGCGCTCCGCATCGGGTTCGGCGCTTTCCACGGCCGAATACAGCAGTGCGTCGAGTTCGGCCTGACTCGGCGGCAGCGCCGGATGGTCGAAGCGCATCGCCGGCGTGACCGGCGGCGTTCCTGCCGCGCAGACGACGCGCGGGCGTGCGCCGTGCGCGACGAGCCATGCCGTTGCCGCCGCGTCCTGGCGATCGGCGGCGGCGCAGAGCGCCTGATCGAAATCCTGCGGCAGCCACGGCAGCGTGCGCACCGTGTTGAAGGCGCCGGACGACCAGCTGCCCGTGCCGACCAGCCGCTGCAGGCCGGTTGAGAACGCGAGAACGCTGGCCGCGCAGAAACCGGCGAGCACGACCCACAGACTCGCCTGCTGCAGCAGGTCGACGATGAGGCCGGCCGGCCCTGGCCGCGGATTGCCGCCGAAACCCGAGCCCGGCGCCGCCGCGAGACGGCGCGCCATGCGATACGGCAGCTCGACCAGTCCAGGCGCCGTCATCGCAAAAAACAGCGGCGACAGGACCAGCAGCATGCCGGGTGGATAAATGAAGAACGATACAAAAACCGCCAACCCGGCCCATGCGGCGATCCGCGCCGCGCGCGGGCTAGGGCGCAACGACGAAAGCGACTTCATGCGCCGTCCGGAACCGCGCGATCCGCCCGCCGGCGCCGGTACGACGGCAGCGCACGTCAGCACGACGGCCGCACCAAAGAACGCCACCACGAGCGGCAGCGCCCAGAATCCGTTGAACGACCACTCGATCGCCTCGTGCGGCGTCGCACGCGACAACTTCAGCTGCGTATCCGAACCCACGGCACGTCCGCGGTCGCCGGAGCCCGTGACGAGAACGTCGTAGCGCTGCGGCTGTCCCGCGGCAACCGGCCAGTCGTCCGGCGCGCGATAGCGCACGAACCCGCGCCACCTGGGTCCGCGCCGCGACACCGGTCCCTCGATCGGCTCGCGATCGTACTGACCGATCACGGTCGGTCCGTGCCAGAACTCCAGCCGCGTCGTGGCCATGCCGGCGAGCACCCAGACCAGCACGGCCGCGGCGGCAATCGGCAGCAGGCTGCGCAGCGCGACGGAGGCGGACGATCGGTTGATGGCACGGCTCCGGTTGCAGGGTGGAAGGCTGAACGACACGCGGCGGCGATTCAGGACACACGATGCCGTCGATGCCGATCCGCAGCCCCGGATCCGTGCCCGTCGAAATCCATAGTGCGCAAAACGCGAATTCCGCGAACACACCGGCTGCAAAGGCCACCTGTCGCCCGGATTCCCCGACCTTCGTTGAGACACGCCTACACGTGAATATCCGGCGTCCGGACGACGATTCGAAGCGCGATCGCGCTACGCGGGCTTCCGGTCGATCTGCTTGATCATCCCCGAGATCCCGCCCTGCAGCGCATACACCTCGAAGCCCATCTTGGCCATGATGAAGGCCGCCGCTGCGCTGCGTTCGCCGGTATTGCAGTAGACGACGTACTTCTTTGCGCGGTCGTATTCATTGACCGTTTCGCGCAAGGTATACAACGGCGTGTTCAGCGCGCCCTTGATCGCGCGCTGCTCGAATTCCTCGGGCATGCGCACGTCGAGGACGATGGCGCCCTGGCGCGCGAAGATCGACGCCTTGCCCGGCGTGAGCCAGTCGACCGCCGGCGGCTTCATGACTTCGTCGAACGAGCGCTTGGCCAGCCGCATGAGCTTGCCGTCCTTGAGCATCGTGACGGTCGCGTTGCGCACCGTGTTCGCGAGCAGCGCGTCCTCGCCGAAGCTGTCGCCACGCACGAGGTAGGCGACGACGGAGTCGCCGGTTTCGAGGCTCTTGGAGACGGACGCCTGGCCGTCCTTGATCACGTAGAAATAGTCGGCGGGCTCGCCTTCGCGCACGATGACTTCGCCGGCGCGCACGTCGATCTGTTCGAAACGCTGGAACATGCGCTCGATGCCCGCGGTCGGCAGTTTGTGCATGACGCGCGACTGCAGCAGCCGGAACACCCAGCGGTTCGCTTCGGGCGACGGGTCCCAGTGGCGGAAGTTCTCGGTCCGCGAGAGCTGGTCCCAGCAGATGATCTTTTCCATGTAGCGACGGTCGATGCGCGCGATCGTGGCGCTGATCGAGGTGATCGTCCCGGTGAAGCGGCGCGGCTGGATGTCGCCGAGCGCGTAGCGGCCCTGCAGCGTCGAGGCGTCGGTTTCCTTGACCTTGCCGTCGGGGTATTCGCCCTTGACCCGGCCCGACAGCACGAAGATCGTGTGATCGTCGGTTTCGCCCGCCGTGAACAGCACGGCGCCGCGGCCGAGTTCCTCGACGATGGTTTCGCGCGCGAGCTGCTCGAGATTTTCGGGCCTGAGTGAGTCCAGCGGATACAGCTTGGCCAGATCGGCGCTGTTGACGCTCATGCCCGCTCCCCTCCTAAGCCCGTGCGGGGCCGAGTGTAGCGGGCGCCCGTGGCGGCCGGAAAGCATCGGTTTGGGCCGGAAAGCCCCCGGACGCTACAATCGGCCATCCCTTTTCCGATACCGCCCGGACGCCCGCCGTCCGGGCCGAGGTCTTTCACGTCATGGACAAGAGCTTCGAACCCGGCCAGATCGAATCCAAGTGGTACGCGCAGTGGGAAGGCAACGGCTGGTTCAAGCCGTCGGGCCAGGGCGAGCCCTACGCGATCCTGCTGCCGCCGCCGAACGTGACCGGCACGCTGCACATGGGGCACGCCTTCCAGCACACGATCATGGACACGCTGATCCGCTACCACCGCATGCGCGGCTACGACACGCTGTGGCAGCTCGGCACCGACCATGCCGGCATCGCGACCGAGATGGTCGTGACGCGGCTCCTCGGCAGCGAGGGCAAGACGCGCAACGAACTCGGCCGTGATGCCTTCATCGAACGCGTCTGGGAATGGAAGCAGCAATCGGGCGACACGATCGAGCGGCAGATGCGGCGCATGGGCGTCTCCGGCGACTGGAGCCGCACCATGTTCACGATGGACGAGATTCCGTCGGAGGCCGTGCGCGAAACCTTCGTGCGGCTGTTCGAGCAGGGACTGATCTATCGCGGCCAGCGCCTCGTGAACTGGGATCCGGTGCTGAAGACGGCGATCTCCGATCTCGAAGTCGTCAGCGAGGAAGAAGACGGCAAGCTCTGGTCGATCCGCTATCCGCTGGCCGACGGCTCCGGTTCGCTCGTCGTCGCGACGACGCGCCCGGAAACCCTGCTCGGCGACGTGGCCGTCGCGGTGCATCCGGAAGACGAGCGCTATGCGGCGCTCGTCGGCAAGACCCTGAAACTGCCGCTGACCGACCGGGAAATTCCTGTCATCGCCGACGCCTACGTCGAGCGCGAATTCGGCACGGGCTGCGTGAAGATCACGCCGGCGCACGACTTCAACGACTACGCGGTCGGCCAGCGTCACGGCCTCGCACCGATCAACATTTTCACCGACGACGCGAAGATCAATGCGAATGCGCCGGCGAAATACCAGGGCCTCGACCGCTACGACGCGCGCAAGGTCGTGCTCGCCGATCTCGAAGCCGCGGAACTGCTGGTCGAGGAAAAGAAGCACAAGCTGCAGGTGCCGCGCGGCGATCGCACCGGCCAGGTCATCGAGCCTTACCTGACCTGGCAGTGGTTCGTGAAGATGGACGGCCTCGCCGCACGCGGGCTCGAACTCGTCGAGACCGGCAAGGTGCGGTTCGTGCCGGAAAACTGGATCAACACGTACCGCCATTGGCTCGGCAATATCCAGGACTGGTGCATCAGCCGCCAGCTCTGGTGGGGTCACCGCATTCCGGCCTGGTACGACACGGCCGGCAACGCCTACGTCGCGCGCAGCGAGGAAGACGCGATCGCGCAGGCGGCGGCGAAACACGGCGGCACCGCGCCCGCCCTGCGGCGCGAAGACGACGTGCTCGAGACCTGGTTCTCCTCGGCGCTCTGGGCCCATTCGACGCTGGGCTGGCCGAACGAAAAGGCCATGGCCGAGCGCGGTTTCGCGCGCTATCTGCCGACCTCGGTGCTCGTGACCGGCTTCGACATCATCTTCTTCTGGGTCGCGCGCATGATCATGATGACCGACCACTTCACGGGCGAAGTGCCGTTCAAGGACGTCTACATCACCGGCCTCGTGCGCGACAAAGACGGCCAGAAGATGTCGAAGTCGAAGGGCAACATCCTCGATCCGATCGACCTCATCGACGGCATCGAACTCGAAGCGCTCGTGGCCAAGCGCACCGGCGGCCTGATGCAGCCGCAGATGGCCGCGAAAATCGAGAAAGCCACGCGCAAGGATTATCCGCAGGGCATCGCCGCGTTCGGCGCCGACGCGCTGCGCTTCACGTTCGCCTCGCTCGCGAGCCACGGCCGCGACATCAAGTTCGACCTCGACCGCTGCGGCGGCTACAAGAATTTCTGCAACAAGCTCTGGAACGCCGCGCGGTTCGTGCTGATGAACTGCGAAGGCTTCAGCGTCGAGGCGGGCGCCCCGCTCGCGCCGCAGACCGAAGCCGAACGCTGGATCCTGACGCGCCTGCATCACTGCCTGACCGAAGTCGAGGCGCAGTTCGCGGCCTATCGCTTCGATCTGGTGTCGCAGGCGCTGTACGAATTCACCTGGAACGAGTTCTGCGACTGGTTCCTCGAACTCGCCAAGCCCGCACTGACCGGCAGCGATGCCGCAGCTGCCGCGTCGACGCGGCACACCCTGCTCCACACGCTCGAGCTGCTGCTGCGCGCGCTGCATCCGCTGGTGCCGTTCATCACCGAGGAAATCTGGCAGAACGTCGCACCGCGACTCGGCATCGCGACACCGAGCGTGTCGCTGCAGGCGTATCCGCGCGCTGCCGACGTCGCCGCCGATGCGAATGCCGCCGGCGAGATCGAATGGTTCAAGGCCGTGATCTCGCAGCTGCGCCGCATTCGCAGCGAAATGAATCTTGCTCCGAGCAAGGCGATTCCGCTGCTTTTGGCCGGCGGCACTGCGCAGGATCGCGCGCGCGCGGAGAAGTTCGGCGCGCAGATCGCGTTTCTCGCAAAGGTGGAAAGCCGGCGCTGGCTCGAGGCGGGCGAAGCGGAGCCGGCGGCGTCGGCCGCCATCGTCGGCGACCTGAAGCTGCTGATTCCGCTCGAAGGGCTGATCGATCTCGGCGCCGAGAAGACACGCCTCGCGAAGGAGATCGCGCGGCTCGAAGGCGAGATCGCCAAGTGCAACGGCAAGCTCGGCACCGCGACATTCGTCGCGAATGCGCCGGCGGCCGTCGTCGAGCAGGAGCGGCAGCGTCTGGCGGAATTCAGCAGCACGGTGGCGAGCCTGCGGGAACAGCTGCAGAAGCTCGGCGGCTGACACGCGGCGTCGGCGTCGGCCGGGAAACGTTGGCGCAATAACCGAAGGGCATTGCGCCTCGGCCGCCAGGTTCCAGCGGAAACCCGTCCGCACCCAACCCTCCCCTTGACGGGGAGGGCTTTTATCCAGGCATTCAGACGCGTTTCGTCTTACTCGAAGTCGTCCGCAAATATCACATCGACGACCGCGGGGCAGTTCAGGTTGTCGATGACGCAGCGCGCCCATTCCGGGTGGTCGATGAACGGATTGCGGTTGCCCTGGAAGGTCTGGACCATCGCGTTGCGGTTGCGCTCGTAGTCGTCCGGCGGGTCCTGGTCGTTCCAGTCGAGCAGCACGGTCTTCAGACCCATGTAGGCGACGCAGCCGCCGCAGGTCGTCGCGTCCTTGCCGACGATGAGCGTGCGGTTGTCGGTGATTTCCAGGTGCGGTTCCGGCGCGCCGCTGACGTTGTTGCCGCCCTGGTAGCGCACGACCATGTAGAGCACCGCGCGCGCCATGTCGCCCTTGCGGAAGTCCCAGACCTGGAACGTGTTCGAGTTGAAATAGTTGCTGCTCGTGCCGCCGGTGCCGCCGACGCCGTGGTTCGCCGTCGTCGGACGCGCGGTGCAGCCCGGGCAGAGGCCGTAGGGGCTGTTGCCGCGATCGGAGTTGTAGCCCACGTGCGATGCATAGAGCATGTGGCCGTCGGTATGCGGCGGGTTCGGACGGCCGCTCGAATCGGTCGGGTTCGGGAAGCCCAGCGACTTCGGCCAGGTGTGTTCGCGGTTGTAGTTCGCCGCGCCGCTGGTCTGCTTCGGATACGACTCGTTCTTGTAGACGTCCCAGACCTTGGTGTTGTCGGTCGGATCTTCGTCCGCCTTGTTCATCACGGTATAGGTGTCGCCGTAGTGGATCGAGGTGTGGTCCTTGATGCGGTTGTGCAGCCAGGTCTTGAGCGCGGGGCCGCTGGAGGTGTCGACGCCGGCATAGTAGTCGTCGAGCGACGCGGCGGTTTCGAAAACGACGACGACGTTCGCGGCCAGGTCCTGCACGGTGCCGTCCTGGTCGTGCACCTTGTTTGCCACAATGGTCAAGGTGCACTGTTCCAGAAGTCCCATATCGATGTCGGGATTGAGCTGGAACGCGGTCGGACCGCCGCTGGCCTGGGCCGTGTGCCCGCCGGTGTTCGCGCAGCTCAGCGTGAACCAGCCGCTGTCGACGGTGACCGGCTCGGAGAACGTCACGGAGAGATTGGCTGCGCCCGGGAAGCCGTGCGCGTTGTTGGCCGGCGTCGTCGTCGCCACGCCCGGCGGCAGGTCGCCGGCGGTGCTGAAACTCGCGCTGTAGTCGGCGGCCATTTCGTCGAGCGTGCCGTCCTGGTCAGCGACCTGGTCGGCGATCACCGTCAGCGTGCAGGTTTCGCCGCTCGCGAAATCCACATCGGGGTTCAACGTGCGCGTGTTGCCGGTGCCCGTGGACACGGCCGAGTGCGTGCCGCTGGTCGTGCACGACAGCGTGAACCACGCGCTGGTCGTCGTGACCGGCTCGCTAAAGGTCACGGTGACGTTGACATTGTTGGCCTGGCCGGTCGCATTGTTGGCCGGCGTCGTCGAATTGACGGTCGGCGCGACGTCGACCGGCGGGCCGAAGCTCTGGTTGTTGTTGCAGGCGCCGAAGGTGTTCGCCGCGCTGCCCTGCCAGGCGAACTGGCCGTAGTCGCTGCCGGTGCCGCTGAGCTGCAGCGACGTTCCCGGCGCCGTGGAATTGGTTTCGGCGACGCCGATGTCGACGCTGGTCATTCCCTGCGCCGGGCCCGCGCCCGCGGTCGTCGTGCCTTCGTAGCTGAGGAACTGCACGACGGTGCCGGCATCGTCGACGAGTGCGACCGCGTCGCGCTCGCCGTTCTGCACGCCGTTGGTCGGATAGCTCAGCACCCTGATCTGCTTGCTGCCGCAGGTGGTCGACGCGGCAGTCGACAGCAGATCGTCGTCGTAGACCGTCGCGTTGCCCTGGGTGTTGCCGTTGTAGAGCACGACACGCCAGTTGCTGACGTCGACGCCGATCGGCGCGACGACTTCGACGGACTCGCCGACGTCACCGGCACCGGTGCTGTCGTCGTAGTGGATTTCGTTGATGAAAACCGCGGTGTCGGCAACGGCCGACGTAGCGAAGCCCGACAGCAGCGCGAACGCCGCGCCGCCGATGGCCCGGAAGCGAAACGACATCGGATGAATCCCCTGGTCTGAAGACGGAGCCGCGCATCCGGCGCGAACCCGACAAAGAACGACCGGAGGTATCCGGTCCGTGATATGAGCCGTTGAGCCCGCTTGCGCCTCCGCCGTGGAGGTCGCGGCCGGTTCGCGTGTCCGCAGCAAACCGGGCCATTTCCGGACACCATGGCCCGGACATCGCGGGAATATAACGGCAGAGCATTACAACTGCACGGCACCGTGCAGCAAGCCCCGTACGGCGGATACGGCCGCTGCGCTGACGGGTGCGGCACTGGTTCGCGGAGCGGCGCGCAGCATGATGTCGATTCGACGGCGCCCGGCGACGGTGCCGACCTTGATTCGAGTGACTCGAGGACGGGGAATCGAGGAAGGAATCGAGGACACCCAACAGGAATCGAGGACACCCACGATTCACTGCAGACTCGAGGACACCCACGATTCACCGGGACGACTCCAGGACACCCATGAACGCACCACTGAAGCTGTACTCATTCGCACCATTCGACCGCGCCGCCCGCGTGCGCTGGACCGCGCACGAACTCGGCGTGCCCGTCGAGGAAGTCGGGCTGAACTACATCGCCGGCGAACATCGCGAAGCGGCGTACCGTGCGAAGAACCCGTTCTGCCGCGTGCCGCTGGTCGAGACCGACCAGGGCGCCATGGTGCAGTCGGTCGCGATCTGCCAGTACCTCGCCGAGCAGCATCCCGAAAGCGGCCTGGTGCCGCCGCTGGATTCGCCGCTGCGCGCGAGTTGGCTCAGCTGGCTGTTTGTCGGCGCGTCGGACCTCGATGCCGCCGGATTTCAGGTGCTGAACTACACCGTGCTGCGCCCGGATCCCGAGAAGCGCGCCACGGCGATCAGGGTCGCCGAACCGCTGCTGCAGGTGATCGAGGCGCATATGGCCGATCGCGACTATGTCGTCGGCGATCGCTTCACGCTGCCTGACATCGTGCTCGGGCATGAACTGGTGCTGCTGAGCTTCTGCCGCGCGCTCGACGGGTGGCCCCACCTGATCCGCTATCGCGACCGGCTGTCGCAGCGACCCGCGGCGCAGGCAAGCGGGCTCTTCGGCGTCCTGAAGCACGAGCCGCCGGCCGTGAAGGCGAGCGCCGGATAGTCGCGCGGAATCCGACGCCCGCACCGGAGGATTCCGACGCCGCGCCGCGCAAGATGCGGATGGCCGGCGCGGGGCCGCGCGCGCAGACTGTGCCCCGTCGCAACGAGGAATCCGCCGCCATGTCACTGGGCACGAACGACCCGATCGCGCGGGCGCACGAACTCATCAGCAACACCGAGGAGGCGCCGAGCCTGCAGGAACTCGCGCAGGAAGTGGGCCTCTCCGCCGGCCACCTGCAGCGGCGTTTTCGCGCACGCTACGGCATGAGCCCGGCCGAACTCGCCGCGAGCCGGCGCCTGGCGCGGCTCAAGACCGCGCTGCGGGAAAGCCCCTCGGTGACCGATGCGGTCTATGCCGCCGGCTTCGGTTCCGGCAGCCGCGTCTACGAGAAGAGCGACACGCTGCTCGGCATGACTCCGGCCGACTACCGCCGCGGCGGCGCGGGTGCGACGCTGCGCTATACGACGCTGGCCACGCCGCTCGGCGAGCTGCTGGTCGCGGCGACGGAACGCGGCATCTGCGCGATCCTGATCGGCGCGAGCGAGGACGAACTGCTGACCGAACTCGCCCACGAGTTCCCGGCCGCACAGCGCGAGCGCGTCGACGCCGGCCGCGACGAGTGGCTCGCGCGCGTCATTGCCGAAGTGCACGCGAATCTCGGCTGGAGCGACGCGACGGATGCGACCGACACGCCGCTGCCGCCGTTCGATCTGCGCGCAACCGCATTCCAGTGGCGCGTCTGGCAGGCGCTCACGCGCATTCCGCGCGGCGAGACACGCAGCTACAGCGCGATCGCCGAAGCAATCGGTTCGCCGCGCGCGGTGCGCGCCGTCGCACGCGCCTGCGCGACGAACCGGCTCGCGATCATGGTTCCGTGTCACCGCGTCGTACGCGAGGACGGCACGCTCGGTGGTTATCGCTGGGGCCTGTCGCGCAAGCAGCGGCTGCTCGCGCGCGAAGCGGAAGTGGCACCGCGTGCGATATGAGCAGTGGTGCTGTAGCGGTATCCGCAGCGCGTCATAGCATGCGATGGCTGGGGACGGGGGGCCGTATTCCCGCGAAGCCATGACCGACACGATCGCCGAAGTCCGCGCCGACGCGCCGCGCTTTTCGCCGCGCCTGCTGATACCGCTGGCCCTGGTATCGCTGTACCTGATCTGGGGCTCGACCTATCTCGCGATCCGCATCGGGCTCGAGAGCTATGCGCCGTTCACGATGGCGGCACTGCGCTTCCTCATCACGGGCGCGGCGCTCTACGCCTTCCTGCGCTGGCGCGGTGCGCCGAATCCGAGCCGGCTGCAGTGGCGCAACTGCGCGATCACCGGAACTCTGCTGCTCGGTTTCGGCAACGGTCTCGTCTGCTGGGCGCAGCAGAGCGTGTCGTCGGGGCTCGCCGCGGTCGCGGTTGCGAGCATGCCGCTGTTCGCGGCCGTGTTCGGCGCATTTTTCGGCCAGTGGCCGCGCAAGCTCGAACTCATCGGCCTGCTCGTCGGTTTCGCCGGCGTGATCCTGTTGAACCTCGGCGGCGATCTCGCCGGCTCCCGCCTCGGCGCGATCGCGCTGCTCGCCGCGGCCGCGAGCTGGGCGTTCGGCTCGCTGTGGTCCAAGCGCCAGGACATGCCCGAGCCGATGATGAACACCGCCGCGCAGATGCTGACCGGCGGCGTGGCGCTGACCATTCTTGCTCTGCTCAACGGCAATGGCCTGCCCGAAGCACCGACCCTGCGCGCGACGCTCGCGCTCGCCTATCTCGCCGTGTTCGGCTCGATCATCGGCTTCAGCGCCTACCTGTATCTGCTGCGCACCGTGCGGCCTGCGCTCGCGACGAGCTATGCCTACGTGAATCCGCCGGTCGCGGTGCTGGTCGGCGCACTGCTCGCGAACGAGCGCGTACACGCGCTCGACATCGTCGGCATGGCCGTGATCCTCGGCGGCGTGGCCATCATCACGCTGGCGCGCGACACGAAGAACTGACGCGACGAAGCCGGAACGTCGCCGGCCCTGCGCAGCTGCATTCGTCGCCGCGACGCCGTCAGCGCCGCGTCAGTACCGCGCGCAGTTCGAACACCGTGTTGAAGTAATGGCTCTTCGCGTACGCCTGCTGCGGCGGCGGCAGTTGTTCCATGCCGGGCGCGAGCGTGCCGTCGAAGGCCAGGTCGAAATCGCAGCGGATCGGATAGTGCGCGACGTTGAGGCGCTGCCGCGCTTCGGCGTTGAAGTAGAAATACGACTGCTCGGCGATCGGCGGCCACTTGTGCGTCGGATCCTGGATCGCGCCGACGCTGGTCCAGTACGGCGTGATGATCAGCGCCTTCGCGCCGGGCTTCATGACGCGGTAGAGCTCGTCCATGAAGGCCATGCGCTCGGCGCCGTCGAGGTGCTCGAGAAAGTGCGAGGAATGGACCTCGTCGACACTGGCGTCGTCGAACGGCCAGGGCATCTGCGTAAGGTCGTGCACGACATCGGCGCCGCAGTCCGGCGATGAATCCACACCGATGAATCCTTCGCGCTTGCGGTTGCCACATCCCAGATCGAGCTTCATTGCAGCCTTGCGGTTCGATTGTGCGGACCGGAAATGATAACGCCCGCCGCGGAGAAGTCCGCGACGGGCGTTGCAGGTCAGCAAGAAATTGAGGCTTACAGCTCGCGCAGTGCCGTCGTGATCGGCAGACGCGCGGCACGCACGGCCGGCAGCAGGCCGCCGAGAAAGCCGATGACGACCGCGATCACGAGGCCGACGCCGACGAGTCCGGGCGTGACCTTGAAGCTGAAGACGACCTGCGTGAAGTTCGCGCCGAGCGTCGACAGCGAGACGTTGTTGAACAGCAGGTACGCGATCGTCGCACCGACGAGGCCGCCGAGCGCCGACAGCACGAGCGCTTCTGCCATGACCGATACGAGCACCGGCATCCCGCCGAAGCCGATCGCACGCAAGGTCGCGATTTCGCGCGAGCGCGCCGCCACGGCCGCATACATCGTGTTCAACGCCGCGAAGATCGCGCCGAGCCCCATGACGATGACGAGGAACACGCCGAGCGTCTGGATCATCGCGCGGAACTGCTTGGTCTGCGCGCTGAGGTACTGACGCTGCGTGGTCACGTCGCTGGCCAGCCGCGGATCGGCCGCGAGCGACGCCTTTAGCCTGTCCATCGCGCCGTCGCCGTCGAGCTGCGCGAGCACCGAACTGATGCTGCCGCCGCGACGGAACGTCGTCTGCGCCGTGCCGAGGTCGACCCACACTTCGCTTTCGCTCGCGTCGCCGGATTCGAACATGCCGACGACGGTCCAGTCGGACCCGCGCATGCGCACGACCTTGCCGATCTCGGCACCTTCGAACGCGGTGATGACTCCGCGTCCGACGATCATTTCACGCAGGCCCGTCTGGAACATGCGGCCTTCGGTGATGCGCACGTTCGGGCGCAGCGTGAACGAGGTGGGCTCGACGCCGCGCAACGTCACATTGACGCCGGTGGCACGCTTGCCCGGCGCCGGCGTCGGCTCGCCTTTCTTGGGCAGCTCGGAGATGACGACGAGTTCGGAGGCCGCTTCGATCTTGCCGTCGGCGCCGCGACGGATGCCCGGCGCCTGTGTGATCAAGGTGGCGACTTCGCGCGTGAGCACCGAGTTGAGTTCGGAATCGCTCGATCCGCCGCGCAGGATCAGCGCGACGTCGTCGCGGCCGCGGTCGGCCAGCGTGCTCGCGAAACCCTGCGCCATCGCGAACAGCGCGGTGAACACGGCGACGACACCGGCAAGGCCGACGACGATGACGAGCGACGGTCCCCAGCGTTCGGGAATGCTCTTGAGGTTGATGCCGGTAATGGCAGTGATCTGGCTCAGCATGTCGGCACTCCGTTAGCGGCCCGCGAGGGCATCGACGATTTTCAGGCGCTGCGCGCGCAATGCCGGCAGCAGGCCCACGGCCACGCTCATCAGCGCGATGGCGATCAGGGCCGTCGTCCAGACCGAGCCGTCGACGCTGATCGGCAGGAACGCGCCGATGGTTTTTTGGATCGCGATGCCGAGCAGCGTCGCGACGCCCATGCCGATCAGTCCGCCGATCGCGCAGAGCGCGACGGCTTCGGCCATGACGAATCCGAGCACGGTGCCGTCGGAGAAACCCAGCGTCTTGAGCACGGCGAGTTCCGGAATGCGTTCGCGCACGCTCTGCGCCATCGTGTTGCCGACGACGAGCAGCAAGGTGAAGAACACCGCGAACAGAATCCAGCGAACGAGCAGGCCGACATCGCCGATCTGCTTGACGAAGCCTGCCTGCCAGTCCTTCTCGGTCTGGCTCTTGGTCTCGTCGGGCGAGTTCTCGTACTTCTTGTCGACCGCCTCGGTCACGCTCTGCGCGACGTCGCTGTTGGCAAGACGCAGCACGTAGATACCGGCAGCGCCGCTGCCGAACTGGTTGGACTCGTTGAAGTATTCGTAGTTGATGAATACCGCGTTGGTCTGGCGCTGCCACTGCTCGTCCTTGCCGTCGTAGATGCCGACGATGTCGAACGCCCAGTCCTTGCTGCCGTCTTTCTGCGGAAAGATGTTCGACTTCAGCGGCAGCTTGTCGCCGACCTTCCAGTTGTACTGGTTCGCGAGCATGCGGCCGACAATCGCGCCGGTGCGCGTCTGCGCGAACGCCGTCCAGCTCGCGTCGTCCATCACGTATTCGGGATAGACCGCATGGATGCGCGCGGGATCGACCGCGAACGTGAAGATCTGCGTGTTCTCGCCATGCACGCCGCCGAACCACTGCTGGAACATGACCTTGTCGACGCCGGGAACGGCTTCGAGTTCGGGCAGGATGCGCAGCGGCAACGACTGCGTGAACGACACGCGCGCCTGGACGACGACGCGCGTCGCGCCGACGAAATCAGAGCCTGCATTGAACATCACGTTGACGGCCTGCAGCAGGCCGAACAGCAGGAAAGCCATGATCACGGAGAGCAGCGTGAGCACGGTGCGGGTTTTCTTGCGAAACAGGTTCGCAAGCACGAAACCGGTCTTGGTCATGGGATGGGCTCCGTCGCGCTCAGTGCGCCGCTTGCTCGGCGAGCTGGCCCTTGTCGAGGTGCAGCGTGCGCTTCGCGTATTCGGCCGCACGCGGATCGTGCGTGACCATGACGATGGTCTTGCCGTGCTCGCGATTGAGCGTCTGCAGCAGAGTCAGGATTTCATCGGCGGTCTTGCGGTCGAGATCGCCGGTCGGTTCGTCGCAGACCAGCAGGTCCGGGTCGGACACGATCGCGCGTGCGATCGCGACGCGCTGCTCCTGACCGCCCGAGAGTTCGCGCGGCTTGTGCTTGCCGCGCTCGCCGAGGCCGACGACCTGCAGCGCGATCGCGACGTTCTTCTTGCGCTGCGCCGCGGACAGTTTCGTCAGCAGCAGCGGCAGCTCGACATTGCCTTCGGCCGTCAGCACCGGCATCAGGTTGTAGAACTGGAACACGAAGCCGACGTGCGTGGCGCGCCATCTCGTGAGTTCGGCGCTGCTGAACTTGTCGATGCGCTTGCCGTCGATCGACAGCTCGCCCGAGGTCGGCTGGTCAAGCCCGCCGATCAGGTTCAGCAGCGTGGTCTTGCCGGAGCCCGACGGCCCCATCAGTGCGACAAAGTCGCCTTTGGGAATATCCAGCGTCAGTCCGTGCAGCACTTCCACTTTCTGCTTGCCGCGCGTGTAGCTCTTGGTCAGGTCACGGATGCTGATGAGGGTGCTCATGATGGGCTCCGGTTCGAAGGCAGGGAATCTTGCGAATGGGCGGACAGCGCGCGGCGCGCGCGTCACTGGGTCTTGGTTTCGACTTTGTCGCCGGTCTTCACGCCGTCGGGCGGCGCGAGCGCGACGCGCTCGCCGGCGGCCAGCCCGCTGAGCACCTGGCGCGAACTCGACAGGCTCTGGCCCAGCGTGACTTTGCGTTCTTCGAGACGACCGTCCTTGACGACGTAGGCCAGCGACGCGTCGCCGACGTTCTTGATCGCGTCGCTCGGCACGAGCACGCCCGGCAGCGGCCTGGGCGCTTCGCCCTGCACCGGCTTGGCGTCGCCGAGGAACGCGACGCGCGCGCCCATGTCCGGCACGATGCGCGCGTCTTTGACATCCATGCCGATACGCACCTTGACCGTGGCCTTGCCGCGATCGGCGGTCGGAATGATCGCGATGACCTTCCCCGGAATCTTCCAGTCCGGATAGGCGTTCAAGGTGCTTTCGACGGGCTGTCCCGGCTGCACGCGGCCGATATAGGACTCGTTGACGTCGACTTCGATCTCGAGCGAATTCATGTCGACGATCGTGCCGATGCCGGTGCGCGTGAAGCCGCCGCCGGCGGACATCGGCGACACGATTTCGCCGGGCTGCGCGGCCTTGACCGTGATGACGCCGGCAAACGGCGCCTTGACGACGGTGTTGTCGAGATTGACGCGAGCCATGTCGACGCCGCTCTGCGCGACGGCGATCTGGCGCTCCTGCGCGGCGATGCGCGCTTTCAGCGCGGCCACGTCGGTCGCGGCGTTTTCGCTGAGCTGCTGGCTCGTCAGCTTACGCGCGACGAGATCCTGCTGGCGCTTCAGATCGCGTTCGGCGCGCGCGAGCTGCACCTTGTGCTCGGTCAGCTGCGCGCGCGCCGCGTCGAGCTGGGTCTGCGCCTGGTCGAGCTGCGCCTGTGCGTCGACCGGATCGAGTCGCGCAAGCACTTCGCCTTCCGCGACGGTCTGGCCTTCTTCGATGCGCACTTCCGCAACGCGGCCGGTGACCTTCGCCGACACCGTCGCCTGGCGCCTTGCCGTGACATAGCCGCTCGCGTCGAGCACCGAGGAACTGGCCGCGACGGCCGGCGTGATCGGCTGCGCGACGGCCGTCGCGACGACCCAGGTGGTGCCGCGGCCGAGCGCAAACCATGCGCCGGCAGCGGCGACGACGAGAAGAGCGATGCCTACGCCGATCCAGCGTCCCTTGCGGGAAGGCTCCGGCGGCGGCGCGCTGCGATCGATGCGCAGCTCTTTGAGCATTTCGGTGTTGTCCACGATTCCACCATGTCCTGCGTGAGGTCGATTGCGGCAATCGCGGGGCTTTCCGCTCGCCGCAACGGCGAAGTGTGCCATAGACTGCCGCGTGCGCCGTGGCGCCGACAGGGCCGCCGATCAGCAATTGGAGGTGACAGGTGTCAACTCAGGCCAGCGCCGGCTATTCCGGCACCCCACTTTCAAAAAAGCTCGGTCTGAAGGCAGGTCTGCGCGTCGTGCTGCGCGGCGCGCCCGAGGACTACGCGACGCTGACCGCATTCGATCTCACGAGCTGCGACGTGCGCACGCGCGCCGGTGCATTCGATTTCGCCCACGCCTTCGTGCGTTCGCGCACCGAACTCGACGCGGCGCTCGCCGCGCTCGATCCGCATCTCGACGACCGCGGCATGATCTGGATTTCGTGGCCCAAGAAGGCGTCGAAAATCGCGACCGACCTGACCGAGGACGGCATCCGCGAACTCGCGCTGCCGCGTGGCCTCGTCGATGTGAAAGTCTGCGCGGTCGATGCGACCTGGAGCGGGCTGAAGCTCGTGCGGCGCGTGGAGAAGCGCGGGAAACCGTAGGTTGCGCTGAGCCGCAGGCGAAGCCCGCCGTCGAGACGCCCGCTCCCGGCGAACGCCGGGCGGAGCGAGTCGTTGTTTGGCAGGCGAAATGGCGTGGCGCGTTTTTCTCCGCCACGGGTTCTTCGTAGCAGAGTCACCACGATGTTGGGGTTCGCCTGCGGCTCACCCCGACCTACCGATGCCCGTATTTCTCGTTGAGTCGCTTGCCGAGCGCCTTGTTCAGCACCTTGGCTTCGCTCTTGCGCTTGAGCTGCGCTTCGAGGCTGCTCGCCTGCGCCTGCAGTTCGTCGCGCAGTTTCTGATAGTTTGCCCAGCGCTCGGGATCGAGTTCGCCGCTGTCGAGCGCGACACGGACGGCACAGCCGGGCTCGGACTGGTGCGCGCAGTCGCCGAAGCGGCATTGCATGGCGAGGCTGTCGATGTCGGCGAACTGGCCGGCCTGCAGGTCTTCCTCGCCGGTCAGCTTGAGCTCGCGCATGCCCGGCGTGTCGATGAGGCAGCCGCCCTGCGGCAGCGGGATCAATGCGCGAAACGTCGTCGTGTGCCGGCCGCGGCTGTCGTGTTCGCGCACGGCTTTGGTCGCCTGACGTTCCTCGCCGAGCAATGTGTTGGTCAACGTCGACTTGCCGACGCCCGAGGATCCGACGACCACGGCAGTGCGACCGGTGCCGAGATAGGGATGAAGCACGGCGACGCTGTCCGGGTCCTTTGCGTTGACCGCGTGGACGATGATGTCCGGCGGCAGGACTTCGCCGACATCGACGAGCAGCGCATCGAGGTCGTCGTGACGGTCGGCCTTCGTCAGCACGACGACGCAGGTCGCGCCCGATGCCTGGATCAGCGCGAGATAGCGTTCGAGCCGGCGCGGGTTGAAGTCGCCGTCGAGGCCCATGAGCACGAGCACGCTGTCGACGTTCGTCGCGATGAGCTGGCGCTGATAGCGCTCGCCGGCCGCGGCGCGCGACAACGTCGCATGGCGCGGCAGCACGGTCTCGATCTGCGCCGGCTTGCCGGGCTTGAGCAGCACGAAGTCGCCGACCGCGGGTCGCTCGACCGGATCGAGGCTGCGCTTGAGGAAGCGCGGCGCCGGCTGCACCGTGAACTCGCTGGCGCCGTCATGAACGACATAGCCGTTGCGATGTTGAATGATGACGCGCGCCGGCAGATGGCCGGACGGCACGTCCTCGGGCAGCACGATGGCGTCGCTCCAGCCGATACGGGCCAGGCGCGCACGGAGTTCCGGGGTCAGCATGGGGCGGATTCTAACCGCAGCCCGAGGCCGGGCTGCGGTGGAATTGCTGGACGCGCGGCTCAGCGCTTGGCGACGACGTCGGCCTTCTTCGCTTCGGCACGCAGGGCTTCGACTTCGCTGCCGTCGCTGAGCGCGCTCTGGCCGGCGACGACGACGTCGGTACCCGGGCTCAGACCGTGCAGCACCTGCACGTTGTTGCCCGACTCGTAGCCGAGCTTGATCGCGACGCGCTGCGCCTTGTTGTCGCGGATCACGAACACGCTGTTGTCGCGGTCGCCGGTGAGCAGTGCCGTCTTCGGGACCAGGATCGCCGCGGCCACGTTGTCGTAGGCGATGTCCAGTCGCGAGAACAGGCCCGGGCGCAGCTTGCCGCTGGAGTTGTCGACGGCCACGACGATGTCCACCGTGCCGCTGGCGGCATCGACGACCGGGCTGACGCGCTCGACTTCGGCACTGAAACGCTCTTCCGGCAGTGCGTCGGCGTGGTAGTCGACGATCTGGCCAGGCTTCAGCGCGGCGCTCGCGCGCTCCGGAACGCGCAGGCGCGCCTTGAGTTCGCGGAAATCGGCCATCTCGAACGCGACCTCGTTGACCTTGAGCAGCTGGCCCTGTTTGACCCAGCGGCGCGTGACGACTCCATCGAACGGCGCGATGACGGCGCACTTGGACAGACTCAGACGCGCGAGGTCCACTTCAGCCTTGCGCGTGGTCAGGTCGGACTTGTTCTGCTCGTAGGTATTGCGCGCGATCAACTGGCGCTGGAACAGGCTTTCGTTGCGCGCATCCTGATGCTTCAGGCGCTCGAGTTCGGTTTCGGCCTGGCGCAGCAGCACGGCGTGGCGCTCGGCGTCGAGCTTGGCCAGCACCTGGCCCTTGCGGACGAACTGCCCTTCTTCGGCGCCCAGCGACAGCACGACGCCGCCGATCTCGCTGACGACCTTGGCTTCGCGCTCGGCTTCGAGCGTCGCGGTGCCGGCGTAGCGTGCGGTGATATCGCCCTGGGTGACGGCAGCGACTTCGACCGGGATCACCTCGGCCTTCGGCTCTTCGGCCTTGGGCTTCTCGGCGGCGGTCGTCGACTGAGCCTCGCCGGCGCAGCCGGTCAGCAGCGGCCCCGCTACGGCGGCCGACAGCAGGATCAGGGAGGCAAAAACAGACGTCTTCATGGCGATCTCTATTGAGATAGTGTTGTAGTAGACTACAACACTAGTTTCGAAACGGTCAAGTCCATCGTAGCGAGCCGGTGTTACGGACCACGACTGCCGGAAGAAACAATGACTTCCGGCTGCCTCGGCAGGAATGCTCGCGGCAGCCCGGACCGATCAGGCCACCGACGCCGAACGCAGAAATGACCGGGTCAGCCCGCGAGCCGCAAAACATTCCCGACCGTATTTCCAGACATGCAGGTCCCTCTGATGCGCGTGCGGCAGCAAAGGTTGCGCCAGGCGACGCCGCGGTCGCGCACCGTCCGACGCAACGCAGCAAAGCGCCGGTTTTTTGCCATAAATGTGACGGACCGTTGTTTGGACATTCGCCGATCAGCCGCTAGGATGCGGCGACTCGAAAAGGACCCACCGCAATGCCGCAGCGCACCGTTCCCGTCAGTTCCCGTCTCGGTGATGTTCGTTACGAGATCCGCGGGGCTCTGTCGCGACGCGCCCGCGAGCTCGAAGCCGAAGGCCGCCACATCGTGCGCCTCAATATCGGCAACCCCGGTCTGTTCGGTTTCAGCGTTCCCGCGCATCTGCGCGACACCATCAATGCCAACCTGCATCGCAGCGAGGCCTACTGTCATCAGCAGGGTCTGCAGGGGGCGCGCGAAGCGATCGCCGCCCGCGAAGCGGCCCGCGGCGCGATCGGTGCGCACGCCGACAACGTATTCATCGGCAACGGCGTGTCGGAACTGATCGACCTGACCCTGCGCGCGTTGCTCAACAGCGGCGAGGAAGTACTGCTGCCGAGCCCGGACTATCCGCTCTGGAGCGCGGCGACCGTACTCAACGGCGGACGCGCGCGCTACTACCCGTGTCCGGCGTCGCGCGACCATCTGCCCGATCCCGACGAGATCGAAGCCCTGATCACGCCGCGCACGCGCGCACTCGTGCTGATCAATCCCAACAATCCGACCGGCGCGGTCTATCCGCGCGAGCTGCTGCAGGCGCTGGTGCAGGTCGCCGAGCGTCATCGCCTGCTGCTGCTGTCCGACGAAATCTACGATGGCATCCTCTACGACGGCGCCGAGTTCCATCCGCTCGCCGCACTGGCCGGCGAAACGCCGTGCATCACTTACAGCGGCCTGTCGAAGATGCATCGCGCCTGCGGCTACCGCGTCGGCTGGATCAGCCTGTCGGGCGCGCCGGCGAAGTTCGGCGAATTCCGCGCCGCGCTGGATCTTCTTTCCGCGTTGCGCCTTTGCGCGAACGTGCCGACGCAATGGGCGATCGAGCCCGCGCTGAACGGCCCGGACACCATGAGCGAACTCGTCCGCGACGGTGGCCGGCTGCATGCGGCACGACGTGCCGTCATCGACGGCGTGGCGCGCAGCGAGTTCCTCGATGTGATCGCGCCGCAGGGCGCGCTGTATGCGTTCCCGTCGGTGCGCACGCAGCGTCTCGACAAGTTCGACGACGAAGACTTCGCGCTCGAATTGCTGGAGACCGAAAGCGTGCTGGTCGTGCCGGGCGGCGGCTTCAACATCCGCGAACGCAATCACTTCCGCATGACCCTGCTGCCGCAGCCGGGCGAGATCGACGAGGTGTTCACGCGCATCGACCGCTGCCTCGGCCGCATCGCCGCACGCGGCGCGCCGGCGCGTCATGTGGCCTGAGCTGCTGCTCGCCGGCATGGCGGCCGGCCTCTCGAGTGACGACGCCGAACCGCTGCGCTATCTCGCGCTCGGCGATTCCTACACGATCGGCGAAGGCGTCGCACCGGAGCAGCGCTGGCCGCAGCAGCTCGTCGCGCGCCTGCGCGCCGACGGCATCGCGATCGGCGATCCGCAGATCGTCGCGACGACCGGCTGGACCACCGACGAACTCTCGGCCGGCATGGACACGGCCACGCTTGTGCCGCCCTACGACTTCGTGAGTCTGTCGATCGGCGTCAACAATCAGTACCGCGGCCGCGATCTCGACAACTACCGCCGCGAATTCGCCGCGCTGCTGCAGCGTGCGATCGCACTCGCGGGGCTGCGTCCGGAACGCGTCGTCGTCGTGTCGATTCCCGACTGGGGCGTGACGCGCTTCGGCCGCGAATCCGGCCGCGAGTCCGCGACCATCGCGCGTGAACTCGATGCGTTCAACGCGATCAATCGCGAGGAAGCGCGGCGGAAGCACGTGGCCTGGGCCGACGTCTGCGCGATTTCGCGCGACGCCGGCGCCGACGCCGCGCAGCTCGCCGAAGACGGTCTGCATCCGTCGGGCCGCCAGTACGCCGGCTGGCTCGCGACGATTCATCCGCTCGCCAGGCAGGCGCTGTCATCGCCGTGACCCGGTTCGGCAACGCAACGGAGACGCGACGGTTCTAGTCTTGCGCCGGCTTGACTACCAGAGCGTGCCATGGAGCGCCTGCGCTTCCGCAGCATCTTCATTTCCGACGTTCATTTGGGCACGCGCGACTGCCGCGCGGACTTTCTGCTCGATTTCCTGCGCTCGACACGCTGCGACCAGCTCTACCTCGTCGGCGACATCATCGATCTCGAGGCGATGGAACTGGCGCCGTACTGGCCGGCGCGACACAGCGAAGTGCTCGCGGAATTTCTCGACATTGCCGCAAACGGTACGCGCGTCGTCTACATCCCGGGCAACCACGACTGCCGTTTCCGCGGCATGGCCGGCCAGTCCATCGGCGCGATCGAGGTCCTGCTCGACACCGTCCACACCACCGCCGACGGCAAGCGCCTGCGCGTCAGCCACGGCGACGAATTCGATCCGGAACACCAGGGCAAGACCTGGCTGACCTGGTTCGGCGACTACGCGTACCGGCTGATCTGTCTGGCCAACCGCAAGCTCAATGCGCTGCGCCGGCGCCTGCGCCTGCCCTACTACGCGCTGTCGATTCTCGCGAAATCGCGGATCGGCAAGGCCCTCGCCTACATCCGCCGCTACGAATCGCTCGCGACCGCGCGGGCGCGCGAACTCGGCCTCGACGGCCAGATCTGCGGACACATTCACTTCGGCCATCTGAGCGAACACGACGGCGTGCTGTATCTGAACGACGGCGACTGGGTCGAGCACTGCACGGCGCTCGTCGAACACCTCGACGGCACGCTGGAACTGCTGCACTGGAGCGAACGCCGCGCCGCGCTGATGCGCGCGGCTGCCGGCGAGTCGCGACCGCAGCTTGCACCGGTTCCGGCCTGGGCGCAGGCGCTCAGCGCGCGCGGCTGAAACGACGACGCCGGCATGAAGCCGGCGTCGTCGCAGCCCTGAAACGATGGGCTTACGGAATCTCGGTCACGTTGACCGTGACGACGGCCGAGACCTCGTGGCCGTTGTCGTCGGTGACCGTGTAGCGGATGCGGCCCGGCCCGTTCGTGCCGTGGATGTGCTCGAAGCGGATCGTGCCGTTCGCGTTGATCGTCAGCGTCGCCTGGTGCGGACCGAGATTTTCCACGGCGATCACGCGCAGCAGGTCGCCGTCGGGATCGCTGTCGTTGGCCAGCACCGGGATGTCGACCCCGCCGCCCTTGAGCACGCCGATCGAATCGTCGAGCGCGACCGGCGGACGATTCGCGCCGGCGGCCACGGTGACCGCGACCTGTGCCGTCGCGTTGCCGCCGCGACCGTCGTTGATCACGTAGCTGAAGCTGTCGCTGCCCTCGAAACCCGCGGCCGGCGTGTAGGTCACCGTGCCGTCGACGTTGCGCACGGCGATGCCGTGAGCCGGCGTGCCGACCGACGCGATCGACAGCGTGTCGCCGTCGGGATCGCTGTCGTTGGCCAGCACGGCGATGCGCACCGGCGTCGCCGGCGGCGTCTGCGCGGTGTCGTTCGCCGCGACCGGCGGACGATTGCCGCCGCTGCCGATCGTGACGGTCACCGTCGCGGTATCGCTGCCGCCGAAGCCGTCGCTGATCGTGTAGGTGAAGCTGTCGGTACCGACGTAGCCCGCGGCCGGCGTGTAGCTGACCTGACCCGCGGTAAACGTCACCGTGCCGTGCGCCGGCGAGGACGTGCCGACGACCGTCAGCGGATCGTTCTCCGGGTCGGTGTCGTTGGCGAGCACCGGAATGCTCGTCGCCGCGGCGTCGCGCGCTATCGCGATGCTGTCGTCGGCCGCGTTCGGACCGGTGTTCGCGAACTCGCGCGGACCCAGCGTCGTCGATGTCGCGCTGCGTTCGAAGCGGTACACGTCGACCGTGCGCTTGTGCTGCGCCGGATTGCGCAGCGCGCGCTCGATCCAGGCCGCCGGTGCGGCGACCGGTTCGCGCCGCCACTCGACCGGCTGCGCCGGC
>NZ_DATIGT010000121.1:0-24629 GCF_035481375.1 Tahibacter sp.
GGCGCGGCGGGCGCCTGCGCGCCGTCGCGCGGCCACTACCGGAGATTTCCCATGCGTATCGTGTTTGCATTGCTGCTGCTTGGCGCAGCGCCGTTCGTTTCCGCCGCCGAGGATCTGTCGCGCCGCATCGTCGCGAACGAGGGCTGGGTGTCGTGGCAGGTGCCGCGCGTCGCCGACGCCGGCGACTCCTGCTGCCACACCATCCACGGCGACGTCGTGAGCCGCCGCGGCTGCGACCTCGACGGCCGGCAGTGGAACATCAACAGTTCGACCGGCGGCGATGCCGGCCATCTGGTCGTCTACGCGCACGTGCGCGGCGGCGTCGTGGACAAGATCCGCGCGTTCTCGGCGACCTGCCCGGTGCGCACCGCCGAACCTTTGCGCGCGATCGACGGCGTCGATCCCGCCGCGAGCGTGAACTGGCTCGCCGAACATGCGCGCCGCGAGCGCGGCAAGAAGGACGACGACGAGGCCATCGCCGCGCTCGCGTCGCATGCCACGCCGGTCGCGATGACCGCGCTGCGCGATCTCGCCGCGCCCGAACGTCCCGAAAAGCAGCGCCAGGCGGCGCTGTTCTGGATGGGGCAGGCGCGCGGCGCCGAAGGCGTCAACGCGGTAGAGCGTTATGCGCGCGACGACGCCGACGCGGACATCCGCGAGCACGCCGTGTTCGTGCTGTCCCAGGCCGCCGAACACGGCACCTATCCGCGCATCCTCGCGATCGCCGGTTCGGACCGTTCCGCCGAGGTTCGCGGCCAGGCGTTGTTCTGGCTCGCGCAGATGGAAGACCCGCGCGCCGGCGCCGACATCATCGCCGCCATCCGGCGCGAGACCGATCCCGAGGCCCGCGAGCAGGCCGTGTTCGCCCTGTCGCAACTCGACGACGACGAGGGCGACAAGGCGCTGATCGCCGTGATCCGCGGCGACTTTCCGCGCGAGGTCAAGCAGAAGGCCGTGTTCTGGCTCGGCCAGTCGGGTTCGGATACGGCGATCGCGTTCCTGGACGACGTGTTGAAGTAGCGGGAATGGAGAATCGGGAATCGGCAACCGCGGCGCAGGCGGGGACAGTGGAACCGTCCTGTTCAAGGGGGTGAAAGGCGACCGCTCCGAACCGCAGGTTCTGGCCGTCCTGAACGTGCCGCTGACAGAAGTGGCAGTTCCGCGGAGCGGAACCCGGAAAGCCTCCCGGGACCCCGACCCCGTCCGTCAGCCCAATCCCGTCCGCCGGTCCGATTCCCGGCGGTTCGTGCGCCAGAACGCATTTCCGGGACCTCCGTCGGCGCTATCGTGCGAACGCCCTCATCACGGCGCTGGTGCTAAGCTAGCGCCGCGATCGTTCTAGGGGTGGATCGGCGGGGGCTGTCCGCGATCGTTTCTGGTAGCCGGTTCGGGCGTCGTCATCGACGTCGATCCGGTAACTGCGGCCCTGTTTGGAGGCGATATGTCGACCCAGCGATCGTGGAACCCGACCTGGCCTTCGACCCTTCCCGAGTCCGGCGCTGTGCCGGCTTCTGCGTCGTCGCCTACGCGACCGCCCAATGCGCCGGTGCCGCCGCGCGCGCCGATCACGCCGCCGACCCAGCAGGCCCGTCCCACGCCGCCGCCCGTGTCCCGGCCGGTCACGCCGCCCGCCCCGTCGCTCGGCCGTCCGGCGCCGCCGCCAAGCGCCGGTCATCTCGGCGTGCCTGCCCATCAGACCAACAACGCCGTGCTCGCCGACCTCGCGCGCCAGGCCCGCGCGGCACGCGGCGAACTGCAGGCCGCGCAGGAAGCTTTCGCGCGGCGCGCGCTCGCGCTCTACGAGACGCTGCGCATCGTCGACGACAGCCTCGCGCAGCTCGCGACCCACGTGCTCGGCAACACCGTCATCGCCTCGGCTTGGTTCAGCTCGCGCAACCACCACCTCAACCAGCGCTCGCCGCTCGAAGTGCTCATGGTCGGCGACCGCGAGGCCGTCGTCAGCGAACTGATGCGGCTCGAGCACGGCGTCTACTGAATCGAGTGACGAGTAGCGAAGCGTGAGAAACGAGTGGGGCGGTGCTCCGCTGGTTTTGTCGCCTCGTCGTTTCGCGAGTGCCCTGCATGGCGGGCAATGACTAAAGATGAAGCGAGAAACGGGCGGGCGCGAGTCCTGCGAGTTTCGCGCCTCTTCACTTTTTCGGCGCAGCAGTGGAAAGTCGGGCAAAGGAACGCGTGGAGCGACAAACCACTCGTTTCTCACTCCTCGTCCCTCTTTCCTGTCTCTCCATGCGGATCGATTCGTTCTTCCACGCGGCCACGAACACGTGGTCGCATCTCCTGAGCGGCGGCGACGAAACCGCTGCGGCGATCATCGACCCGGTACTCGATTTCGATGCGGCCGGCGGCCGCGTCTCGACCGAGTCGGCGCAGGCGATTCTCGCGGCCGTGCACGCGCATCGCCTGCGTGTCGAATGGCTGCTCGAGACCCACGCACACGCCGATCACCTGACCGCGACCGACTGGCTGCGACGCACGCTGCGCGCCGAAGGCCATCCCGCGCGCAGCGCCATCGGTGCCGGCATCGTCGCCGTGCAGAAGCACTGGAAACAGGTCTTCGGTCTCGGTGACGACTTCGCCGCCGACGGTTCGGATTTCGATCATCTGATCGCCGACGGCGAGTCGCTGCCGCTCGGCGCGCTGACGATCGAGGCGCTCGCCACGCCCGGGCATACCAGCGACGGCGTCAGCTATCGTGTCGGCGACGCGGTCTTCGTCGGCGACACGGTGTTCTCGCCGGCAGCCGGCACGGGACGCTGCGATTTTCCGGGCGGCGACGCGGCGACGCAGTACCGCTCGATCCGGAAGCTCTACGCCCTGCCCGAATCGACGCGGCTGTATCTGTGCCACGACTACCCGCCGCGCGACGCCGAACCGCGCGCCGAGATCGACCTCGTCGAACAGCGCAGCGGCAACGCCCAGCTGCGCCGCGACACGCGCGAAGCCGACTACATCGCGCAGCGCGAAGCACGCGACGCGACGCTGCCCGCGCCGCGTCTGCTGTATCCGTCGCTGCAGGTGAATATCCGGGCCGGGAAGCTGCCGCCGGCGGATGAGCGGGGGCGAGTGTTTTTGCGGTTGCCCGTGATTGCGGGCGACGAGTGGAGAGAAGTGAGAAACGAGTAAACGCGCAGCCTGAAGATTCCATCGCGCCACTCTTTTCTCACTCCTATGTACTCATTCCTATGCTCGCCCGATATCTCACCGTCGCCGCGCTCCTCCTCACCGCCGCCACGCCCACCCTCGCCTGGGGCCCGATCGGCCACGCCACCGTCGCCGGCATGGCGCAGCAGCGCGTATCCGAGCCGGTGCGGCGCGAGATCCGCGCGCTGCTGCAGGCCGACGACGAAAGCACGCTCGTCGACGTCGCGGTCTGGGCCGATGATCTGCGCGACACCGACCCGGCGCGTTTTCGAGCGACCAGCAAATGGCACTATGTGAACTTTTCCAGCGATGCCTGCCGCTATGACGCCGGCCGCGACTGCCGCGGCGGCGAGTGCGTGGTGGCGCAGGTCGCGCGCAACACGGACATCCTCGCCGACCGCTCGCGCCCGCGTGCCGAACGCGCCGACGCGCTGCGCTTCGTCACGCATTTCGTCGCCGACGTGCATCAGCCGCTGCACGCGAGTCCGCGCCGCGACAAGGGCGGCAGCAGCGTGCAGCTGCGCTACGGCCGCGAGAACTGGAACCTGCATTCGGTCTGGGATTCGCTGATCCTCAAATCCGCGCAGCGCCGCTGGCCGGACTACGCCGCGACGCTCGCGGCCGGCACCGACTGGTCGGCCGCGGCCGGCAGTCCGGCGCAGTGGGCCGAGGAGTCGTGCCGCATCGTGCGCGACGGCAACGTCTATCCCGACGGCGGGCGCATCGACGACGCCTGGCTCGCTCGCCAGCGGCCGGTTGCCGAGAAGCGCGTGCAGCAGGCCGCGGCACGGCTGGCCGACCTGCTCGAACGCGCGCTCGGCCGACCGCGGCGCTGACGCAAACCCGGCGTTTGCCTGTGCTAGCTTTGGCGGATTCTCACAACGACGACAACGACGCCCCATGCAGACCCGCCGCACGAAGATCATCGCCACCCTGGGCCCTGCGACCGACGCGCCCGGCATGCTCAAGCGCATCATCGAAGAGGGCGTCGACGTCGTCCGTCTGAACCTCTCGCACGGCGCTGCTGCCGATCACGTGCGGCGCGCAAAGGACGTCCGCGAGACGGCCGAGGCGCTCGGTCGCGAAGTCGGCATCCTCGCCGACCTGCAGGGGCCGAAGATCCGCATCGAGAAATTCGCCAAGGGCAGGATCGTGCTCGAGCCCGGCCAGCCGTTCGTGCTCGACTGTCGCGCCGATGCGGCGCCCGGCGACGAGACACGCGTCGGCGTCAGCTATCTCGGCCTGCCCAACGACGTGAAGACCGGCGACACGCTGCTGCTCGACGACGGCCTGATCTCGCTGGCCGTGCTCGACGTCGTGGAGACCGAAGTGCGCTGCCAGGTGCTGTTCGGCGGCGCGCTGTCGGATCGCAAGGGCCTGAACCGCCTCGGCGGCGGACTGTCGATCGCGGCGCTCAGCGACAAGGACCGCGCCGACATCAAGCTCGCCGCCGAACTCGGCGCCGACTTCCTCGCCGTGTCCTTCGCGAAGAGCGCCGAGGACATGAACGAAGCGCGCCGCCTGCTGCGCGCGGCCGCGGGGCACGGCGCGCTGGTCGCGAAGATCGAGCGTGCCGAGGCGATCGACGTGCTCGGCGAGATCATCGATGCGTCCGACGCGGTCATGGTCGCGCGCGGCGATCTCGGCGTGGAGATCGGCGACGCCGAGCTGCCGGGCCTGCAGAAGAAAATCATCCGCGAAGCGCTGGTGCGCAACTGCGTCGTCATCACCGCGACGCAGATGTTGCAGTCGATGGTCGAATCGCCGATTCCGACGCGCGCCGAAGTGCTCGACGTCGCCAACGCCGTCATCGACGGCACCGACGCCGTGATGCTGAGCCAGGAAACCGCGGCCGGCCGGCATCCCGACAAGGCCGTCGCCGCGATGCGCCGCGTCTGTCTCGGCGCCGAGCGCCAGTTCGAGCCGCTCGAAGGCTTCCAGGCCGGCACGCATCGGCTCGATCGCACCGACCAGGCGATCGCGATGTCGGCGATGTTCCTGTCCGCGCAGGTCAACCCGCGCGCGATCGTCGCGCTGACCGAATCGGGCGCGACCGCACAATGGCTGTCGCGCTATCGCTCCGCGGTGCCGATCTACGCGCTGTCGCGCAGCGCCCCGGCGCGCCGGCGCATGCAGCTGTATCGCGACGTCTACGCGATCGAATTCGATCCGCGCGGCGTCGACCCCGCGCATGCGACGCGTGCCGCGGTCCAGCACCTGTTCAATCTCGGCCGGCTGTCGGAAAACGATCGCGTCATCATCACGACCGGCGACCACACCGGCCGCCTCGGCGGCACGAACACGATGAAGCTGCTGCGTGTCGGTGCCGGCGGCGCGGTCGAAGGGCTCGGCGAGCTGCAGTGACGGGTTGGACCGACGGCAGGCCGCGTTGTGATCGCGCCGACGGACGCGCGACAATGCGGAGCGTCCACGCTGCCGCGGCCGCGTCTTCCGTTCCCCCGAAACAGGTCTCTCCGATGCTTCGTCCGTTCCTGTCGTTGCGCCGCGCCATCGTCGCCGTTTCTCTGCTTGCCGCGACGACCGGCATAGCCGCCGCGCAGACCACGCCGCGTCCCGTCGCAGCCAAGGACCTCGGCAAATACTGGCTCGTCGCAAGCGACGCGATGGAGGCGATGAAGCCGAACACCGGCGTGAACCTGTACGCGCCGAGCTGCGCAGTCGTGCGCTACGTGATCAACAGCGACGGCACGACCAGCGACGTCGTGCTCGAAAAGCTCGTGCCGGCCGGCGATCTCGGCATCGTCGCGACCACGGCGATCGACAGCCTCGTCTATGCCGCGGCGAAATCGAACCAGGCGCTGACGCCGGTCGTCACGCGCGTGACTCTGCCGCTGAACCTGCCGCCGGTAGCCGGCACGCCTGAAGAGCGCGCGCGCATCGAGGCGCAGCGCGCGCAGGTGATCGCGGCCTGCGATCCACCGCCCGTCGAAGCCGCGGACAAGCCGGCCGCGCCGGCCAAACCGGCGGAGGCCGGCGGCACGTCCTGATCCGACGATCGCGGCGGATTTTTGCAGTTCTTGAGCATCGGGCCGTCGCGGCGGCCCTCGTCTTGCCATGGCAATGCAGGCGGGTTCTGATCGATCCGGTCGGCTCAATCCGGTCGGGGCGGGAAATCTGCAATGTGGAAAATGGGTGAATTTGACGCGCGCCGCGCCGCGGCGGCGCTGCGCGTGCTGCGTGTGCTGCTGGCCGGCCTGATCGCGGCGCACGGCTGGGCGCGCTGGTATTCCGGCGGTGTCGTGCCGTTCGGCAGCTGGCTCGACGGCCTGGGCTTCCCGTTCGGTCTCGGCATCGCGACAGCCGTGACCGCGGTCGAGATACTCGGCACGCCGCTGTTTGCGCTGGGGCGCGCAGTGTTTCCGCTGAGTCTGCTCTACAGCGCGATCTACCTCATGGGCATCGCGCTCGTGCATGCGAAGGCCGGCTGGTTCGTCGTGGGCCTGGGTCGCAACGGCATGGAATACAGCGTGCTGCTGATCGTGAGCCTGCTCGCGGTCGGGTTCGTCGCGAAGCCCGGGCGGGCATAAGACGAGGGCGAGTAAACAGGGGGGCAGTAGGCACTGGGGAGAGCGTTGCCCGCGCTTTCCCGGAGGCGTGCCTGCCGACCCCCCCACGGGCTGGCGATCGCGAAAGCGGATGGCCCCGCGTCGCGCGATTCGTCGTGAGGCGCGGTATGGCCCCAGCCTGCACACGCATCAGTTACCGTCCGTACTGCGCCCGGCGCATTGCCGTGCCGCGCCAGTCGTGGCACCTTCGGCGCGGGGCCGGCGCACAGGGCAATACGGGTGGACGTCACCGAACTGATTGCGCAGGCGCGAGCCGGCGACGCCGCCGCATCCGGGCGGCTGTTCAACGAAGTGTACGGCGACCTGCGCGCGCTGGCCGCGCGTCAGGTCGTACGGATGCGCGCTGACATGCGCGCGACGTCGCTCGTGCATGAAGCCTGGTTCCGGCTCGCGAAGCCGGAATCGCTCGCGCTCAAGGATCGCGAGCATTTCTTTGCGGTCGCCGCACGCGCGATGCGCCAGCTCGTCATCGACCACGCGCGCCAGCGCGTCGCCGGCAAGCGCGGCGGCGGCGCGATCGCGGCCGAACTCGATTCGCAGATCGCCGATGCCGGCGACAACGGCCGCGACCAGGAGCTGCTCGCGCTCGACCAGGCGCTGCGCCAGCTCGAAGCGCTCGATCCGCATCTCGCGGCGCTCGTCGAGATGCGCTTTTTCGGCGGCCTCGAACTCGCCGAGATCTCGACATTGACCGCGCGCTCGGAGCGCAGCCTCAAGCGCGACTGGCGCAAGGCGCGCGCGTTCCTGCATCAGCAACTCGGCGGCGACGCGCTGCCCGACGGCGAGGACTGATGCACGCGCCGTCGCGGTGTCGCGCGCACCGCGCCGCGAACGGCATCGAAACGCGCGCGGCGACGCCGTTCCATCGCATCCGCCACGGAGTCCGACCATGAACGCTGACGCGCAACGCCGCTGGGCCCGCGCCTCGGAACTGTTCGACGAACTTGCCGACAGCGATCGGACCGAACGCGACGCGAAGATCGCCGCGCTGCGCGAGGCGGGCGAAGATCCCGGCGTCGTCGAACAACTTGTCGCGATGCTCGCCGCCGACGCCGAAGCGAGCGGCGTGCTCGATCGCGGCGTGCAGGCGATGGCGCCGACCGTCGTCGACGCGCTCGCGCAGGGCCAGCAGGCCGCGGTCGACGAGGCCGGCCCGCCGCCCGTGTCGATCGGACGGTTCCGCCTCGTGCGGCTGCTCGGCCGCGGCGGCATGGGCGAGGTCTATCTCGCCGAAAGCACGCAGGGCGATTTCGTACAGCAGGTCGCCCTGAAGCTGCTCAAGCGTGGCATGGATTCCGACGACATCCTGCGCCGCTTCGCGCAGGAGCGGCGGATTCTCGCGCAGCTCAATCACGCGCATATCGCCGGTCTCGTCGACGGCGGCGTCAGCGCGGAAGGCCGGCCGTACTACGCCATGGAATACGTGGCCGGCGAACCGCTGACCGACTACGCGCGCCATCGCGCGCTCGGCGCGCGCGAGCGCGTGCAGCTCATGGCCGCGATCTGCGACGCGGTCGCGCACGCGCAGTCGCGGCTCGTCGTGCATCGCGACCTCAAGCCGTCGAACATTCTCGTCGACGCCGACGGCCAGCCGCGCGTGCTCGATTTCGGCATCGCGAAGATCCTCAGCGACAGCGCCGAGGACGGCCTGACCCGCACCGGCGCGCGCGCGCTATCGCCGGCCTATGCGGCGCCGGAACAGATCCGCGGCGAACTGATCAGCACGGCCACCGACGTCTACGCGCTCGGCGTCGTGCTCTACGAACTGCTCTGCGGACGCCTGCCGCACCGGCGCAACGCGAACGCGCCGGAACTCGGCGACGACGCGACGAGCGTCATCGAGCGGCCGAGCCAGGTATTGCGGCGGACGACGGTCGGCGAGTCCGACGCGGTCTACGGACGCCGTCCGGTCGAGCGCGAAGCGCGGCAGATCGCCGGCGACCTCGACACCATCGTGCTGACGGCGCTCAAACGCGAACCCGAACGGCGCTACGCGAATGCGAGCGCGCTCGGCGCGGACCTGCGCCGCTGGCTCGAAGGCCGCACGATCAACGCGCGGCCCGACTCGGCCGGCTATCGCGCGCGGCAGTTCGTGCGCCGGCATCGCGTCGGCGTCGCGGTCTCCGTGTTCACGCTCGTCTGTCTCGTCGTATCGCTCGGCATCGCGCTGTGGCAGGCCGGCATCGCGAGCGCCGAGCGCAATCGCGCGACCGAGCACGCCGAAATCGCAACGGCGGTCAGCACCTTCCTGACCGACGACGTGATCCGTTCGGCGAACCCGTTCCGCAGCAAGCTCGATCTGAGCATGGGCCAGGCCCTCGTGCAGGCGCGCGCGTCGGTCGCGCAGCGCTTCGCCGGTCAGCCGCGCACCGAAGGTGCCGTGCGTCGCGCGCTGGCCGAAAGCCTGCGCCTGGCGGGCGAGAACCAGCCGGCGGAAGAAGAAGCGCGCGCGGCGCTCGGCGTGCTCGCGGCGCGCTTCGGGCAGCGCGATCCGGACACGCTGCGTTCGCGCGCGCTGCTCGGCCGGCTGTTGCTGGCGACCAACGAGGAAGCCGCGCGCGGCGTGTTCACCGAAGGCATGAGCTACGTCGGCGATTCGCCGCGCGATCCGTCGCGGCTGCGTTTCGAAGTCGGGCTTTCCGCGCTCGACGTGGAGGATCGCAAGGAAGACGAAGGATTGCGGCGCCTCGCCGCGATCGAGGCCGACGTGCGTGCCGTGTTCGGCGACTGGAGCGAAGAACATTTCGATCTGCTGAACCATCGCATGCGCGCCTACGCGAACACCGACCGCTACGAGCAGACGCTCGTCGTCGCGCGCGAAGTGCTGGCCGGCGCGCGCAAGCATTACGGCGAAGGCGATCCGCGCACGCTGGAATGGCTGCAGCGCGAGGCGATTTCGCTGCGCCTGCTCGATCGCTTCGAGGAATCGCTGGCCTCGATCAATGCGGCGATCGCGATCTCGAACGCACGCCTTGGCGAGAATCATCCCGCAACGCTGTACGCGAAGCTGCAGGCCGGCATCGTGCTGCTGGAGCTGCGCCGTTACGACGAGGCCGGGCCGCTGATCGATCCTATCGTCGCGTACGACCGCCGGGTCGGCGTCGTGACGAGCGAGAACGAACTCACCCACCGCGTGTATCAGGCGCGTCAGCGCCAGTTCACCGGCAAGACCGCGGAAGCACAGGCGATATTCGAGTCGATCTACGCCGACGCGCGCACGCGTTTCGCCGCGGAATCCTGGAGAGCGCTGCCCTATGGACAGACCTACGGCATGTTCCTGATGCAGACCGACCGGCGCGCCGAGGCGGAAACGCTGCAGCGCGAGATCATCGCCGAGGCCGAAAAGTCATTGACGCCGGGGCACGTGAACGTCGGCAAGTACGCGTTCGATCTCGTCGAAAACCTGTCCGCGCAGCCGAAACGCGCAGCCGACATGATTACGCTGATCGAGCGCTGGCTGCCCGTCTGGGAAAAAAACTTCGGCGCCGACGACTCCCGCGTCGTCGACGGACGCAAATGGCTGGCAGAAGCACAAAACCGTGGGGCGCAATAACCGAAGGGCATGCGCCGAGTCCGTCGTCGGCCTCACCGTTGGATTGTTGGCGAAAGGCGCGGTGTGTTTGCTCTTTTGTGAGTGGGCGCGGTGCCCATCCGGTTGCGCCGCATTGTGGAAATGGCGCATTGCGCCGGAACGTCGGCGCAATGCGCCGCAATGCCGGCGCTATGCGCTTCGCTTGTTGCGCCCTACTCAGGCGGCTTGGGCTTCGCCGAGGGAGGCGAGCCACTCGTCGTCGGAGCCGTCGGCGACGCCTTCGAACAGGATCGTCGACAGATAGCGTTCGCCGGTGTCGGGCAGCATCGCGAGGATCGTGGATCCGGGCTCGGCCTCGTCGGCGACCTTCAGCGCGGCGGCCAGCGTGGCGCCCGAGGAAAGTCCGGCGAAGATGCCTTCTTCCGCCGCCAGGCGGCGCGCGGTATCGCGTGCGACGAGGTCCTCCACCGGCAGGATGCGATCGGCGATGGTGCGGCTGAGGACGGCCGGCAGGAAGTCGGGTGTCCAGCCTTGGATCTTGTGCGGCTTCCATTCCTGGCCCGACAGCAGCGCCGCGCCGGCGGGTTCGCTCGCGACGATCCGGATGTCGGGACGCGCGAGTTTCAGCACTTCGCCGGCCCCGGTGATCGTGCCGCCGGTGCCCCAGCCGCTGACGAAATAGTCGAGGCGCCTGCCGGCGAAATCGCGCAGGATTTCCGGGCCGGTCGTGTTGCGGTGCCAGGCCGGATTCGCTTCGTTCTCGAACTGGCGTGCGAGAAACCAGCCGTGCCGCCCGGCGAGTTCCGCGGCCTTGCGCACCATGCCGCTGCCGCGCTCCGCGGCGGGCGTCAGGATTACCTTGCCGCCGTAGGCGCGGATCAGCTTGCGCCGCTCGATCGAGAACGTCTCGGTCATCACCGCGACGAACGGATAGCCTCGCGCTGCCGCGACCGCGGCGAGTGCGACGCCGGTATTGCCCGATGTCGCCTCGACGATGGTCTGTCCTGGTTTCAGCGTGCCGCGCCGTTCGGCGTCGAGCACGATCGCGAGCGCGAGCCGGTCCTTGACCGAGCCGGCCGGATTGAACGCTTCGACCTTCACATACAGATCGACGTGCTTGGGCGGCAGCCGATGCAGCTTGACGATGGGCGTGTTGCCGATGGTGTCGAGGATCGAGTCGTAGATCATGGTTCTCGGCCGGGAAACGGGAATGGGGAATCGCTAATTGCAAAAAGCAAAAGAGGGACTGTCTCTTCCTCCGCGGTCGAACCGCGAAGACGGGGTCACGCCGCCCGGGCCAGCACCGCGCCCGGCAACTGCGTCAACGGCGCTGCGCCGAACCAGTGCAGTCGCGCGCCTAGCGCCGCGACTTCACCGACGATCAGCAACGCCGGCGAGCGCACGTCGTACGCGTTCGCGAGCTGCGGCAACGAGGCGAGATCGCCGAGCACGACGCGCTGCGTTCCGCGCGAGCCGTTCTCCACGAGCGCTGCAGGCGTGGTCGCCGCGCGGCCGTGCGCGACGAGCCGGCCGCACACGCGATCGAGGCCGGCTACGCCCATGTAGACCGCGAGCGTCTGCCGCCCGGCCGCGAGTGCGGCCCAGTCCAGCGTGTCGAGCGAGGCCTTGCAGTGCGCCGTCACGAAGCGCACCGACTGCGCATGATCGCGGTGGGTCAGCGGAATGCCCGAATAGGCGGCGCAGGCCAGCGCCGCCGTAATGCCGGGCACGACCTCGAATGGAATAGCGTGCGTTTGCAAGAATTCCAGTTCTTCGCCGCCGCGGCCGAATACGAACGGGTCGCCGCCCTTGAGGCGCACGACGCGCCGGCCGGCTCGCGCGTGCTCGAGCATCAGTGCGTGAATGCCGTCCTGTGTCGTGTGATGCGTGCCCGATTCCTTGCCGACCTCGATGCGTTCGGCGTCGCGGCGTGCGAGCGCGAGCACGTCGGCGCTGACGAGCCGGTCGTGCAGGATCACGTCGGCCTCGTTGAGTGCGCGCAGCCCCTTCAGCGTGAGCAGGCCGGCGTCGCCGGGGCCGGCGCCCACGAGCACGACCGAGCCCTGCGCCGGCACGTCGGTGGGGCGGTCGAGTTCGCGCGCGAGCGTCGCTTCCGCGGCACCGATCTGACCGCGACGCACGAGTTCGGCGACGCGGCCCTGAAACAAGCGTTCGAGAAAGCGGCGGCGCCGGCCGAGATCGGCGAAACGCCCACGGATGCGTCCGCGCCAACGGTCGGCCAGCGCCGCCAGGGCGCCGAGCGAGGGATCGAGCAGACGTTCGATCGACTCGCGCACGAGCCGCGCGAGCACCGGTGCGGCGCCCGAAGTCGAGACCGCGACGACGAGCGGTCTGCGGTCGATTACCGCCGGTACCTGAAAGCTCGACAGTTCTGCGTCGTCCACGACGTTGCAGAAGATGCGCCGCGCCTGCGCGGCCGCGGCGATGGAAGCGTTTACCGCGCGATCGGACGTCGCCGCGACGACGAGCCACGGCCGGTCGAGCCACGACTCGGCGAATTTGCCGCAAATCAGCGAGATGGAGCCGTTTTTCGCCTGAATTCCGAGTTGTTCCGTAAATGCGGGCGCGCCGACGGTGACGCGCGCGCCCGTTTCGAGCAGCGCGGCGACCTTCCGTTCGGCGACTGCGCCGCCGCCGACGACGAGCACGTCGCGTTCTGCAAGCTCGGCAAAGATCGGATAGAGTCGGGCGGCGGTCATGATTTTTCGGCAGCAGCATTCGTCGGTGCGGAGTCAAACGACACGACCTTCGTCGCATCGCGTGCAACCATCCTGTGCGTCGGAACGAGCCCGTGGAAGTGAGCAATCGATGTGCCGTTATGCCGTCCCGGCATGACCGAACGGACAGCCGTATAGACGGCTAAATGATCTGTGGTTATAGTCCGGCCACACTGTTCAAACAATTTGATGCCGAGAGCGGCGTCACGAGGGGTCTGCGCCAAGACCCGGCCACACTGGAGAGCACGATGAAACCGACTTATTACGCCATTCGATTCTGTATGAACCACGTAAATGCCAATTGGCGTCGCTCGCTTGCGTCCGAACTGTTGCGATCTCCCCAGAGAAGGCCGTCATGACACTCACTCAACTGCGCTATCTGATCGCCATCGCCGATTCCGGCCTGAACATCACCCTCGCTGCCGAACGCGTGCACGCGACGCAACCGGGCATCTCCAAGCAGTTGAAGCAGCTGGAAGATGAGCTCGGTTTCCAGATTTTCGCCCGCAAGGGCAAGAGCCTCGAACGCATCACCCCCGCCGGCGTACAGGTCATCGACCGCGCCCGCGTGATCCTGGCGGAAGCCGCCAACATTCGCGCACTGGCCGCCAATCTTCGCAACGAAGCCCAGGGCGAGCTGCGCATCGCCACCACGCATACCCAGGCACGCTTCGTACTGCCGCGCACCATCGCGAGCCTGAAGCGTCGCTACCCGCAAGTCAGCGTCCACCTGAAGCCCAGCGGCGACGCCGAAGTCCTCGCACTGCTCGAACGCGGCGAAGCCGACATCGCGATCGTCTCGACGGCCGGCAGCGTGCCCGCCGGCGGCATGGCCGTGCCGCTGTTCCGCTGGGACCGCCACGTGCTCGTGCCGCGCTCGCATCCGCTCGCCAAGCTCGAAAAGGCGCCGCGCCTGGATGAGCTCGCGGAATATCCGCTCGTCAGCTACGAATCGTCGCTGAAGCCCGATTCCTCGCTGCGCCGCGCGTTTCTCGGCGCCGGGCTGCTGCCGCGCATCGCCATCACGGCGCGCGACGCGGATCTCATCAAGACCTACGTGCGCGCCGGCCTCGGCGTCGGCGTGCTCGCCGAAATGGCGCTGCTGCCCGAGGACCTGGCCGACCTCAAGGCGCTGCCGGCACCGGGCCTGTTCCCGCTGTGCACGACCTGGGTCGTGCTGCGCCGCGACCGCGTGCTGCGCGACTACGCGCTCGATCTCGTCGCCGAACTGGCGCCGCAGCTCGATCGCCGCAGCCTGCGCCGCGTGCTCGACGGCGTGACGACGCCCGACTGGCCCGCGCCGCCGCACTGGCGCCAGCTCGTCGCGTCGGCCGAAGCCAAGGGCGCGTCCGGCCACGCGTTCGCCGCGCAGGCCGCCTGACGCACGAGGCAACGTTGTGAACAACGCCGCGCTTTGCGCGGCGTTGTTTTTTGGGCCGGCGCGATCTCGGATACGCGCAAGTCGGGTCGAGCGCAGCGAAGCCCGACATCGCGGTCCGCCCGCATCCGGGAACCGCGGGCGAAGCCCAACGAAATCGGTCGCGCGATCTGCGCGGCGCATGTCGCGCTTCGCTGCGTCCAGCCGGCCGACGCTGTCGTCGCCGATTCGGTGACGCGCTCAGCACAGCGCGTACGCGCGACGTGACAGAATCGGCGGGATTTCGCGTCCATTGCGAGGCCATCCTGAAGCTGCGCCTGACCTCCGTCCGCGGGCTCGACGGTATCGAGCAACGTCCGTCGACCTGGATCGTCGGCGGCATCGTGCTGTCGCTCGCGCTGCTCGCCACCGCGCTCTCCGGCGGTTTCGCCGCGGCCAAGCCGAAACCGCTGCCGGCGCTCGAGGCGGGCAAGGGCGTCGACACGGGCCAATGGCATCTGGTCGTGCACGGCGCGACGCTCAGCGCGACGCGTCCCGACGGACGACCCGCGCCGAAAGGCCAGGCCAGTCTCGCGATCGAGGCCGAACTGACCAACCGCACGCGCGAGTCGAGCAGCGACATCGCGAGCGCGCTGCGCGTGAACCTGCCGGCGATCGCGCCGAAGACGCTGCCGCTGCTGCTGCTCGCACGCGACCGCAGCATCGTCGGCGCGCTGCATCCGAAGATGGCCGAGCGCCTCTATCTGGTCTGGGACGTGCCGGTCGGCACGGCCATGCCCGATCCGCTGCCGGTCGTCGTGATGAGCAAGATCCACAAGACGCGCGACAACCTCGTCGGCGGTTCCGGCTGGTTCGACCCGAAACCGCTGGCCGAAGTGCGCCTGCGCGTCGCCACGCCCGACACCGCGGAGCGCGCACCGTGAGCGCATTGCTGCGATCGCGCGCCGCATCGATTCTGGGTTTCATCATCGCCGCGGCGCTGCTGCTCGCGATGCGCATGACGACGCCGAACTACGACGGACGCGTCGCGCCGATCGTCGAGCGCGGTCGCATCGGCGGCGACTACGCGATCGGGCGACGCTTTGCCGCGCGCGCCGAACGCGTCGAAGCCGCGCAGCGCATTCGCGTCGCGCGCCTCGGCGCGACGCTCGAGGAGCGCGACACGAGCGGCGTCTGGATCATCGTGCACGCGAGCGCGATGGCGATGCGCGAACCGACGACGATCGGCGCGGCGTCGCTGCGCACGCGAGATGGCCGCCGCTACGCGCAGACCGCGCGCCTGCCGTCCGTGGCGCCGCTCATGAGCACGCGCGAACTGCAGCCGGCGATCGCCGACAGCGGCGTGTTCGTGTTCGAGTTGCCGGCCGACGCGGTCGCCGGCGCGACCCTGGTGCTCGCGGCCAACCGCATCGACCCGCTCGATTCGGAACTGCAGATCGATCTCGGCCTGACTGCCGCGCCCGCAGCGCGCGACGTCTACGACCTGGTGCGGCCATGAGCGCTCGACGCCTGTACCGGCGCAGCCTTGCCGCGCTGCTCGTCGTCGCGCCGCTGGCGCTCTGGAGTGCGAGCGGCAACGACTGGATGGCCTATCGCCGCAGCCTGCGCGTCGCGGAAATCACAGTCGCGGCCGGCGGCGCGCAGGACTACGGCGGCAGCACCTGGCGCATCGAGCGGCATTCCGTGCACCGCGGCGAACTGCCGGCGGTCGACGGCGCGAAGACCCTGACCACGGTGCCGCGAAGCCTGCCCGCCGGCACGAGCCTCGTGCGCGTACGCGTCGCCGTGCGCGCCGGCGATGCGGAGGCCGTCCGTCGTCTCGATCGCTGCACGCTCGAACTCGTCGATGCCGACGGCCGGCGCTGGAATCCGCAGAACCTGCAGCCGGAACGGCGTCGCGAGGTGGCGACGCGCTGCAACGGCAGCTACAGCGCGCCGCCGCAGGTCGCGCAGGATTTCGTGTTCGAACAGGATTTCCTCGTGCCGAACGATGCCGCCGGGCGCGTCGATGCGCGCGTGCGCATCGGCGCAGAGCCGCAGCTACTGCGGCTGCAATTGCGCTGACGGGGTTTCCGTACCGGCCACGCTGGTCGCGCCGGGCCGTCGCAGCCACGCGGCGACGCCGAGTTCGAGCGTCGCGGCGAGCAGGCAGATGCGCAGCGGTTCGAACACGACGCTCGCGCCGTCGCCGACGGGACCGCCGACCAGCAGCGCGAGCGCATCGCCGACCGGACGCCAGAAGGCCATCGCGTGCGGCCCTATCCACTGCGTCGCGACGATCCACGCCTGCACCGACAGCCAGTCGAGCGCGCGATAGCCGACGCAGAACGCGAGCAGCAGGCCGAGGCCGGCGTGCAGGGTCAGGCGCACGCTGCTGGCGACCGGCACGTAGCGCGTGCGATAACCCTTGACGATGTCGTCGCCGAGCTTCTTCAGCGGCGAGGGCAGTGCGTCGTAGCCGGTCACGACGCGCTCGATCCGCCGGTTCGCCGCGAGCAGCGCCTGCTCGCCGAGATCGCGGCCGAAGATCAGCGCCGTGATCGCGAGCCAGACCAGCGGCAGCAGCGCCGCGAGAAACAATCCCTGTGCCGCGCTGGCCAGCGTGTCCGCGATCGTCGGTGCAGCCGCCACCTGGGCGAGATCCGGACTCGCGCCGCCGAAATAGTCCCAGATCACGCGCGAGTGCAGCCATTTCATCGCGACATCCTTCGCGCGCGTGATGACGAACAGGCCGATGAACACCCAGTTCGCCTCGCACAGCACGATCAGCGCCTGCCACCATGGCGAATGCTGCTGCGCCTCGCGCGCCTTCGCGTAGCGGCGCAGCAGCCACGACACGGCGACCGAAATCACGAGCCCGCTCGATTTCAGCGCGTCGAGCAGCGGGCCGTACTGCCCGAGCGGATCGCGCGCGAGTCCGGCCAGCGAATAGCTGCGGATCGTGTCGCCGAGCAGTCCCCAGGCCGCGTAGTAGGCGAAGAACGGTACGAGCGCGAGCGCGAGCGCCGCGGTCAGGCGGTCGCCGCGTGGCACCGGCGCCGCGGGCGTGGCCTCAGCCGGCTGCGTCAGCGCCGGCAGCGACGGACGCAGCACATGGAACATCGCGATCACGATGCCGAGCTCGATGACGACGAGCGGCGCAAGCAGCGACAGTCCGATCACGTGATTGCGCAGACCGATCTCGACGATGCCGCGCAGGAGCCAGCTGTCGAGCAGCTGGCCGATCAGCACCAGCAACACGAGCGGCGGCCAGTGCCGCCACCAGAGAGTCAACGTCGTACGCAGGAGTTGCAGCGGGATCGCAGTCATGCGCGGAGCATCGCATGGGCCGTCTGCAGGTTTCGCACGACGGGATTCCGGTTTTTTTGCGGAGGCGGCGAATCGGGAGTGGGGAATGGGGCTGGGTTCGCTCTGGCCGTTGCTTTCGCCGTTGCCGCTGCGCTGACGATTCCCGTTTTGCCATCCCTCATTCCCGCTCACCGCGCCGCAATATCCCGCCGCGCCGGAGCCGGCACGAGCCAGGCCGCGACACCAACGGCGACCTGCGCGCTGTACCCGTCGGCGAGCTGTTCCGCATCTGGCCGCCTGGGCTGCATTCCCCGCGCGCACCGCACCGGCCGAACCCGCGCTCGAACTCGTCGCCGACCTCGCCCCGCACATGGAAATCCGCGCGATGCGCCGCACGCTCGCCCTCGGCGAGGCCGGCGAGTGGCCTGCGCCGCCCGGTCGGTCACCGCAGAACGTAGGGCGCAATAAGCGCTAGCGCATTGCGCCGTCTCCACGCCGCGACGCGGTCACGCATTGCGCCATCTCCACGCCGCGACGGCGTTACGCATCGCACGATATTCGGCCGCGACGCAACCGGATACATGGCGCAATGCCCTTCGGTTATTGCGCCCTACGTCGACCTCGTCCACTCATGGAAATCCGCGCAGGGTCTCCACGATGCGACGCGCGCGGACATCGGCGCATGGGGTTCGGCCAATGCGCCGACGGGGCCGGTCTTCGTAGCGGAGCCACCTCGATGTTGCGGTTCGCCGTCGGCTTGCCGCAACTTACCGTTTGCTCGTGATCCACGCTTCCACATTTTCGCGCAGCAGCGCGAGCGGCACGACGCCGTGGTCGATGACCTGGCTGTGGAATTCGCGGATGTCGAACTTCGTGCCGAGTTCGCGCTCGGCCTGTTCGCGCAGCGCGAAGATCTCGAGGCCGCCGGAGTCGTAGGACGTGAGCTGCGCCGGCATCACGGCCATGCGGTCGATCAGGTCCTCGGCGCCGGCGCGGCCGAAGCGTCCGGTCGCGGCGAGGTAGTCGATGGTCTGCTGGCGCGTCCAGCCGAACAGGTGCATGCCGGGGTCGGCGACCATGCCGCGCGCGGGCCAGATGCGCCGCGAGATCTTCGCGTATTCGGTCCTGTAGATGCCGGCTTCCTCGGCGAGGCGCTCGGAGTAGCGACCCCAGCCTTCGAGATAGGCCGAGTTGAAGCCGAGCTTCGCAATGCGGTGCGGCGCGGGCCGTTCGTTCGCGAGCGCGATCTGCAGATGGTGGCCGGGCCAGGTCTCGTGCACGAGCGTGATCTCGGCCGAGCCGCGCGTGTCGGTCTTCCAGTTCTCGAGCTGGATGCGGTATTCGCCGGGCTTGGCCGGGTCGGTGCTCGGAATGTAGTGCGAGCTCACGCCGGTACCGCGCTGGAATTCGGGAAACGGTTCGATGATCGCCGGTTGCCTGGGCATGCGCGCGAACAGCGCCGAGCTGAGTTCGCGCGCGCGGTCGAGGCCGGCGCGCGATTCGTCGAGCAGCTGTTTTTCCGAGTCGAAGTGATTTTCCGGTTCCTTGTCCACCTTCGCGATGATGGTCGGAATGTCGCGCGTGCCGAACAGGCGTTCGCCGATGTCGGCGACCTTGGTCTCGTTGTCGGCGACGGTCTTCCTGCCGAGTTCGTAGACCTCGCGCGGGCTGCGCGTCAGCGTCGTGCTGTTGCGCAGCAGCGCGGCATAGCAGGCTTCGCCGTCGGGCAGCGCCGACAGCGCGACGCTGTCGCGGGCCTTCGCGCGGTATTCGTTGCGCAGGAAGTCGCGGTAGCGCACGAGTCCCGGCACCACGTCGGCCGTCATGACGTCGCGCAGTCGCGTCGTGAACGCCGCGTCGTCGGCGCGCTTGGCCGGCGAATAGAACGGCAGGTCCTCGGGCTTGCCGGCGATCATGCCGTCGACCTGCTTGAGCACGCGGTCGACGACGCTCTTCGGCGCGCTGTAGCCCGTCGCGAGGCCGGTGCGCAGGTTGGCGATGTCGTTGTCGATGAAGCGGCCGAGCGTGCGCCAGCGCGCGACGGCCTGGTCGCGTTCCTCGGCAGTGCCCACGGGCTGCGCCTGCGCGGCTTCGACGAGACCCGCGAGCCAGCCGTTCATGTGGCTGACGCTCCAGCGTTCGCGATGGCAGACGCGCGACTGGCGGTCCGATTCGAGGTTTTCGCGCAGCACCGCATAGGTCACCGCATGCGGCGTGCCGCGCAGCGGCGTCGCGTCGATCGTCGCGAGTTCCGCGAGCATCGCGTCGATGCCCTGGTCCCACGCCGCGATCTCGGCTGCCGAATTGCGCGGCAGGCGGTCGTGCGACTTCACCGGCACCCCGCTGAAATACGTGACGGTCGGATCGAAGTCGAGCACCGCGTCGACATAGCGGTCGGCGAGCGCGTTCGCCGCGGCGACGGTCGCGTCGGCGGCATTCGCCGCCGGTGCGACGGCGGCGGGCGGCGCCGCTGCGGTTCCGGTGCGCGTCGGCGGCGTGCAGGCGACCGCGAACACGGCGGCACTCAGCGCGGCGATCGCGGCACGGAACGGATACGACTGGCGAGACTTCGGCATGCGAGCGGTCCTTTGCGGTTACAGGGCACGGACGCCTACGCAACGCCCGTGCCAACCGCCGAACGATACGACAATGGCGCCGTTGTGCGGTTTGCGGCACTCGCGCACTCGTTGTCCCGCTGTCCGCGGACGCGGACAGCGTCCGTTTCATCGGTGCGTGGAGTCCGCGGACGCGGACAGCGTCCGTTTCAGCGGTGCGTGGAGTCCGCGGACGCGAACAGCGCCGCTGCGAGCGCTTCCGCCTCGGGCGCGGGACACGACGGCAGCATGACGTTCGTTCCGCCATGCCGATCACCGTGTCGGGCCAGTCGGGCAATGCGTCGGCGCAGACGAAGATCACGGCCAACATCGCGGCTGCGCGCTCCGGAGCCGGCTCGCGCAGTTGCCGTTGCCAGACTCGTTCTTCGCGTTCGCCGGACGCGATCGACCTTCGCGTTCCCTCCGGCCGCCCGCCGCCGCACGTCGGCGAGCGGCGCGGCGCAGCGCGCGTCGAACTCGCCGCCGCGCTCGATATCGCCGAAAAGAGCGGAGACACCGCCGTCGCCGGGCGCATCCGCAAGGCATTATCAGAACCGAGGCAGGTGCGGCAAGCCGCGGGCGAACCGCAACGTCGCGGTGACTGCGCGGCAAAGAACCCGTGCCGAAGGAGATGCGAGCGCGGAGCCATTGCGGCATCGCTTCCTTTGCCGGACGCTCGCCGGAAGCGACGACCTCGACGTTTGCGGTTCGCCTGCGGCTCAGTGCAACCTACGTCTTCGCGTTGTGTTAGAAGACCGCTCTTGCTGCCGGTCAGAACTGTTCATGGGTCCCTCGACGCACGCCGCCGACATCACCGATCTGCTCCAGCGCATCGCGCTCGACATCGCCGCGCTGCCCGACGAAGGCGCCGTCGCCGAGTACATTCCGGCGCTCGCGCGCGTGGCGCCGCGGCAGTTCGGCATCGCGGTCGCGACCGTCGACGGCGCCGTGCATCGCGCCGGCGATGCCGACCGCGCGTTCTCGATCCAGAGCATTTCCAAGCTGTTCGCGCTTGCGCTCGCGCTGCAGCGCGAAGGCGAGGCGTTGTGGCAGCGGGTCGGGCGCGAGCCCTCGGGCACGCCGTTCAATTCATTGGTGCTGCTCGAACGCGAGCGCGGCATTCCGCGCAATCCGTTCGTCAACGCGGGCGCGCTCGTGATCACCGACGTGCTGTGCCGCCGCTATCTGCAGCCCGAACGTGCCGTGCTCGAATTCATCCACCGGCTGCTTGGGCGCGTCGGCGTGGGCATCGACGCCGATGTCGCGCGCTCGGAGCGCCAGCACAGCGACCGCAACGCGGCGATCGCGCATTTCATGCGGAGCTTCGGCAATCTCGGGAGCGAGGTTTCCGCGCTGCTCGACGCCTACTGCGCGCAATGCGCGATCGCGATGTCCTGCGCCGAGCTCGCGCAGGCTGCGCTGTTCCTCGCCGCCGACGGCGAGCAGCCGTCGCATGGCCGCGTGCTGGCCGCGGCCGACGCGCGCCGGCTCAACGCACTGATGCTGACCTGCGGCGCCTACGACGCCGCCGGCGATTTCGCGTTCCGCATCGGCCTGCCGACCAAGACCGGCGTCGGCGGCGGCATCCTCGCCGTCGTGCCAGGACGCATGACGCTCTGCGCCTGGTCGCCGCGCCTCGACGCGACCGGCAACTCCATCGCCGCCGCCGCAGCGATCGAGCGGTTCACGGCGGAGACGGGGGTTTCGATTTTTCGGTGAAACGACGCGCGCGACATTCGCGTTGCGGTCGATCGGACGTCGGGTAGGGCGCAATAACCGCAGGGCATTGCGCCAAGTCCGTTGCCGGCCTCACCGTTGGATTGTCGGCGAAAGGCGCGGTGTGTCCGCTTTCTGTTGGCGCGTGCGACGAGGGTGAGACGGCGCAATGCGCGCCTCCAGAGACGGCGCAATGCGCTTCGCTTATTGCGCCCTACGTCCGCACATTCACGCGGTCACGCGTCGACTTTCGCGCGCATGACCCAATCGGCCTTGCGGTCGTCGCCGACCATGAAGACGGCGGTGCCGGCTTTCTCGAAGCCGTTCTTTTCGTAGAAGCGGATCGCCTGCGGGGCCTCCTGCCACACCAGCAGCCACAGCCAGCGCCGGCCGCGTTCGCGCGCGGCGGCGCGGACCGCGCGCATGAGCTGCGCCGCGCCGCCGCGGCCGTGCTGCGACGGCGCGAAATAGAAGCGGCCGAGTTCGGCCGGATCGGATTCGACGATGGCCTCGTGCGGCGTCGTCGCGAAGCGCACCTGCGCATAGCCGACCATCGCGCCGTCGGCTTCGGCGATCAGCGTGACGATGTCGGGAGCGACGATTTCCGCGGCCTGCTTTTCGGCGGCGAAATTCGCGGCGACGAATTTGGCGGTATTCGTCGCGTCGCTCGCATGTGCGTAGGCGGCCATGAACCACTCGGCCATGCAGCGTGCGAGCTCGGCCGCGTCGGCGGGTACGGCGCGGCGGATGTGCAGCGTGACGGTTTCGCTCATGCGTCGTTCCTCGAATGTCTCAATGCCCCGATGCCGGTGCGGCGGCCTTTTCGAGCACGCGCCCGATCATCGCGGCGGCCAGCGTTTCCTCGCCGAGATAGACCTCGGCGCCTTCCTGCTGCAGCAGCGCCGCTTCCTCTTCGCTGTGCGAGCGCAGCAGCACCGGAATGCCCGGGTTCAGCGCGCGCGCCGTTTCGATCATGCGGCGTACGTGGAACGTGTCGGGCACCGCGATCACGAGCAGGCGCGCGCGGGCGACGTGAGCCTGGATCAAGGTCGCCGGTTCGGACGCATCGCCGGCGACCGCGTGCAGGCCCTGTTCGCGCAGCTGTTCGACGCGCTCGCGGTTCTCGTCGGCGACGACGAGCCGCAGCCCGCGCTCGCGCAGCGCCGCGGCGATGCGCTTGCCGACGCGGCCGTAGCCGACGAGCAGTACGTGGCCGGTCAGGTATTCCGAACTCACGCCGCTCGGCAGTTCCGCGAGCGGATCGGCCGGCCGTTCGAGCGTGCGCGCGAAGCGCGAGCGCCGGCGGATCCAGGCCTGCGCCGGTTCTATCGCCTGGAATACGAGCGGATTGAGCGCGATGGAGATGATCGCGCCGGCGAGGATCAGGTTCTGTCCCTGCTGCGGCAGCAGGTTCAGCGACACGCCGAGTGCGGCGATGATGAACGAGAACTCGCCGATCTGGGCGAGGCCCGCGGATACCGTCAGCGCCGTGTTCAGCGGATAGCGCAGCAGCAGCACGAGGACCGTGGCGGCCAGCGTCTTGCCGAGGATGATCACGGCGACGACGGCGGCGACCATCAGCGGCTGTTCGATGAGGATGCGCGGATCGAACAGCATGCCGACCGAGACGAAGAACAGCACGGCGAACGCATCGCGCAGCGGCAGCGATTCTTCGGCCGCGCGATAGCTCAGTTCCGATTCGCGCAGCACCATGCCGGCGAGAAACGCGCCGAGCGCGAACGACACGTCGAACAGCGTGCCGGCAAGGAAGGCGATGCCGACCGCCGCGGCGATCACGCAGAGCGTGAACAGCTCGCGCGAGCCGGTGCGCGCGACCTGCCAGAGCAGCCACGGAAACAGCTTGCGTCCGCCGGCCAGCATCAGCACGACGAACGCGGCGACCTTGCCGAGCGTCAGCAGCAGCGCGAGCCACAGCGGCCGCGATGGCGCGGCCGCGCCGTGCGCGCCGCCGTCGAGACCCGCGAGCGCCGGCAGCAGCACGAGCGCGAGCACCATGACGAGGTCTTCGACGACGAGCCAGCCGACCGCGATGCGGCCGTTGACGGTTTCGAGCAGCCCGCGGCCTTCGAGCGCGCGCAGCAGCACGACGGTGCTCGCGACCGACAGCGCGAGCCCGAACACGAGTCCGGCCGCGAGCGGCCAGCCCCAGAGCCACGCGAGCCCGGCGCCGAGCGCGGTCGCGACCGCGATCTGCACGAGCGCGCCGGGCAGCGCGATGCGTTTGACCGAGAGCAGGTCGTCGAGCGAGAAGTGGAGGCCGACGCCGAACATCAGCAGCATGACGCCGATTTCCGCGAGCTGCTGGGCGAGATGGACGTCGGCGACGAAACCGGGCGTGGCCGGGCCGATGAGAATGCCGGCGACGAGATAGCCGACGAGGGCGGGCAGTTTGAGCAGTCGCACGGCGATGAAACCGACGACGAGGGCGAGGCCGAGTGCGGCCGAAATCGTGGAGATCAGTTCTACGCTATGAGGCATCCGTCACCGTGGGCTGAGGGTCATGGCGGAGGGCCGCGGCGCGGGCCGGAGCCCTGCGAATTTAACCGGTCAGGCGTTACGGAAGTCGCAAGAAGCGCCGCGCCGCATGCGCAGGTTGCGGTTCGCCTTCGGCTC
>NZ_DATIGT010000122.1:0-20390 GCF_035481375.1 Tahibacter sp.
CCGTCCTGCCAGAGTTCGACGACGGCCGAGCCGAGGATGTGCCCGGCGTCGCGGAAGCGCAGGCGCAGGCCCGGCAGGAACTCGAGTTCGCTGTCGTAAGGCAGCGGACGCACGTTCGCGAGCGCGGCCTGCGCGTCCTGGCGCGTGTACAGCGGCTGCTCGGGCTTGAGTCCCTGCTGCATGCGCTTGAGGTTGTCGCGCACGATGTCGCTCTCGGCGATCGATGCGGCGTCTTCGAGCATGATGCGCGCGAGATCGGCGGTTGCGGCCTGCGCGTAGATCGGGCCGCGGAAGCCGCGCTTGACGAGCAGCGGGACGCGGCCGATGTGGTCGATGTGCGCGTGGCTCAGCACGAGCGCGGCCAGGCGCTGCGGATCGAACGGAAACGGTTCGGCGTTGCGCCGCTCGGTTTCCTCGTCGCCCTGGATCATGCCGCAGTCGAGCAGGATCTGATGGTCACCGACGCGGACCAGATGCGAGGATCCCGTGACTTCGCCGTTCGCACCGCAGAACTGGACCTGCATGGCAACTCCGCATCGATGACCGGTTGCCGATTATGCGCGCGCCGCCGTCCGCCGCATCCGGCCCGCCAGTGCGCCGCGGTGTCCAAACCTTCGACACTGTAAGATTTCGGGTTTCGTGCCTACGCTGCGCCATTGCTCCGGGATTTCCGCATGAACCTGCGTTCCGCCCTGCCGCGCCTGTCGGCGCTTGCCCTGGCTTTCGCCGCGACGCTGGCCGCCGCCCACACCAACCAACGCGGCCTCGATCCGCGCAATTTCGATACGAAAACCGCGGCCTGCGCCGATTTCTTCCAATACGCGAACGGCGGATGGCTCGCGGGCAATCCGATCCCGCAGGAATACAGCCAGTGGAGCCTCGACAACGAAATCCAGGACCGCAACGAAGCGGTGTTGCATGACGTGCTGAAGGCGGCCGCGGAAAAACCCGGCGCCGCGGGCAGCGTGACGCAGAAGATCGGCGACTTCTTCGCAAGCGCCATGGACGAGGCCGCCGTCGAGAAGGCCGGCGCGAAACCGCTCGCCGCCGATCTCGCGCGCATCGCCGCGCTGAAGACGAACGCCGACATCGTGCCGCTGCTGCGCGATTGGCACGCCGCCGGTACGCAGGTGCTGTTCGACTTCGGCCCCGAGGCGGACATGAAGAATGCGTCGCAGGTGATCGGCTATGCGACGCAGGGCGGACTCGGCCTGCCCGACCGCGACTACTACTTCCGCGACGACGCCAAGTCGAAGGCGCTGCTGCAGCAATACCGCGACTATGTCGCCGCGCTGCTGAAGCTGACCGGCGACAGCGCCGCCGCCGCGAATGCGGCGCACGTCGTGGCGCTGGAGACGCGTCTGGCGAAGGATTCGCTCGATCCGCTCGCGCTGCGCGATCCGAACAATTTCTATCACATCCACACGCTCGCACAGGCCGATGCGAAGACGCCGCATTTTTCCTGGGGCGCGTATTTCGCGGCGCTCGGCCGCGGCGACGTCACGAGCTTCTCGCTCGCGCAGCCCGAATTCTTCGCGGCGATGGACAAGGCGCTGACCGACGTGCCGCTCGCGCACTGGCAGGCGTATCTGCGCTTCCATCTCGCCGACGATGCAGCCGCGTACCTGTCGAGCGACTTCGTCAATGCGCAGTTCGCGTTCCGCTCCAAGACGCTGCGCGGCGTCGAAGTGCTGAAGCCGCGCTGGCGGCGCGCGATCGACGCGACCAACGCAGCGCTCGGCGAGGCAGTCGGCGAAATCTACGTCGCGCGCGTATTTCCGCCGGCGGCGAAGGCCGGTGCCGAGCAGCTCGTCGGCAATCTCAAGAAAGCGCTGCGCGCGCGCATCGCGAAGCTCGACTGGATGGACGCGCCGACCAAGCAGGCGGCCTATGCCAAGCTCGATACGCTCGTCAGCAAGATCGGCTATCCGGACCGCTGGCGCGACTATTCCGGCCTGACGATCGCGCGCGGCGACTATTTCGCGAACATCGAAGCGGCGAGCCGGTTCGAGGCGAAGCGGCTCTACGCCAAGATCGGCAAGCCCGTCGACCGCGGCGAGTGGGAGATGACGCCGCAGACCGTCAATGCGTACTACAACCCGCTGCAGAACGAAATCGTGTTTCCGGCCGCGCAGCTGCTGCCGCCGTATTTCGACGAGAAGATGGACGACGCCGTGAACTACGGCGGCATCGGCTCGGTCATCGGCCACGAGCTGCTGCACGGCTTCGACGACCAGGGCAGCCAGTTCGATGCGAAAGGCAACCTCGCGAACTGGTGGAGCGACAAGGACAAAGCCCAGTTCGAGGCGCGCACGGACAAGCTCGTGAAACAGTTCGACGCGTTCGTCGTCGTCGACGACCTGCACATCCAGGGACGGCTCACGCTCGGCGAGAACATCGCCGACCTCGGCGGCCTGCAGGTGGCCTGGGACGCATTCCGTATCGCGCAGGCCGGCAAGCCCGGGAAACCCGTCGACGGCATGACGCCCGAGCAGCGGTTCTTCCTCGCCTTCGCGCAGGCCTGGCGCACCGCGCAGCGCCCGGCCGCGCTGCGCCTGCAGGTCCAGTCCAACGTGCACTCGCCGGCAAAATGGCGCGTGCTCGGCCCGGTCGCCAACCTGCCGGAATTCGCCGCGGCGTTTTCCTGCAGGGCCGGCGACGCGATGGTTCGCGACGCGTCGCAGCGCGTCGTGATCTGGTAATTCCACTTCGTCCCAACGTACACACCGATACCCGCAGCAGCGGGAACAGCGACCAGAGGCTCCACATGAAACACCGCCTGATCAAACCCCTCGTGCTCGCCGTAGGCCTGGCCTGCAGCGGCTTCGCGCTCGCGAACAAGATCGAGCTGACCCGCGGCATCGACGTCAGGCAGTTCGACGCGCAACGCAAGGTCTGCGACGACCTGTTCGGCTACGTCAACGCGAACTGGCTCAAGGCCAACGCGATCCCGGGCGACCGCTCGACCTGGGGCAGCTTCGAGCAGCTCGACGAAGCGTCGATCCACGCGACGCACGAAATCGCGGAAGCCGCCGCGAAGAACCTCGCCACGCTCGATCCGGCGTCGATCGACGCGAAGATCGGCGCGTTCTACAAGAGCGGCATGGACGCGGCGGCGGCCAACAAGGCCGGCGTCGCGCCGATCGCGGACTGGCTCAAGCGCGTCGACAGCCTGAAGTCGCCCGAGGACATCGTCGGCTTCGTCCACGACACGCATGCGGCCGGCCTCGGTCTGCTGTTCAACTTCGGCGGCGAGGCCGACTTCAAGAACTCGTCGATGGAGATCGCGTATGCGTTCCAGGGCGGCCTCGGCCTGCCCGAGCGCGCCTATTACCTCGAGGACGGCAAGGACGGCAGCTACAAGAAGATCCGCGAGGCCTATCAGGCCTACGTCGCGCAGCTGCTCGAACTCGGCGGAACGCCGAAGGCCGCGGCGACCAAACAGGCCGAGAGCGTGCTCGCGTTCGAGAAGCGCCTTGCGACCGCATCGCTCGCGCCGGTCGAACTGCGTTCGCCGGAGAACCAGTACAACTTCGTGACGCTCGACGAGGCGCAGAAGAAGAATCCGCATTTCGGCTGGAACAAGTTCTTCGCGCGCCAGAACCTCTCCGACAGCAAGGGCTTCTCGCTGTCGCAGCCCAAGTTCTTCGCCGAAGTCGACACGATGATCGAGCAGGTGCCCGTCGCCGACTGGCAGGCGTACCTGCGCTTCAAGACGCTCGACGGCGCGGCGCCGTACCTGACCGACGCACTGGCCGAGGCGCACTTCGGTTTCCACGGCAAGACGCTGCGCGGCCAGCAGGAAAACCAGCCGCGCTGGAAGCGCGTCATGGAGTCGATCGAGAACGGCATGGGCATGGCGATGGGCCAGCTCTACGTCGCGAAGAACTTCCCGCCGGAAGCCAAGCAGCGCGCGCAGGAACTCGTCGACAATCTGCGACAGGCGACGAAGGCGCGCATCGAGAAGCTCGACTGGATGAGCGCCGACACGAAGAAGAAGGCGCTCGAGAAGTGGGCGTCGTTCACGCCGAAGATCGGCTATCCGGAAGACTGGCGCAAATGGGACGGCCTGACGGTCAAGGCCGACAACTATTTCGCGAATGTCGCCGCTGCGGCCAGGTTCAACAACGACTGGGCCATGTCGAAGATCAACAAGCCGGTCGACCGCCGCGAATGGGGCATGACGCCGCAGACCGTCAATGCGTATTACAACCCGCTGCAGAACGAGATCGTGTTCCCGGCCGCGATCCTGCAGCCGCCGTTCTTCGACGCCAAGGCCGACGACGCGCTGAACTACGGCGGCATCGGCGCGGTGATCGGCCATGAGATCCTGCACGGCTACGACGACGAAGGCAGCAAGTTCGACGCGAAGGGCAACCTCGCCGACTGGTGGACGAAGGAAGACCGCGAGAAGTTCGACGCGCGCACCGACCGGCTCGTCAAGCAGTTCGACGACTACGTCGCGATCGACGGCCTGCACGTGAAGGGCAAGCTCACGCTCGGCGAGAACATCGCCGATCTCGGCGGCCTCGCGGTTTCCTACGATGCGTTCAAGCTCGCGCAGAGCAAGGCCAAGGACCCGAACGCGAAGATCGACGGGCTGTCGCCCGACCAGCGCTTCTTCCTGAACTTCGCCCAGGTCTGGCGCCGAGCGTTCCGCGACGCCGAACTCAAGCGCCGCCTCAACGTCGATCCGCACGCGCCGGCGCAGTTCCGCGCGGTCGGCGCGCCGTCGAACATGCCGGCCTTCGCCGACGCGTTCGGCTGCAAGGCCGGCGACGCGATGGTCCGCAGCGGCGAGAAGCAAGTGAAGATCTGGTAACCGGAACGCGATCCGGTCACGACGAGGGCGCCGCAGGGCGCCCTCTTTTTTCGCGCGTGATCGATTCGCCCGCTCCGTATCGAGTCTGCAGCCGGGACGCGCATGAGTCGCGCCTCGGCATCGGCCGCGCAGTCCGCGCGGGACCGATGCCGCCGACCAGACCAAGGAGCCACGCCATGTCCATCGCAACCTTTTTTCGTTTCGCTGCCGCCGTCGGATTCGCGGGACTGATCGCCGGCACGCCGGCCTCCGCGCAGACGACGATGCCGCCCGTCATCGTCGAGGCGACCGCCATTCCGTCCGGGCGCGTGATCTGCTCCGGCTACGGCTGCGCCACGCTGCTGATGACGATGATGTCCGAATACAGCGTCGAGCACGGCACGGCGGACGAACCGATCTCGCCCGACGACGCCGTCATCGACCGTTCGCAGTTCTGCGCGCGGCAGCGCGCCGAAAAGCCGCAGAACTGTCCGGCCAGCGATCCGCCGCCGGTGCCCGGCGTCAACGTCGATTTCTCGCTGTACATGGGACAGATTTCGGACGGCTGCTATGGCCATTGGGAAAGCGGCATCGAAGGCGAAATGTCCTACGACCTGCGCCTGCAGTTCAGCGGCAACGCTGACCAGCCCATGAGCGGCGCGTATTTCGGCAACGCCTGCCGCTCGCACGATGCCTGCTATGCGGCGCAGCTCGGCCAGAGCCACTGCGACTCGAATTTCCTCGACGCGCTCGATGACGCGTGCGGCGCGGCTGGCATCAATGCAGCGACCTGCGCGCGCTTCGCTTCCGCCTACGCGTCCGCGCTGTCGCGCAACGGCGGCTATGCCTACGACTCACACGGTCTCGCCGCGGAATGCGCGATGTGGCACCACGACATGGAACAAAACCAGTGTCCGAAGCAGTGATGAGCGACTAGCCGAACGACCGCCCGGCACGAGTCGCCGGGCGGCGGCCGCGCAACGCGGCCGGCGGATACATCCGCACGCAGTCAGTCGACGATCGCGTGCGGCACGAAGCGCGAGGTGTCGCGCGTGATCAGCGTGGTGTCCTCGCGGATGCCGATGCCCGCGGCACGGTCGGCGACGACCCAGCTGCCGACGACGGCATAGTTGCCGTCGAACAGCGGCAGCGGCTGCGCAGCCTGACGTACCCACGGCGAATCGTCGTACGGGCCCGATGCGACGTGCTGGCTGCCGTCGGGCAGGATCAGCGTGACGTTCGCACCTTCGCGCGAGTACATCGGCTTTCTGACCCAGCCCGGCGCGAGCGCTTCGCTGTCGCCCGTCTCGAAATGCGCTTCGAGCAGATTCGGATGCCCGCGGTGCTTGTGCCACAGCAACGGAAGAATGCCCTTGTTGCTGAGCAGCGTCTTCCACGGCGGCTCGATCAGGCGGATGCGCGATCGCGGCAGCGCCGGGCCGAAGCGCTCGACGAACAGGAATTCGAGCGGATACAGCTTGAACAGCGACTCGATGACATAGTCGTCGAGATCGGTGAAGCGGCTGTCCGTCGACAGGCCGATGTCCTCGATCGCGATGCTGCGCGTGTCGATGCCGGCCTGCTCGGCGCAGTCGCGCAGATAGGCGACCGTGCCCTGGTCTTCGAGCGAATCGCGCACCGCGGAGAAATACAGCGGCTTGGGCAGATCGGGCGCGATCGTCGCGAAGGTCTCGACGAGCAGGTCCTGGATCAGGTTGTACTGGTCGGCGGACTCCGGCAACTGTCCGCGCGCCTGCTGCTGCTCGAGCCAGACCCACTGGAAGAACGCCGCTTCGTACAGCGCCGTCGGCGTGTCGTAATTGAGCTCGAACAGCTTGGCCGGACCCTTGCCGTCGTAGGCGAGATCCATGCGGCCGTACAGATGCGGTTCGCCGCGCCGCCAGGACTCCGCGATCCAGTCGCGGTAGCCGGCGGGCACGGCGAGCCGGTCCATCAGCTCCTCGCTCTGCACGATCTCGCCGACGAGGCCCATGGCCATTTCGTGCAGTTCCGTCGTCGGGTCTTCGAGGTCGTCCTCGATCTGCCGCAGCGAGAACGCGTAGTACGCGCTCTCGTCCCAGTACGGCTCGCCGTCGATGGTATGGAAGCGGAAGCCGAAGCTTCTCGCCGTGTCGCGCCAGTCGGTGCGTTCGGGAATCGCGATTCGCCGCATCGTCAGCTGCCCGAACTTCCGCCCCAGCCGCCCTTCGCGCTCGAGGACGAGCCGAAGCCGGAGCGCGACATGGTCACGGCGCGTGTCGGCGCCTGCATCGCACTGCGCGCGACCGTCGTCGTGCCCGTACTGCGCGAGATCGGCTGGCCGCCGGAATTGATGTAGCCGCCGCTCGACCCGAAGCTGGTGTGCGAATAGTACAAAGGTTGTGACTGGTAATAGTTCGGCCGGCCCGCGTAGTAGCCCAGCGCGTAGGCGGCCATCAGCGGAATGAACTGGATGCCGGCCCCCTGGTTCACGGAATGGCACTTGCCCGAGCCGAAGTCGGTTTCGCAGTCGGCCTGCGAGGTGTAGCGCGGTGCGACGCGCTCGTGCTCGGACTTCGCGTGGTCGAACGCGGCCTTGCACTGGTCTTCGGTCAGGCGCGCGCCCGCGACGCATTCCGTGACGTCCTTGTACAGCACGGCTTCTTCCTGCGCTTCGCAGGCCGTCAGCAGCACGGGCGCCGTGCCCATGAGCAGGAGGCGAACGGTAGGAGATCGTTTCATGGCGCTGGCCTCAGTAGCTCATGCTGGCCGAGTTGACGAGTCCGACCGCGATCGCGACCGCGGCCGAGAAAATTCCGGCGGCGCGCTCGTCGCGCGCGATGCGGCCCGGCAGATCGGAAACCACGATGCGCACGGCGAAGAACGCGAACAACTGCACGATCAGCGCGACGACACCCCAGAGCACGCAGTCGAGCAGGCTGACCGCATGCGAGATCGCCGCATGCAGCGGCAACGCGAAACCGACCAGCGATCCGCCGAAGGCGATCGCCGAAGCCGGCTTGTTTTCCTTGATCAGCGCGAACTCGGCGTGAGGGGTCAGGCGCACGTAGACGAGGCAGAACAAGATGATGAGCCCCGCACCGATCGCGAAATACGACAGGAACGCCGGCACGCCACCGAGGTAACGCAGAATCGAATCGGTCATGACTAGCTCCTTTTCAGGTGATGGTGAGGTCGGCCTGGCTGACATCCACGCCGATCGAGTACGTGATGCAGTATTCGTTGGGGCCGTAGTCTTCCGCGCTGACGATCACGTATTCGTAGCGATCGAGTTCGGGCACGTGACGCTGGTAGAGCATCGCATAGTGCGTGAGTTCGTAATCGGGCTCGCGGAAGTCCTTGTTGTAGACTTTTTCGTCGAACACGACGGGCGGCGCCCACTCGCTGCCGGCGATGCCCTCGCCCCAGACGCGGTCGTAACGCTGCCCGGCGAGCAGCAGCGACACGGCCCCGATCTGCGAACCGCGCTTGACCCAGTCGTTGAACGCGTTCTGGTTCGGCGGATTGACGGTCTCGTGGAACACGAACAGCTTGACGTCGTCGATCTGTCCCGCCGTCGTGCCGACCTGCACGAAGGCATCGTCGGTCAGGTAATAGCGATGCAGCCGCGAACCGCCGCCGAGTTCGACTTCGCCCCAGGCCTCGATGAGCTGGTTGCCTTCGGGCGCCTCGAACACGAGCCGGTCGCCGGCGACGCGAAACGGCAGGCTGTCGACGGCGACAGCGCCCTTGAGGCGCAGTCCGAGCGGACCGGGCGGCGCCGTCGCGGGTTCTTCGGGTTTCGAACCGAAAATTTTTCCGAGCCAGCTCATGGTTCACACGCTCCCCAGTTGATGCGCGCCGGATCGATGCGGCGATCGGCAATGTAGTACAGCGTCGCGTTCGCGCCGACGCGGTCGGAATCGGGCGGGTTCAGGCGCGGCTCCGCCCCGAGGCCCGCGGTATAGCCGAGCAGCGTCACGCCCAGCTCGTGCTTGAAGGCATTGAACAGCTTCCCGTAGGCGCAGCCGGTGCTGCGCTCGGGCACGCGAAGGCTGAACTGGGTCGCCCCGCCGGCGATCGACAGCAGCTCGGCGGCAACCGCGGCGCTGCCGGCGTCCTGCGCCGCGCGCACCATGACCTCGACGTGCAGCGGCAGCACGCATTCGACCGCAGGATAGTGCGCCTTGAGCACGGCGCAGGTGTCGCTGCGCTCGAAGGTCACGACGACATGGCCGCGCGGCTTGCTCGCGAGCACGGCGAAGGCCGCGGCGAGCGTCTGCTCGTCGTTGGCGCCGTTGATAATGATGCGCGCCGCCGCGGCGACGCTCGCGCGCTGATAGCAGACCGGATCCGCCAGCGATTCCACGCGCACGAACCGGATGTGTTCGGGCCGCGGATTTTCCATTTCGTCGGATGCGACGAGCACGATCCCCTCGTCGTCGGTGACGCTGTCCTGCACCAGCAGGTCCAGCATGCGCAGCGTATCGCGCCCCATCCAGCCGACGATGACGGTATGCCCGCTCATCGCGGGATAGCTGTGTTTGCCCATGGCCCTGCGCCTCCAGGTGTCGATCAGTCCGGTCGTGGCCTTGCCGATGAACATGGCGAACAACGTGACGCCGCCGGGCAGCAGCCATAAGATCGCGACCCAGCGGCCGGCCTGCGTCTGCGGCGAGAGGTCGCCGTAGCCGATCGTCGTTGCGGTGACGATGTAGTAGTAGAACCAGTCGGTCGCCGTGACGAGTTTTTCCTCGCCGGCGAGCAGCATGAGTTCCCAGCTGACAAGGCTGTGCAGCAGCACGACGCCGAGCAGCACGCCCCAGCTCATCAGAGCGAGGTGGCGGTGGAACGCACGCATCAGTCGAATCCAGACCGGCATATGCCCTCCCCGTGGTCATGTCCGGCTGCGGCGCGCGTCCCCGAGCGGCGCCGCGGCTCACGCAAACCCGCCGGCGCCAGGCCGGCGGGTTCCTCCACGTTCAACTGGTCTTGCTGGCGGCGGCGATGTGGTCGAGCTGCGGTACGCCGTCGTGACCGAGCGCCTTCGGCGCCGGCGTCTCGAAACGCGCCAGGATCGACTCGGCCGACGACTCGCCCGGCACGATGCCTGCCTGCGCCAGCCGACGCTGCAAGTCGGTGTCCTCGCCGGTCGCCTTGGCCATCTCGTCGGCGACTTCGAGCTGCGCGGCGCGTTCGGTCTGACGCTGCTTGATGCGTTCGAGCGAATCGAGCGCCGTGCCGAGCTTCGCGCCGGTGCCCGCATGCTGCGCGGCGAGCGCTGCCTGCGCGCGCTGCACGCTTTCGGTCGCCTTGACCGTGTCGATCTGCTGCTTCAGGCGCGTGATGACCGTTTCGGCCTGACGCGAGGACGCCTGCAGCTTCGAGATGCTGTTGTCGTACTCGCCGATGATCTTGGCTTCGGTCGCGATGTCGGCCTCGATCGTCGCGAGCTTGGTCGCGACTTCCTGGGCGAGCCCGCGGTTGTCGCGCGCGAGCGCTTCGCGGATGTAGTTGCTGTACTCGACCTGCTTGGCCTTCTTGTCGTTGAGCTTGTCGTTCGCGATCTTGCGCTGCGCCATGATCTTGGCGAGATCGTCGCGCGAACGCAGCAGCGCGTTCTGCGCGTCGCGGACTTCCTGGTCGAGGATGCGCATCGCATTGGCGTCGACGACGGCCGTGCCGGCCTCGTGGGCGGCGCCGCGGAACAGAGTGATGATCTTGGTCCAGATAGCCATGGCGGTCACTTCAGATGGTCGGCGAAGGCCTCGGCGGCCTGGATGGTGTTGTCGGCGAGCGCGTGGATTTCCTCGACGACGGCGTTCAGCGGCGAACGGCTGGAGAGTTCGCCGAACACGATGTAGAGATCCTCGCCGCCGACATCCTGCAGGCCGAGATTGGACAGCGGGTTGACCGGGTTCAGACGCAGGCACGCTTCGTTGAACGCATTGCGGTCCTTGACCTGGCTCGCAAGACACAGCGGCGAGGAGACGAAGATCTGCTCGCCCGACACGGCCATGTGCATCGCGAGATCGCCGTGTTCGTGCATGGTGATGTGGATGATGGCGTCGACCCCGCCGATCAGGCTGAGTTCGATGCCTTCGAGGTCGACGGTCTTGTCGGAATGCAGCGCCTCGTGCAGCGATTCCGTGGTCCAGGGGGTGTTCACGACGTACCTAGCCTCCTGCGAATGATCGTGAGTTGTGGCGCTGCCAGTGCAACGTGCCAACGTGGGACGAACGAACACGGGGCCAGGGCGTTGCGGGCGTTGCGCGGGGGCTAATCTGACGACTATTGCGAGCCGGTACAAGTCCTGCGAGTGGGACTTGCGGACGGCCGGCGCATCCGTCCGCGTGCGCAGGCGGAGCCGCCGCATCCGGCCGTCGCGCACGCAAAAAGAAAGCCCGGCTTGCGCCGGGCTTTCGGGGTACACGCGAAACGAAAAGCTTACTGCTGCGGGGTCAGCTCGGTGCGGCGGTTGCGCGCACGGCCTTCCTTGGTTTCGTTCGTGTCGATCGGACGCGATTCGCCGTAGCCGGTCGGGCCGGACAGGCGGCTGGCGTCGATGCCGTGCGAGGTCAGGTAGTCGTACACGATGCGCGCGCGGCGCTCGGACAGACCCTGGTTGTACTCGTCGGTGCCGACGGAGTCGGTGTGGCCGACGACTTCGACGCGAGCGTTCGGGTTGCGGGTCAGCGTGTCGACGGCCTGGTCGAGGATCGCGATCGACTCGGCGGTCGGTTCCTGCAGGGTCGGGCCGATGTTGCCTTCACCCTTCTTCGGACGGTCGAACTTGAAGTTCACGCCGCGCAGGTCGATGACCTGGACCAGCGGGCAACCGTCCGGACCGACGTTCGTGCCGGCCGGGGTCGAGGCGCAGCGGTCGTCGCAGTTGTTGACGCCGTCGTTGTCGTCGTCGAGGTCGCGGCAGGACTTCTGCGGCTGCGCCGGCGGCGGCGGATCCTTGCGGACTTCGGTCGGGGTCACTTCACCGCCGCCGCCGAAGTTGATCAGCAGGCCGACGCTGGCGATCGCATCGACGTAGCCGGTGCTGTCGTCGAGCGTGTAGAACTGACGGGAATTGTTGTCGCGGTCGTAGCGGGCCGCGATTTCGGCGCGGAACGCGAGACGGTCGCTGAAGCCGTGCTGGATGCCGCCGCCGACGGTGACCATCGGATCCCAACCGTTGACCTTGGTCGGACGCAGCAGGTTGCCGGAAATGGCAGCGTGACGGAGGAAGCCGAGGCCGCCCATCACGTACGGACGCCAGGAGCTGCCGGCATCGCCGAAGAAGTAGCGGCCGGCAAAGCCGACGCCGACGTTCTCGAATTCGTGACCGTCACGGAGGGAGCTGTCTTCGAAGTCGGCGTTGTTGTGGGTGACTTCGAAATCCACCGCGAAGTTCGGGGTCGACCAGTAGCCGATGCCGATACCGGTGAACAGGGAAGTATCGGTTTCGCGATCGCTGTCCGGGATCACGGCGCCGATGCGCGGAGCGATGTACCAGTTGCTGTAGTCCTGCGCCTGAGCCGAGCCAATACCGGCCAGGGACAGGGCAATCAGGGCAAACAAGCCATTACGTTTCATTCGGAGTCTCCTCATTGGTGTTATCGCGCGCGTCCACTCCACCCCGTACGGACGCAAAGCTCGTTCACTTTAACAAGTAAAAGTGTCGATGGCGTGGCTTAACATTTGGGCCCATTCCTAGGGCGGGCGGCAGTCTAGCAAAATCAACGACCTGTAACTACAGCTCGCCCCACCCGTTCATGTTCCGCTCAGTGCAGACTTAACATTTCGCGCGTTTATTGCGCAAAGCAGGTCATGAACTCGTGAACAGCTTCACTGCGTGGACTACTGCGTGGACTGCGCCGTCGCCGGCGTTCGCCGCTGATGCCAGGCGCAGGACTGCGATCGACGCCCGTGCGCGGCAGCCGCGCAACCGTTTGCAAGTGTCAACAAGAATCACGATTCCGGTCGCGCCGGCTTGACCTCGCGCCAACGAGCCGCTACTTATTCCCGGATCGAAGGGGAGTAGCTCCTCGCGCGCTGATCGTCATCACGGGCCTACGCCCCGGTCGCGCGGCTGTCGTCACCGCCCATCCCGGTAACGCAGTGAGCAAGACCTTCGCCGGACACGGCGAAGTCTTGCCTGCGTTTTTGCGTGTCCTTGTCCCAGCCAAGACAACTGACCCGGGGTATCCATGGAATTTCTGTCGCCTGACTTTTTCACCGCGCTGTTCGCGATCGTGCTCATCGATCTCGTGCTGGCCGGTGACAACGCCATCGTCATTGCTCTCGCGGCGCGCAATCTGCCCCGCGACCTGCAGAAGAAGGCGATCTTCTGGGGTACGGCCGGCGCGATCGGCGTACGCACACTGATGACGCTGGTCGTGGTCTGGCTGCTGCACTTCCCCGGCCTCATGCTCGCCGGCGGCCTGCTGCTGATTCCGATCGCGCTCAAGCTCCTGACCGAAGACAAGAAGGACGACGAGCATGAGATCAGCCGGGTCAGCGGATTCTGGGGCGCCATGCGCACGATCATCATCGCCGACGCGCTCATGGGCCTCGACAACGTGCTCGGTGTCGCGGGCGCGGCACATGGCAACTTCGTGCTCGTCGTGCTCGGCCTGCTGATCTCGGTTCCGATCGTGGTCTGGGGCAGCACCGTGATCCTGCGCCTCGTCGAGCGCTTCCCGATCGTCATCTACATCGGCGCCGGCGCGCTGCTGTGGACCGCGGGCAAGATGATCATGCACGAGAAGTTCATCGCGGACTGGATCAGCGGCAACGTCGCCGTCGAGATCGCCGCCTACGTGCTCATCATCGGTGGGGGTCTCGGCTTCGGCTGGCTGCGCGAGAAGGCGCGCCGCGAAAAACGCGAACTCAAGAGCGCCGGCTGAACGTTCTTCCCGGCCGCCGCCGACGCCCTTGTCGGCGGCGCCGCGGCCAGCCGACGGTCGCGTCCGGCTGAGTTGCCCTCTCCAGTCATTCCATGCATGGTTCGCCGACTTTCGGCACGGCAGACCGCGCATGAGCGACTACCCGCATCTCCTGGCTCCGCTGGATCTCGGTTTCACGACGCTCGCGAACCGCGTGCTCATGGGCTCGATGCATACGGGGCTCGAAGACAAGGCCAGCGACTTCGACAAGCTCGCCGCCTACTTCGCCGAGCGCGCACGCGGGGGTGTGGGACTCATCGTCACCGGCGGCATCGCGCCGAGCATTCGCGGCTGGCTCAAGCCGTTCTCCGGTCGCCTGTCGATGCCCTGGCACGTCGCGCGCCACCGCAAGGTCACGCGCGCGGTCCATGACGAAGGCGGCAAGGTCTGCGTACAGATCCTGCATGCCGGCCGCTATGCCTATCACCCGCTGTCGGTCGCGCCGTCGAAGATCAAGTCGCCGATCACGCCGTTCACGCCATCCGAACTCTCCTCGCGCGCCGTCGAATCGACGATCGGCGATTTCGTGACCTCGGCGAAACTCGCGCGGGATGCCGGCTATGACGGCATCGAAATCATGGGTTCCGAGGGTTACCTCATCAATCAGTTCCTCGTCGAGCGCACGAACCGCCGCGACGACGACTGGGGCGGCACGCCCGGGAAGCGCCGCCGTTTTCCGGTCGAGATCGTCCGGCGCACGCGTGCGGCGGTCGGACCCGATTTCATCATCATCTACCGCGTGTCCATGCTCGACCTCGTCGAGCAAGGCCAGACCTGGGACGAAGTCGTCGCGCTCGCGCAGGAGATCGAGGCGGCCGGCGCGACGATCATCAATACTGGCATCGGCTGGCACGAGGCGCGCGTGCCGACCATCGTCACGAGCGTGCCGCGCGGCGCGTTCACCTGGGTCACGCACAAGCTGCGCGGCCACGTGAAGATTCCGCTGATCGCGACCAACCGCATCAACATGCCCGACGTGGCCGAGGCGATCCTCGCGCGCGGCGAAGCCGACATGGTGTCGATGGCGCGGCCGCTGCTCGCCGATCCGCATTGGGTCGCCAAGGCGCGCGCCGGCAAGGCCGCATCGATCAACACCTGCATCGCCTGCAACCAGGCCTGCCTCGATCACGTGTTCAAAAACGAACGCGCAAGCTGCCTGGTGAATCCGCGCGCGTGCTTCGAGACCGAACTCGTCGTCGCGCCGGCGGTGCAGAAAAAGCGCGTCGCCGTGGTCGGCGCGGGACCGGCCGGTCTCGCCTGCGCGACGACGCTGGCCGAGCGCGGCCATGCCGTCGTGCTCTACGACGCCGCCGCCGACATCGGCGGCCAGTTCAACATGGCCAAGCGCATCCCGGGCAAGGAAGAGTTCTTCGAGACGCTGCGCTACTTCCGTACGCGCATCGCCGAGACCGGCGTCGAGCTGCGCCTGAACACGAAGGTCGACGCCGCCGCGCTCGCCGGCGAGAAGTTCGACGAGGTGGTGTTCGCGACCGGCGTGCATCCGCGCACGCCGGCCATCGCCGGCGTCGACCATCGCAAGGTCGTCAGCTACTACGACGTGCTCATGCGCAACCGGCCGGTCGGGCACAAGGTCGCGCTGATCGGCGCGGGCGGCATCGGCTTCGACGTGGCCGAGTTCCTGACTCAGGCGCACCCGTCCCCGACGACCGACGTCGCGCGCTGGTCCGAGGAATGGGGCGTCGACACGAACTATGCGGCGCGCGGCGCGATCGCGCCGCCGCGGCCCGAGCCGCCCGAGCGTCAGGTCTGGCTGCTGCAACGCACGCAGGGCAAGCCCGGCGACAAGCTCAACAAGACCACGGGCTGGGTGCACCGCGCGGCGCTGAAGGCCAAGAAGGTCACCATGATCGCCGGCGTGACCTACGAGCGCATCGACGACGCCGGCCTCCATATCCGCATCGGCGACGAGGTGCAGGTGCTGCCGGTCGACACGGTCGTGCTCTGCGCCGGGCAGGAATCCAATCGCAGCGACTACGATGCCGCCACGGCGCTCGGTCTCAGGACCCACGTGATCGGCGGCGCCGATGTGGCCGCCGAACTCGACGCCAAGCGCGCGATCGCCCAGGGCACGCGGCTCGCGGCCGCCCTATGACGGGTGCGCTGCGGCGCGGCGGCGCTCTTTCCGGACGAGCATTGCGAAAGCGGTCCGGCAGCGCCTACTTCCTGCGCGACACGGCCGAATCGACAGGGACGGCCGGCAGACACCCGCGCCCGCCTCCCGGGCATCCGAAGCCAGCCCGGCAACCAGGTGACGCCCGTCACATTTTTTGACCGAACCGGATTCCTCGGCGTACTGTTGCCGTCCGCATGATTTTCCGGAAGCGGGCGACGTCCTGTCCGTCGCCGGAGGACATGCGGATCAGAGGCGGTATCCACTGGCCGGCGAGGCCGCGCGAAGGGACGTTGTGTTGCGGTAACGGATCCCAAAGCAGATTTTTCTTTTGGGGAGTGATCCATGCGCAAAATGCGAGTTTCTTGTCTTTTTAATTTTGCAGTATTCGGTGTTCTGATGCTTTGCCTCGGCACCGCCGGCGCACAGACGTATACGGCGGGCCCGGGTCTCGCGCTGGCAGTACCCGACAACACCTATAACGGCACGATGGGCGCCATGCTCTGCAATACGATCGCCGTGCCGAGCGGCGGCGGCGATACGGTCGCCACGGCGACGGTGCAGGTCGCGATGAGCCACACCTTCGTCGGCGATCTGACGATCAAGCTGGTCAGCCCGGGCGGCAGCACGATCACGCTGACCTCGCGTCCCGGCGTCGCGGAAACCGTCGACGACGGCAACGACACGGCCGGCTTCGGCGAGAACTCGAACCTAGCGATCGCCAACCCGCTGACCTACGACGACGCCGCCGCGAATCCGGCCGAGCAGATGGGCAAGGTGCCGAGCGATCTCGCGACAGGCGACGTCATCTGCGCCTTCGCCGGCTCGCCCTGCTCGTATTCACCGGCGCCGGGGGCCGCCACGGCGGGTAATCTCGGCACTCTGGCCGGCCAGAACAAGGTCGGCAACTGGCAGCTGTGCATCGGCGATTCGGCATCCGCCGACACCGGTACGCTGGACGGCTGGAGCCTGACGCTGAGCACGACGCCGGTCTCGCTGCAGAGCTTCTCGATCGACTGAAGGGGCTTGGGAACGCCGCAACGAGAAGGGAACGTCGAAGAATAATGTCGACGACCCCGCGGCGCAGTCATGCGCCGCTTCGCGAAAAGCGATTGATCAGCGGAGCCGAGTCCGGACCTGCGCCGGACTCGGCGACTCTAAAAGTCGCCGGAACGGCGGTTTTTAGAGATTCCCTGAAAAGGCCGCGAGGCCCCTTTTTTCTTTTCGCGCAGCTGCCGCGGCCATTCCCGGGGCCGGCGACACGCCTTCGGTGCTCAGCGCTTCTCGATCGACACGTAGGCGCGATCGTCCGGGCCGACGTAGTTCGCGCTCGGGCGGATGATCTTGCCGTCGATGCGCTGCTCGATGATGTGCGCGCTCCAGCCCGACGTGCGGGCGATCACGAACAGCGGCGTGAACATCGCCGTCGGCACGCCCATCATGTGGTAGCTCGACGCGCTGTACCAGTCGAGGTTCGGGAACATCTTCTTCAGGTCCATCATCAGCGTCTCGATGCGCTCGGACACTTCGAACAGCGTGCGGTTGCCGCCCGCCTCGCAGAGCTGCCGGCTGATGAACTTGATGATCGGATTGCGCGGGTCGCCGATCGTGTAGACCGGGTGACCGAAGCCGATGATGATTTCCTTCTTCTCCATGCGAGCGCGGATATCGGCGTCGGCCTCGTCCGCGCTGCGGTAGCGCGAGATGATGTCCATCGCCACTTCGTTCGCGCCGCCGTGCTTGGGGCCGCGCAGCGCGCCGATCGCGCCGGTGATCGCCGAATAGAAATCGCTGTTCGTGCCGGCGATCACGCGCGCGGTGAAGGTCGACGCGTTGAACTCGTGTTCGGCGTAGAGGATCAGCGACTGGTCGAGCGCGCGTTCGTGCAGCTCGCTGGCCGGCTTGCCGTGCAGCAGATGCAGGAAGTGGCCGGCGATCGACTCGTCGTCGGTTTCCGTCGCGATGCGGCGGCCGTTGTGGCTGAAGTGATACCAGTACAGCAGGATCGAGCCGAAGCAGGCCATCAGGCGATCGGCGATGTCGCGCGCCTCGGCGATCGGATGCGATTCCTTTTCGGGCAGCACGGTACCGAGCACCGAGGCGCCCGTGCGCATGACGTCCATCGGATGCGTCGACGCCGGCAGCAGTTCGAGCGCGGCCTTGACCGGCTGCGGCAGACCGCGCAGGCGCTTGAGCTTGGTACGGTAGGCGGCGAGTTCCGACGCGGTCGGCAGATGCTCGTGCACGAGCAGGTACGCGACTTCCTCGAAGGTCGCTTTTTCCGCGAGGTCGGCGATGTCGTAGCCGCGGTAATGCAGATCGTTGCCGCTGCGGCCGACCGTGCAGACGGCCGTGTTGCCGGCGGCGACGCCCGAGAGCGCGACCGATTTCTTGGCCTTGGGGAGGACTTGCTGTGCCGCTTCGCTCATATGTACTCCATCGTTGGCGCGGCGGAGGAGTCCGCGACGCCGTGCTTCAATCGTTGAATTCTTCGGCCTCGACGCGCTCGCAGCGATCGACTTCGCGATAGCCGTCCTCGCGGCCCGGCGCGGTGTCGACGACCCAGCACTCCTCGAGCGTCGAGCAGTAGCACAGGCGCCGTTCGATGCGCTTCACGGCCGTTCCGACGCGCGCCCAGACCTCGGGCTGCGGGAACTGCGCCATCACGTAGCGTTCGCCGCCGCTGATCACGACGTTGTTGACCGTCGACTGGACATAGTCGTCCGGCTTCAGGCCGAGCGTCTTGGCGAGCATTGCCCAGTCGCGCTGCGCGACGCCGCCGACGCTGACGCGCAGGCTGCGGATCACCGCAGGGCCGACGCCCTTGTTGATGACGAGCATTTCCTGCTGCGTTTCCGAACTCATGAGCAGCAGCCGCGGCCAGACCTGCGCGCGGACCTGCTGGCGCTGCAGCAGCGCGGTGTATGCCGATACACCGAGCGCGAGCAGGCCGACGAGCGTGGCGACGATGGCCGAATACGCGGCCCAGTCGCGACGGCGCGGCGGTGCGGCAGTGACCGGCCCGGCTTCATTCACGGCATCAGTCCGCGGGCTTGCTCGCGAAGAGCTCGTCGAGCTTGCGTTCGTAGGCGTGGTAGCCGAGGTAGTCGTACAGCGCATCGCGCGTCTGCATGGTCGGAACCGCAGCCTTCTGCGTGCCGTCGCGGCGGATCGTCTCGTAGACGTTGAGCGCGGCCTGGTTCATCGCGCGATACGCGCCGCAGCAGTACAGCACGATGTCGACGCCGGCCGCGCCGAGTTCGGTCGTCGTGAACAGCGGCGTCTGGCCGAACTCGGTGATGTTCGCGAGGATCGGTACGTTCACCGCATCGCGGAAGGTGCGGTACTGCTCCAGCGTGTAGATCGCTTCGGGGAAGATCATGTCGGCGCCGGCCTCGACGCAGGCCTGCGCGCGCTCGATCGCCTTGTCGAGGCCTTCGACCGCGATCGCGTCGGTGCGCGCCATGATCACAAAGCCGTCGTCGTAGCGCGCGTCGACTGCTGCCTTGACGCGGTCGACCATCTCGTCCTTCGGCACGATCGCCTTGCCCGGGCGATGGCCGCAGCGCTTGGCGGCGACCTGATCCTCGATATGCAGTGCGCCGGCGCCGGCCTTGATCAGCGAACGCACGGTACGCGCGATGTTGAAGGCGCCGCCCCAGCCCGTGTCGACGTCGACGAGCAGCGGCAGCGGACATACGTCGGTGATGCGGCGGATGTCGGTGAGCACGTCTTCCATCGTGCTGATGCCCAGATCCGGCATGCCCAGCGAATTCGCCGCGACGCCGCCGCCGGAAAGATAGATCGCCTTGAAACCGACCCGTTCGGCCATGCGCGCGGCGTAGGCGGTGATGGTGCCGACGACCTGCAGCGGCTGCTCGGCGGCGACGGCCTCGCGGAAACGCGTACCGGCACTCGGGATCTGGCTCATGGGGATCTCCGCTCAAAGACCGCGATTTTAAGCCAGTTCGGCGGTTTCGGCAGCCGGGGCGCGCGGAACCGACAAATCCGGCGCCGTACCCGGAGAATCCCGCGCCGTCCTGCGTAGGTCTTACCATTCCGCCACGACCCGCCCCTGCGCCGCGCATGAAAACGACCGAGCCGTCCGACTACGCCCGCGTGAAGTCGCTGTTCCTGCAACTGCACGACGCGGACGCGGCGCAGCGCGCGGCACGGCTGGCCGAACTCGAACGCGAGCAGCCCGAATACGCCGCGGCGCTGCGGCGGCTGCTCGCGGCATCGGGCGCGCCGCTCGACAGTCTCGATCAGGCCGCGCGCGAGCCGGCCGTCGTCGAGTTTCCGCGCTACCGCTGCCTGCGCGAACTCGGCCGCGGCGGCATGGGCCGGGTCTGGCTCGCCGAGCGCAGCGACGGCGCGTTCGTGCAGCGCTACGCGCTCAAGCAGCTCGACCGCGAACGCTGGTCCGACACCGAGCGCGAGCGTTTCGTGCGCGAGCGCCAGATCCTCGCCGAACTCGATCACCGCAACATCGCGAGCCTCGTCGACGGCGGCAGCGACTCGCGCGGCGCGCCGTTCCTCG
>NZ_DATIGT010000123.1:0-19069 GCF_035481375.1 Tahibacter sp.
GTCTTCGGTTCGGACATGGCGGCTTCGCGGCAAGGTCGCGGGTCGGACGATGGTGCCGACCGTACGCGCAGACGCCGCGCGTCCGCAAGCGCGCGCAGCGGCCATGGCCTAAGATGCCGCGACGCCGACCCGACACCCGCCAGGAGCACGCCATGGACATGCCCAAGCCCGGCCCCGCCCACGCCCGTCTCGCCGTGTTCGCCGGCAACTGGGAGGGTCCCGAAGCCTTGCAGCCGTCGCCCTGGGGGCCCGGCGGACCCGCGACCGGACGCGGCGTCTATCGCGTCGTCACCGACGGCATGGCGCTGACGCAGGACTACGAGGAAGAAAAAGACGGCACGATCGTGTTTCGCGGCCATGGCGTCTTCACGATCGATCCGGAATCCGGCGACGTGCTCTGGTGGTGGTTCGACAGCATGGGCTTTCCGCCCGACGCGCCGGCGCGCGGCACCTGGGACGGCGACACGCTGACCTTCCACAAATCCACACCGCGCGGTGACGGCCGCTACGTCTATCGTCTCGAAGGCGACGAATACACGTTTTCGATCGAGAACCGTTTTCCGGGACAGGACAATTTCTGCCTGTTCATGAAGGGGCGCTATCGCCGCGTCTGAGGCGACGGGCTCTGCCGCGGACACCCTGCCCGCGTCGCCCGATTGCGTGAATCCCGTCACGCCGCGCGACGTTCCGCGGCGCCGGCGCGTTCGGATTCCGTGCAACGGCCCGTTTGAACTCGCGGACACCTTGCAACGAGGTCTGCGATGCCTCCGCTCGCTTCACGCCCGCACGTCCGTTTGCGCGCTGCGCTCGCGGCGTTGCTGCTCGGCGTTCCCCTCGCCGCATTCACGCAAACCCTGCTCGAAGGCCGCCTGATCACCGCCGGCGGCGGCCGCTCGCAGACGCCCGGCGGCTGCAGCGTCGTCACCGGCAGCCTCGGCGAACCCGCGGCCGGCCGCAGCAGCGGCGGCGCGTTCACGGTGAGCGCAGGCTTCTGGGCCGGTCCCGGCAGCGCCGATCGCGATGTCCTGTTCACCGCCGGCTTCGAGGAGTGCACGTGATGAAATTCCCGCGATTCCTTCAACATGCCCGTCTCTGCGCGCTGCTGCTCGCCGTTGCACCGGCGCTCCAGGCCGCGCCGCAACTGCCCGACTTCGTCTACCAGGGAAAGCTCGAACAGAACGGCGCGCCGGCCAACGGAAATTTCGATCTCGGCTTCGCGCTGTTCGATGCGCCGGCCGCCGGCAATCCGGTCGGCACGCCGATCTCGCTGCCGGCCTATCCCGTCGTCGACGGCATCTTCAGTACCTCGCTCGCGTTTCCGGGCGCTTTCACCGGTACGCAGCTCTATCTCGAAGTCAGCGTGAACGGCACGCCGATGCTGCCGCGCCAGCCGGTCGCGACTGCGCCAGTCGCTCAGTTCTCGCTGTCGGGCACGATCGCGCCGGGCTCGGTCGGCTCGACCGAGCTGGCGACGTTCGCGGTGACGAACAGCAAGCTCGCCGCCGACTCGGTCAGTTCGTCGAAAATCCTCGCCGGTGCGGTAGGCACGAGCGAACTCGGCAACGGCGTCGTCACGGCCGACAAGATTGCGACCGGCGCCGTCGGCGCCGCGGAAATCGCGAACGACAGCATCGCGCGCGGCAAGATCGCCGGTGGCTACAGCAACGGTGCGTTCGCCATCACGATCGGCGCCAACACCTGCGTCGATTTCAATCTGTCGATCGGCGGTGCGCAGGTCAACGACATGATCCTGTTCTCGTTCCAGCAGGGCGCGTCGGTGCCGCCGAACCTGCTGTTTCAGCCGATGCGCGTGCCGTCGGACGGGCTCGTTGCCATGCGCGGCTGCAACGTCGGCAACACGGCGCAATCGACCGGCAATCTGCCGATCTATCTGGTCACGCTGCGCTGAGCGCGTCGCGCCGGCGTGCCCGCGCAAAGCCATGATTTGCGCCCACGGGCGTCAGCGGCTCGGCCGAAGCTCGCGCCGAAAGCCGCCGACGGACTGCCGCCATGACTTCCGCACCGCCTGAGCATCCTGCCGTGCCGGCGCGATCGCGCCGGCATTTCCTTGCCGATGTCGCCGCATTCGCGATCGCCTGCGGCGTCGCGCCGCTGCTGCGCGCGGAACCGAAACTCGCGGGCGCCCGCGACGCGCGCGACTGGCTGAGCCGCGTCGATACCGTCTCGCGGAAACTTCGCGCGACGGCGATCGCGAGCGGCGACTGGCGTCGCGACATCGACGCGCTGAATGCATCCACGACACTCGCCGAATTCCTGCCGCAGCTGCAGTTCGAGCGCGCGCTGAAAGCGATGCGGCGGGCCGGCAAGGATCCGGCCAAGACCTTCGTGAAGCTCGCCGAAGTCGACGGCAGCCTGACCAAGGCAGCCTTCGCGGCCGCCTATTTCGTGTTCGCGAAGGGACAGGTCATCACGCCGCACGGCCATCGCGGCATGGTCTCGGCGCACACCGTCGTCGGCGGCCGGCTGCGCACGCGCACCTACGACCGGCTCGCGCGCGAGGGCGATGCGCTGCTGCTGAAGCCTCGCCTCGACACGCTCGCCGAACCCGGCTTCAGCGCCGCGATCAGCGCGACCGAAGGCAACGTGCACTGGTTCGTCGCCGAGACCGACGCCTCCGCAACGCTCGACGTCATCGTGCAGGACATCGACGCGAACGGCCGCGACTTCGCGATCGAACTCGTCGATCCGCTCGCCGGCAGCGCCGATGCGAACGGCACGATCCGCGCGCCGCTGATTTCGTGGGAACGGTCGGCGGCGAGGTATCAGGCGGGCTGACGGTGTGCGAGAAAAGAGTGGAAAGGAGTGAGAGATGAGTGCTGCGGAGTGAGAAACGAGAGACGGCGGTGCGCGCTCCGACTCTTTTCTCGCTGCCCGGCGCTCGCTTCTCTATTCGCCCAGCGCCGCCGCCATCTCCGCGAGCTTCGCCACGGTGTTCATGTTGCGCGCGGTGCCCGCGGCGGCCGCGGGGATCTTGAGCTTCGAATCCGCCATGCCGTCGCCGTAGTGCACGTAGATCTCGCGCGTGCCCAGCGCGATCTCCTCGCCATTGACGTGCGTCGCTTTTTTCGCGGCATCGCGTGGCGGCGGGCCGTCGAGAAAGATCGCGACCGTGCGATTCGGCGCGGCCTTCGGAAACGGATTCGCGGCGAGTACCGCGGCCATTTCCGCGGCGGTGCGCACCAGCACGCCGACCGGCTTGCCGGCGTGGTCCTGCAGCGCCGCGGCCAGCGCCTTCTGCACGGCCGCTTCGCTCTTGCGCGTCGTGAACACGACATTGCCGCTCGCGATGTAGGTCTTCACGCCGGCAAAGCCACAGGCTTCGCACATCGCCTTGAGTTCGGCCATCGGCAGCTTGCCGGTGCCGCCGACGTTGACGGCGCGCAGCAGCGCCACGAATGCGGTCATGGGAGCATGCCGATGGCGAGGGAGGCGCTGATCGTACTGGGGAGGAAGAGCGGAAACCAGAGGAACGCCGGGTTTAGCAACGAGAGAAAAGCGACAGCCGGCCAGGGCGTCCCGCGGTGCGCTTTCTCGAGCCCCTATACCCTGCCCGTCTCTAGGTATCATCGCCCCATCGTCTTGAGGCCGCCCATGTCACCGACGACCAATGCCGACTTTCTGCTCACGCATGCCGCGCCCGCGCGCATCGGACTGGCCGGCGGCAGTCACTTCATCGATCGCGGCATTCGCCAGGCGCAGCGCCTGCTCGTCGACGACCCGGCCGGCAGCGCGTGGTCGCATGCCTTCCTGTTCGGCGAGGCGCGCAGCGACGGGCATTGGTGGGTGCTCGAATCCGATCTCGACCTGCGCCACAAGCAGATCCGCCTCGGCGCGCAGGAGAACCGGCTCGCGAAATTCTTCGACGCGGCCGAGTGGCCGAATCTCGCGGTGCTCGACTTCGGCCTCGACGCGGACGCGTCGCGCGCGGTCGTCGCCGCGGCGCTCGATCTGCTCGCCGACGCGACGCGCTATTCGCTGCGCGAGATCGTCGGCACGCTGTTCGCGCTGGCGCGGCCTACGCTGCGCGAGCGCGAGAACCTGCTCGCGCGCGAGAACTCGCTGTACTGCTCGGCATTCGTGCAGCACTGCTATGCGCGCGTCGGCATCCATTTCACCGCGGGACTCAGCATCAAGAACACGACGCCGCACGACATCGCGCGCACCGCGCTGCCGCACCGCGCGTACCACCTGCTGCGCCAGGCCGGCGCGACGGCCTGAGTGCATGCCATGACCAACGACACGCACCGGCGCGCGAATCGCTCGATGCCCGATGCCGCGGTGATTCCGGTGCTGGCCTGCGCCGATGCCGCGGCCGCGGCGGACTGGCTCGTGCGCGCATTCGGCTTCGTCGAGCGGCTGCGCATCGGCACGCATCGCATCCAGCTGACGTTCGGCGACGGCGCGGTCGTGCTGGCCGCGCGCAGCGATGCGATCGAGCCGCGGGGCATCTCGCTGATGGTGCGCGTCGCCGACGTCGATGCGCACTGCGCGCACGCACGCGCGGCCGGTGCGCGCATCGTCGCCGAACCGGCGACGTTTCCTTACGGCGAACGCCAGTACAGCGCCGTGGATCCATCGGGATACCTGTGGACATTTTCCGGATCGGTCGCCGACGTCGATCCGGTCGACTGGGGCGGCGAACTGCGTTGAGTCCGCTTGAGTCGCGCGATCTTCGCGCCCAGCTTCGGAAGGAAAGGACCCGCCGCCGTACCGAGGCCGTCATGGACAACGAAACCCGCGTGCATGCGTTCTTCGACGCCTACGCGCGGCGCTTCAACGAAGCGCTGCTCGGAAAACCCGTGGATGTGCGCGGCGTCACCGATGCGTTCGCCGACTATTTCGTCGAAGCGAGTCCTGCCGGCGTGCGCGGCGGCCGCAACGGCCTCCTGTTCCGGCTGCGCGTGCCGCTGGGCTTCCGCCACTACCGCAAGATCGGAACGACGGCGATGCGCATCGCGAAGGTCACGGTCACGCCGCTCGACGACCTGCACCTGATGGCGCGCGTGCGCTGGGATTCGCGCTACCGGCGCAAGGACGGCGTCATCGAGCGCATCGAATTCGAGAACCTCTATTTCCTGCAGATGTGCAACGGCGAGCCGCGCATCTTCGCCTATGTGACCGGCGACGAAGCGGCCCTGCTCCGCGAGCACGGCATCGGCTGAGCGCTCAGGTTCCCGCGAGCGGCCAGCGGTCGACGACCTCGTGCACGCCGCGGCCGACGAGGCTGCGGATCAGCACGAATTCCTGTGCCTGCCAGCCGATGCTGTCGATCGCGATCTCGCCGAGCAGCGGGCGCGACAGATAGCGTGCGGTCACGTGCGCCTCGAAACGCGATGCGCCCGGAACGTAAAGGCCCTGCGCGTATTGCGCATGTCCGATCGCGATGCGCAGGAAGCGCAGCGTCGAGCCCGTCTGCTGCGTGCTGCGCAGCACCAGCGCGTGACTGTCGCCGCCGAGCCGGAACGTCGCGAAGCGATCGAAGCCGACCTCGACAGCGGTTGCGCGCACGGCTTGCGCCGCGCGGCGCAGCGCCGGCACCAGCGGCTCGCGCAGGCGTTCGGCGCGGCCTATGCCGCACAGCGTCACATGCAGACAACTGAACTTGACCGCGCGGCCGACGAGCCCGAGTTCGCGCGCGACGCGGTCGGCCTGCTCGACGATCAGCGCGCGCGCCGCCAGCGGCGGCTCCAGCGCAAAAAAGTAGTTCTCGTGCTCGTGGACAAAGCGCGAAATCGACGGTTGCATGATCTGCCTCACTGACGCGCGCGAGCACGAGGGGGATTTCGTGGTGGCACCCGATCACGCGCTCATGCGCTTGATCGCGGGCGGCGAATGACAGCGCCGCGGGAGCGTCGACTTTTTTCGACGTTCCATGATAACGACGCCCCCGGCTGTCGCCGTCGCCGGGTTTTGCGTCCCTTGCGCAAATCGTGCCGGCGTGCCGACGAGTCCGGCAGCCATGCGCGCGCGACGGATTCCGCATCGGCGATCGCGCACCGTCGCATGCTGCAGCGCAGCTTTCCCCATCGGACAGTGTGCGGTGCCGCGGCACTGTGGCCCACTGCGCACGCCCTGCTCCCGCCCTGAGGATAAGGTCATGCCATCGTCCGCTCGTCACGCGGCGCGCGCTCGCGCGCGCCGCGCGCTGCTCTGCGTCCTGCTCGCCGCGTCCGCGCCGCTCGCCGCGCAGACCGAAGTCACCGGATTCGGCTCGAATCCCGGCAATCTGCGCATGTTCAAGTACGTGCCCGCGGCGCTGCCGCCGGGCTCGCCGCTCGTCGTCGCGCTGCACGGCTGCTCGCAGAGCGCCGCCAGCTACGATGCGGAAACCGGCTGGCAGATGCTCGCCGACCGCTGGCACTTCGCGCTGCTGCTGCCGCAGCAGCAGAACGCGAACAATTCCGCGACCTGCTTCAACTGGTTCGAGGCCGGCGACATCGCGCGCGGCCAGGGCGAAGCGCTGTCGATCCGGCAGATGATCGATCGCATGCTCGCCGATCACGCGGGCGCGCCCTCGCGCGTCTACGTCACGGGACTGTCGGCCGGCGGCGCGATGGCCGCGGTGATGCTCGCGACCTATCCCGAGACCTTCGCCGGCGGCGCGATCGTCGCCGGCATTCCGTATCGCTGCGGCGTCGGTCAGACCGCCGCGCTGTCGTGCATGAATCCCGGCACCGACCTGACACCGGCGCAATGGGGCGACAAAGTGCGCGCCGCGAGCAGCTGGACCGGTCCGTGGCCGCCGGTGTCGATCTGGCACGGCGATGCGGATTTCACGGTGCGCCCCGCGAACCTGACCGAACTCATGCAGCAGTGGACCAACGTGCACGGCGTCGACCAGAGCGCCGACGTGTCCGACACGGTCGCGGGCCAGGCGCACAAGGTATACACCGATACTTCGGGCGTGCCGCGCGTGGAGACGTACGTGATCGCCGGCATGGGCCACGGCACGCCGGTCGATCCGGGCAGCGGCGAGACGCAGTGCGGCACGGCCGGCGCGTTCGTGCTCGACGTCAACCTCTGTTCGAGCTACTACATCGGCCGGTTCTGGGGCATCGACGATCTCGACGGCACGCCGCCGGCTGTCGCGCTGACGGCGCCCGGCGACGCAAGCGTGGTCAGCGGCACCGTCGCGCTCGCCGCTACGGCGAGCGACGACGTCGCGGTCGATCGCGTCGAGTTCCTGCTCGACAGCAGTGCGCTCGGCAGCGACGCGTCGGCGCCCTATTCGCTGAGCTGGAATGCCGCAACGACGAGCAACGGCGCGCACGTGCTGCAGGCACGCGCGTTCGACACCGCCGGCAACGTCGGCCACTCCGCGCCGGTCGGCGTGACCGTGACCGGCGGCGGGGGCGGCGGCACACCGGTCACGCTCGTCGTCGACAACGAAGACGCGAACGACGGCTACGTGAAGGCGAATGCGAGCGGCGGCAGCGCGAGCGTCGGCACGCTCGAGAGCTTCTACGGCCTCGCGATCGGCCGCGGCACCGACGGGCTGTTCAATCGCGCGCTGCTGTCGTTCGACACCTCGGCGATTCCCGACGGCGCGACGATCACCGGCGCGAGCGTCAGCGTCGCCTACCGCAGCGCGTCGGGAAATCCGTGGACGAACCCTGCCGGCAACACGCTGCTCGTCGACGCGCACGGCGGCTGCCTCGGCAACTGCGCGATCGAGGCGACCGACTGGAGCGCCGCGACGACGACGAGCGGCGTCGCCCAGATCGCCGCATTCACCGGCGGCAGCCAGACGAGCACGCTGTTCTCGGCCGCCGGACTCGGTGCGGTCAATCGCACCGGACGCACGCAGCTGCGGCTGCGCTTCAGTGCGAATCCGACGTCGACGAACTACGTCTGGATCGACCGGGGCGCCTCCGCAACGCTCAGCGTCACGTATCTGCCGTAAGGCCGTAAGGCGTCAGTGCGCCGCTGCCGACCGCAGCGGCGCCGTCAGACGAGGTCGTAGTGGCCGAGCGTCTGCTCGTGCTCGGCCAGCCCTTCGCAGGCGCGGTCGAGCGCGGCATAGCGTTCCGCGAACCGCGCGCGGAACGCCTCGTGCGCGGCCTCGTCGCGCCAGCGATCGATCGTCAGATAGCGGCCGGCCTGCGCGCGATCGGCGAGCAGGCTCGTGCCGAGATAGCCGTCGGCCTGCGCGAACAGCGCAACCCACGGACCGTCCGGACCGTAGACGCGTTCGAACTCCGCGCGCCGCGCTTCGGCGACGCGAAATGCCCAGACGTAGGCATAGCCGCGCACGGCTCAGCCGATCAGCGCGAGCGCCGAGCCCGAAAACGGAACGACCGAGACGTAGTCCTTCGGCGCGTGCGGCAGCGGCGACGCCGCGGCCGTGCCGAACTGCGTGATGCCCTTGCCGATCTGATAGCGCAGATCGTAGCGGCGGCCGGCGAATTCGAACGGATTGCTGATCAGCAGCCGCGCGGAAAATACGTTCGATGCGACGACGGGCACTTCGCCGCCGCCGGTCTTCGCCTCGACCATCGTCCCGACGACGGCGCTGATGCGCTGGAACGTCGCGATGCACTGGCCGCGCGCGAAACTCTGCGGATCGTCGAAGTCGGCCTCGGGGCTGTCCTGCAGATACACCGCGAAATCGCCGACCGGATCCACGCTGAGCTTCAGCGTGCCGTTGTGGGCGCTGCGTGCCTTGAACGGGACCGCCGCAAACGTGAAGTGCGCAGTCTTCTCGCTCGGCTTTTTCCCGCCGAACAGGTCGGCCTCGATGCCGGCCAGATGCAGGAAGTAACCATAGTCGGCCAGCGTTTCGTCGGACTTCACATAGAAGCGGCCGGTCACGTACCAGGCCAGCTCGCCGGGCAGCAGCAGGGACATTCGACACCTCGAGTGCGGGATGAGCAGGCTCGGCAATGTCGGGCAATCGACGCGGCGACGCAAGCACCGTGTCCGCATTGAAAGTGCAGCGACCGGCGGATCAAGATAGCGGCCCCCGACCCGGAGCCCGCCCATGTACGGATTGATCGGAAAGTTCGTCGCCGTCGCCGGTCAGCGCGACACGCTGATCGCCCTCATGCTCGACTGCATAGACGACATGCCCGGCTGCCTCAGCTATGTCGTCGCGACCGATCCCAAAGACGCCGACGCGGTCTGGATCACCGAGGTCTGGACCGACGAGGCAAGCCACAAGGCGTCGCTGTCGCTGCCGGCGGTGCAGGAAACCATCAAGAAGGCGATGCCGCTGATCGCGAGCTTCGGCGAAGGCACGCAGACGGTGCCGGTCGGCGGTTACGGACTGCGCGCGCCGGGCGGCTGATTCGTGTCGGATGCGGCGGCCGACGCATCGGCGACGTCGCGTTCGGCCGACAGTCGCTGCAGCAGCGCGGCGACGCGCCGGTCGGCGTCGCGGTCGGGCGGATCGAGTCCCTGGCTGCGGCGCCAGGCGCGGACGATTTCCACCGCGTCCGCGTCCATCGTCACGCGCAATGCCGTGCCCGCTGCTGCCGATTGCGCGCCGGCCGAGCCGGCCGCGAAAACGGCTGCGACCGCCAACGCCACACGCACGACGACAGCACCACGGCCACGCATGCCGTACCTCCTCCCGCGCACGCGGCCGAGACCGCGCTGACTTCGCCGGAATCGATAAAACCCCGCAATTTCGCGCCGTTACGGCGCAAAATTATCTACACTTTCACCACTACACACGGCTACATCCTAGCGCGATCGCGACGGCCGTGCGCGCGCGAAACGACGATCATCAAGTTCCTGAACGACGAAACCGCGCGTTTCGCAAAAAGCCGCCGCCGCGGCCGCCGCGTCTTCACGCGACCTTCGCGACGCGGCCGCTTCCGCGCGCGTTTTCGCACAGGATTTTCCCTGCATGACGTGATGGACTTGCCGGCTTCAACCGCAGCGGCTTCGCCGCGACGCTGAACGGACTCGCCCTGCCCGGAGTGCACCATGTCCGCACGTTCCGCCGTCCGCCGCCGCCTCGCCATCGCCGTCGCGATCGCCGCCGCCCTGTTCAGCAGCGCGAGCGTCGCCGCCGCGCTGCTCGATCGGGAGATCCGCGACGCGCTCGCCGGCGCGCTGCCCGGCGACAAGCTCAGCGTCGTCGTCAGCTTCGCCAACGCGAGCGGTCCGCTGACCGCGTCGCAGAACAATCTCCTGCGCGCCATCGGGATCCGCCAGGCGCTGACGTTCCGCAGCCTGCCGATCGCCGGCGCGCTCGCGACGCCGGCGCAGATCCGCGCACTCGCCGCGCGCGACGACGTGCTCTCGATCTATGCGAACCGCGATCTGCGCTATTTCAACGCCGAGGCGCGCCAGCTCACGCGCGTCGCCGAAGCCCAGGCCAGTCCCGGCGACTTCGGCCAGGCCCTGCCCTACATCGGCCGCGGCGTGACCGCCGTCATCAACGACTCCGGCATCGACGCGACCCATGCCGACCTCGCCTATGGCAGCCATGTCGTGCAGAACGTGCAGGCGCTGACCAACCTCAACAGCCTCGTCGCGGCCCTGCCGGTGACCTACATCGAGAACCAGGTCGACACCGACATCAGCTCGGGCCACGGCACGCACTGCGCCGGCAGCTTCGGCGGCAGCGGCGCGCGCTCGGGCGGCCGGTACGCCGGGGTTGCGCCGGGTGCGTCGATCGTCGGCTACGGATCCGGCGCGGTCATCAGCATTCTCGATGCGATCGGCGGTTTCGACTATGCGATCCACAACAAGTACCGCTTCGGCGCGCCGATCCGCGTGATCTCGAATTCCTGGGGCACGTCGGGCGATTTCGAGCCGCTCGACCCGGTGAATCTCGCGAGTTACGCCGCGTACAAGCACGACATCGTCGTGCTGTTCGCCGCCGGCAACGACGGCCCCGGCGCCGACACGCACAACCCCTACGCGCAGGCGCCGTGGGTCATTTCCGTCGCGGCCGGCACCAAGGATCCGGCGCTCGCGCTGGCCGACTTTTCCTCGCGCGGCAATCCCGGCGAAAGCGGCAGCTTCACGATGCCCGACGGCCAGAACTGGACTTACGTCAACGCGCCGACCGTCGTCGCGCCGGGCGTGGACATCGTCTCGACACGCGCGCTGACCGGACTGCTGCCGGTGCTCGCGCTGCCGCAGGACCTGTCGCTCACGCCGCAACATGTACCGTTCTATACCCACATGAGCGGCACCTCGATGGCCACGCCGCACGCGGCCGGCGTCGTCGCGCTGCTGCTCGAAGCGAACCCGACGCTGCTGCCGGCCGACGTCAGGAAAGCGCTGCAACTCGGCGCGGTGCCGATGAGCGGCCATGCGGGCTGGGAAGTCGGCGCCGGGTATCTGGACGCCTATGCGGCCCTGCAGATCGTGACGCAGTGAGGAGCCGGGAATCGGGAATGGGGAGTCGGGAATCGTCAAGGCGGAGCGGCATTCGCTTTACGATTCCGGGCCCGAAGCGCTTACGATTCCCGATTCCCGCCTCTCGGTGTCGCCCTCACATGGACCTCGACCGCCGCACTGCCCTGCTCGAACAGCTTCGCCCGTTCGGCCTCGACGCCTCGCCGCCGCGCGCAGGACTCGCCTTGCCGCTCGTGACGCTCGATGACTTCTTCATCGGCAACGACGATGCGCGCAGCATCGGTCCGCAGATCGGCGCCGCACATCCGGGCGTCGCGGCGATCCATGCACTGCTGCAGTCGATCGCCGCGCGCGACGACGTCGATGCCGTGCTCGTGCAGGCGGCTGACGCGCAGTGGGCTTACGATTCCGACGACGAGTGGGTCGCGGCGAACTGCGTCGTCATCGTCACGTGCGCGGACGCGAGCGACATCGCGCTGTGGCGCCAGCAGCTCGGCTGCACCGCGCTCGCGAAAGGCCTGCCCGAACCGATGGCGCCGAACGCACCGTCGCTGCGCGACGACCAGACGGCATGGCACCTGGTCTGGACCTGAGCCACAACGTAGGGCGCAATAACCGAAGGGCATTGCGCCGTCTCGCAGCCGTCGCGCGCACCAACAAAAAGCAGACACACCGCGCCTTTCGCCAACGATCCAAACGGTGAGGCCGGCAACGGACTCGGCGCAATGCCCTTCGGTTATTGCGCCCTACGTGCGGCGACGTCAGACGTGAGACGGCGCAATGCCCTTCGCTTATTGCGCCCTCGTTTCGCCGTGGCCATCGACGCGGGCTTTCATTGCATCGCCGCAACCCGCTCAGCTTCGAGCCTGCGGCGCAGGTAGTCGTCGCGACTGAGTCCGTCGGGGATCTGCGCCATCGCCATGACTTCGGCGACGATCGCGGACTCGCGCGTCTTGTAGCGCTGGAACGCCGAATCGCTCGCCTGCTGCGCGAGCCAGCGCGCTTCGCGCTGCTGTCCGTCGCTTTCGTAGCGCGCGACGATCGCCGCGACGCCGTCCGCGCGTTCCGCCGGCGTCGCGGCAGTTGCGTCGACGAGGCCGATACGCAGCGTCATCGCTTCGCCGGCCGACAGCATGCGACGCTGTTCGTAGACGTCGATGTCCGCAGCGAGCGCTCTCGCCTCGTGCTCCCGTGCGGCCGCGTCGAGCGCAGCGGCCTGCGCGAAGAACGCCCGCGCACGCGATTGAAAGTGTTCGCGCGCGAAATGCGCCTGCGCTTCGGGCGTGACGAGCAGCGCGGCATCGACGGTCGGCGCGAATTCCGGCGCCGCCGCTCGCGCAGCCGCGGCCGGCGCAGCGCCGGCTGCCGGCGCAGGCGTCGACGGCGCATCGACGCGCCGCGAGTCGTACGAAACGGCCGTGAGCGCAAGCGCCACGCCGGCCGCGACGCCGACGGCGCGACGATGCTTCACGATCGATGGAACGAAACGAGCACGCATCACGGACCTCCTGGACTCGGCGACTCTCGAAACCGTCGCAACGGCGGTTCTTCAGATTCCCGGAAAGGGACGCTGCGATACGCAGCGTCCCGCCGTGGCGCTCAGAGCAGCTGGTCGATGGTCCAGTACAGCAGGTTGAAGGGTTTGGCGCGATCCGCCGCGTCGCTCGCCTCGCTCGCATCAATGACCGCGCCGCTGCCGTCGAGCACGCTGTCGACGAACTGCTTGAGTTCGAATCCGCGATCCTGCACGTCGCCGTTCTTCAGATCGACGATCGTCGTGCAGTGGCTTTCGTTGAGCGCGCGGAACTGCGGGAAATAGCCGCCGAAGTTCGCGAGTCCGTTCAACGTCGTGCGCAGCCGGCCGGTGTCGATATCCCACTTCGCATGCACGAGCGCTTCCTTGGTCGCCTGGTCGGGCGCGTTGCCGATGTCGGGATAGAAGCGCTCATACGAATAGCCTGAGAAATTGAGATCTTTCCAGAAATGCGTATGGCCGAACCGGTCGTTCGGGAACTTCGCCGACAGGGCCGCGTAGAGGGAGCCGAGGTTGGTCGTGCTGAGCAGCGGCAGATTCGCGGCGAGATACGACACCGGCCCGCCCGCGGCGTCGAGCCCCCACGCGCTGCGGATCAGCACCGTCAGCGGTACCGACGGATATTGCGCCGGGCTCGCGCCGGTCGGCGCACTGAACACCGGCCCGGAATCGTCGAGCAGGAAGCCGCGGTCGGGCGCGAGGTCGCGGCGCAGCGCGGCGTAGCTCGTCAGACTGCCGGCGCCGCCGGCGCTGCACCCGGTCGAGAGCATCTGCGTCGGACGCGGCAGGTTGTCCTTGAGCCACGACACGACGGCGCGCACGTTGCGCACGCCGTTGTGGTGCCAGACCAGCGGCGGATTCGCGCCGGTCGGGTCGGGATAGATCGCGACCTTGTCGCCGCTGTAGATGTCGCCGGTGCAATACGGCACATAGATCATGTTCCAGTTCTGCGTCTTCACCGCGTCGAACGGGCTCACGCGCGTGACGAACGGGCTGACGAGGCTCGCGCCCGGGTTGAGCAGGCCCATGTAGTCGTCGGGGATGCCGTTCGGATTGCGCGCGCCGCGCACGCCGGTCTGGCCGGTGCAGCTCGGGTAGTCCCAGCACGCGCCGCCGCCTTCCATGTAGACGATGGTGTTGCGCGTGTTCGCGACGCGGTTGACGAAGAACTTGTACGGCGAGCCGTTGCCGCAGACCGCGCCGGTCTGCGGCGCGAGCCGGATGGTCTGCCATTCGCCGTAGGCGCCGGGCCGGAAGCCGTCGCCGAAGCCCGCGGGATTGGACAGCAGCGGATACTGGCCGCTGCGCTGCGCCGCGGTCACCGGATTGTCGGCGCGCGGCGGCGAAACGAGGTTGGCGAGCGTCTGCCAGAACGTGTAGTCGCCAGGTTCGGCGCGCGCGGGCGTCGCGGATGCCGCGACGGCGAGGCCGAACGCGCCGACGAAAACGTTGAGCGTGTGCATGGTCACTGCCTCCAGGGAAAGGACAACGACGACGGATGCGAAACCGCTCCGCGGCGGGCGCGGAGCGAGGCGAGTCTTGGATGCGAGCGCAGCGCCAGCGAGGGCCGCAGCGGCTATGCGAGGGGGGAAATGCGGACAAGCGCACGGGCGGGCGCGGTTGTGGACAATGCTGCGCAGCACCAAACCGGCGCGGGCAGAAAGTGGAAACGAGTGAACAGGAGCGAGAAAAGAGTGACTGCGGAAGTTCGCCGCGTGCTCACTCGTTTCTCACTCCCTTCACTCGTTCCTGCCCTACGCCTCGCGCAATTCCGTCGGCGTGCGCCCGGTCCAGCGCTTGAACGCGCGGCGGAATTCGCGCACGTCGCCGAAACCGACCTGGGTGCCGACTTCGGCGACGGTCAGGCGGCGGTCGCGCAGCAGTTCGATCGCGCGTTCGCAGCGCACGCGGTCGTGGATCGTCGTGAAGCTCTCGCCCTCGCCGGCGAGCTGGCGGCGCAGCGTGCGTTCGCTGCGATACAGCGACACGGCGACGTCGAGCAGCCGCGGATTCTGCGCGATGCGCTGGCGCAGCTGACGCTCGACCGCGGCAACGGTTTCGCTGCGCGCGGCGGGCATCGCTTCCAGTTCGCGCAGCAGCGCGGCGAGCGCCTGGCGCGCGGTGACCGGGTTGTAGTTCGGAAACGGATGATCGAGCGTCTGCGCGTCGACGACGAGGCAGTTGTGCGTGCTGCCGAAGCGCAGCTCGCAGCGGAACAGCGCGCGGTATTCCTCGACGTGCGCGGGCTCGGCATACGCCAGTTCGAGCCGCAGCGGTTTCAACGCCACGCCGGCGAGTTCGCGGCCGACCGCGAGCACGCTCGAGAACATTTCCTCGCAGAGAAACGGCAGCACCACGGGATCGTCGACCGGCGCGCGCGCGAACAGCGCGATCTCGCCGGCTGCGAACGTCTGCACTTCGAGATCGAGCAGCGTTCCGGTCGCGCGCTGGTAGGTGATGCCGAGCGCGATCGCGTCGCCGAAGCTGCGCGCCGTCTTCATCGCGAGGCCGAGCAGGCCGAAGTTGCCGATGTCCTGGTGGCGTCCGATCAGAAGACCGAGCGCCGGGTCGGCCATGGCACCGATCGCGCGGCGGATGATGGCCACGGCCTGGCGGTACGACACCCTCGCGCTCGGGTCGCAGATGTCGTTCGGGCTCAGGGCGAAGCCGGCGAACCAGGCGCTCGCATCGACGCCGCGCTCCTGCGCGATCTGCACGAGACCGCTCAGGATATTGGTCGGCAGTACCGCTGCGGAGAACCGCGGATCGTCGATCGCATTGTGCGTGGCCGCCATCGTTGCCTGTCGTCGCCTGGCCGTTTTGCCCCCCCAAGTATGCCGTTGCGGCCCTCACTTGTGATGCGGCGACCGCACAAGACTTCCTCGATCCCCGGCCCGGAGCCCGTCATGCGTCAATGTATACCCACGATCGCGTTCGCCCTGCTGCTGGCCGGCTGCGGCGAGGCGACGCCGCCTGCGCCGGCGGCCGACACGGCCTATGCGCCGAAGCTGCAGCAGCAGCTGCTCGACGCGAAGCCGGGCGACGTGATCGAGATTCCCGCGGGCCGCTTCGCGTTCGACCGCAGCCTGACGCTGCGCGCGAGCGGCATCACGATCCGCGGCGCGGGCATGGACAAGAGCGTGCTGACGTTCAAGGGGCAGAAGGCCGGCGCCGAAGGGCTGCTCGTCAACGGCGACGATTTCACGATCGAGAATCTGACGATCGAGGACTCCAAGGGCGACGGCCTGAAGATCAGCGAATCGAAGAACGTGACGATCCGCGCGGTCAAGGTGCAGTGGACCGGCGGGCCGAGCACGAAGAACGGTGCCTACGGGCTCTATCCGGTCAAGACCACGAACGTGCTGATCGAGGACTGCGTCGCGATCGCGGCGTCGGACGCGGGCATCTACGTCGGCCAGTCGCGCGACGTGATCGTGCGGCGCAGCCGCGCCGAGTTCAACGTGGCCGGCATCGAGATCGAGAACACGATCAGCGCCGACGTCTACGACAACGTCGCGACGAACAATACCGGCGGCATCCTCGTGTTCAACATGCCGGCGCTGTCGCAGCAAGGCGGCCGGATCCGCGTCTACAAGAATCGCATCGTCGGCAACAACACCGGCAACTTCGGCGCGAAGGGCACGCCGGTCGCGAGCGTGCCGGCCGGCTCGGGCATGCTCGTCAATTCCAACGACGACGTGGAGATCTTCGACAACGACATCGCCGACAACGCGACCGCGAACATCATCGTGTCGAGCGTCTATTCGACGGGCTACAAGGACAGCAGCATGGCCGAGGGCTTCGATCCGTATCCTGAGCGCATCTACGTCTACGGCAATCGCCTCAAGGGCGGCGGCGACTCGCCCGACGGGCTCGACCTCAAGGCGCTCAGGGTCGCCGCGGTCGGCCTCACCGGCAGCTTTCCCGACGTGCTCTGGGACGGCTATTTCAACGCCAGGCGCGTCGTCGACGGCCAGCCGGCCGCTGGTCCGCAGATCTGTCTCGACAACGTCTCGGGTGTCGTCAACGCCGACGGCCCGAACGGCTACGACAATCCGAACAGCGACATGACGCCGTTCCGCTGCAGCCTGCCGAAGCTGCCCGCGGTCGACCTGCGCCGGGGCTGACATGCGCAGGACCGCGCTGCGGGTCGCGGCGCTGACGCTGCTGTGCCTCGTGCTCGCCGCGTGCGCGCGCACGCCGCCGCCGGTGCGCTTCTTCGCCGAGGGCATGCCGGCGAAACTGTCGGAATGGCATCTGCTCGCGAGCGACGGCCGCACGCTGTCGCTCAACGCACGCGTGCTGCCGTTCGATCTGAACACGCCGCTGTTCAGCGACTACGCGCACAAGCTGCGCACGGTCTGGATGCCGCCCGGCGTCAGCGCGACGTACGCCCCGGAAACCGCATTCGACTTTCCGGTCGGCACGGTGATCAGCAAGACCTTCTATTTCCCGCTGCCCGACGGCGGCTGGGACGGCCGGCGCGTCGCGCGCAGCGACCCGGCCGCACCGAGCCTCGCCGGCGAGACGCTCGACCTGCGCCGCGTGCGGCTGATCGAGACGCGGCTGCTCGTGCGCCGCGAATCGGGCTGGATCGCGTTTCCCTACGTCTGGGACGACGACCAGCGCGACGCGACCTTGCAGCGCATCGGCGCGCTCGTGCCGCTCGATCTCGTCGACGCATCCGGCGCGTCGGAAGAACTCGCGTATCAGGTGCCCGACCAGAACCAGTGCGCGAGCTGCCACAACACCGACAACCTCGCGCGCACATTGCAGCCGATCGGGCCGAAGGCGCGCCATCTGAATCGCGATTTCGACTATGCGGGCGGACGCGCGAATCAACTGGAAAAACTCACCGCCGCCGGCTATCTGAGCGGCGCGCCGGCCGCGGCATCCGCACCGCGCGCTGCCGACGCGCGCGACGCGCAGGCCGACATCGCCGCACGTGCGCGCGCCTATCTCGACATCAACTGCGGCCACTGTCACAGCGCGAAGGGACCGGCCAACACCTCGGGCCTGTTCCTCGACGTCGCGCACGAACCCGGCATCCATTTCGGCATCTGCAAGCAGCCGGTCGCCGCGGGCAAAGGCACCGGCAACCGGCTCTACGACATCAAGCCCGGCGATGCCGCCGGCTCGGTACTGCTGTATCGCATGGAGAGCACCGACCCGGCCGTGATGATGCCGGAGCTCGGACGATCGGTCGCGCACCGGGAGGGCGCGCGGCTGGTAGGGGAATGGATTGATTCGCTGCGAGGGAGCTGCGAGTGAGAGTGACGAGTGGAGAGGAGCGAGAAACGAGTGCGGGCTGAGCGGGGACGCGTTTGCTCGTTCTCGCTCGTCTCTACTCATTTCTCCACATGACAACAACGCGACAACCCATACTGCCCCGGGGAGCTTCCATGAAATTAACGCGCCGCCAGCTCGTTGCCAGCCTGCGTCAGGCCCTGCTCGTTTCCGCCGTCGCCGCGGCATTGCCGGCGGCGGCGCAACCCACCGACGCCGAGGACAGCCGCCTCGAACCCGTCGTCGTCACGGCGCAGAGCCGCGAGCAGGAACTGCAGGAGGTGCCGATCGCGATCCAGGTCGTCGATGAAAAACTCATCGAGCAGACCACGGCCTACGACATCCAGGATCTCGACACTTTCGTGCCGGGCCTCGTCGTCAGCGGCCAGAAGACCCAGCCGTATTTCGCGATTCGCGGCATCAGCACCGGCGACTTCGGCATCGGCACGGATCCCGCGGTCGGCGTCTACGTCGACGGCGTCTACTCGGCGCGCTCGGGCGGCTCGGTGCTCGCGTTCAACGACGTCGAGCGCATCGAGGTGCTGAAGGGACCGCAGGGCACGCTGTTCGGCCGCAACAGCGCGGCCGGCGCGGTGTCGCTGATCAGCAAGCAGCCGGGCCGCGAACTCGAAGGCCGTGTGACGACGCGCTTCGGCAGCGACGGCCAGCGCTACCTGGACGGCCTGATCAACACGCCGCTCGGGGAAACCACGGCGCTGCGCATCAGCGCGCTGCGCAACGAATCCGACGGCTGGCTGCGCGATGCGGCGACCGGGCGCGATCTCAACGGCGAGGACAACTGGGCGACGCGTGCGGCGTTCCGCTGGGACGTCGGCAGCGCGACGAATGCGGTGCTGACCTGGGACCACGAACGCCTCGACCAGCTCGCGCGGCCGGCGATCGGCATCGTGC
>NZ_DATIGT010000124.1:0-30137 GCF_035481375.1 Tahibacter sp.
CACGTATCAGGGCGACCTGAAGGTCGATCTCGTGGCACCGGATGGAACGCTGTACAACATCCACAATCGCACCGGCAGCGGCACGGACAACATCAACAAGACCGTGACCCTGAACCTGTCGAGCGAGGCGCTCAACGGCACATGGAATCTCCGTGTCAACGACAACGCCGGCGGAGATACGGGACGGATCGACAGTTGGTCGGTGACGTTCTGAAGCTGGGCTCACTCTCCCCCAAGCTTGCTTGGGGGAGAGGGCTGGGAGTGTGGGGAGAAACGCCAGCAGGCCACGCTGTCTGATCGACGCGAAGGGCAGCATTGTTCCAATCGCTACAATCCAGCATCCAGCACGCCAACCTTCCTGCCGCACCCGACCTTTTTCTCAAGCAAGCTTGGGGGAAAGGGCTTTTCTAACCCGAAATCGCAAGCTTCTCCGAGCGATACACCTGCGCCGTCGCGAACGCCGCGAGCGCGGCGATCGCGATGCCGCTGCCGAGGCACAGCGCCAGCTGCTGCGTCGTGACGGCTTCGGCGCGCACGAGGCGCGTGACGATCAGGTGCTGGCTCAGCAGCGGCACCGAGAACATCCAGGTCTGCGCCTTCAGCGGCAGCACGGCGAGCATGGCCGACGGCAGCATCGGGATCAGCATCAGCAGCGACAGGTAGGTCTGCGCTTCGCGGTAGCTCTTCGCGAACGCGGCGATCAGGGTCTGCAGACACGTCGCCAGCAGCACGAGCGGCAGCATCACGAGCAGCGCGATCGCGGCGAATTGCGGGCCGAAGTCGAGCACCATGCCGATGCGCTCGGTCGGAATGAAGCGTCCGGCATAGCCGAACGCGATCAGCGACAAGGTGAGGCTCGCCATCGCGAACGCGAACGTCGCCGCGAGCTTGCCCGCGAGAATGCGCGAACGTCCGACCGGATTGACGAACAGCGGCTCCAGCGACTGGCGCTCGCGTTCGCCGGCCGTCGTGTCGATCGCGAGATACATGCCGCCCATGAACGCGGACAGGATCAGGAAATACGGCAGCATCGCGAACAGCAGCCCGCTGCGGCTCTGCGGCGTCGACTGGTCGCGCGTCGCGACCACGAGCGGCGAGGCGACGGCCGGCGACAGGCCGCGCGCCATCAGGCGCATCGCGCCGTTCTGGCTCGAATAGGCCTGCAGCAGGCCGCGCAATCGCTCGACCGGCGTCGCCGAATCGCGCTGCGACGAGTCGTACAGCAGCTCGACCTGCGCGGTCTTGCCGGCGCTCCAGGCCTGGCCGTAATTCGCCGGTACGCGCAGCACCATGTCCTCGTCCTGCAGCCGCACGCGCGTCTCGGCGTCCTCGACCGGCGGCTTGGGCCGCACGCCGTTCTGCTTCAGGAACGCGACGAGGTTCGGCGCATGCTCGGCGCCGACGATCGACACTTCGATCGGTTTCTCGCCGCGTTCGAGTTCGCGCGTGATCGACAGCGAGATCAGCGCCGTGAACAGCAGCGGGCCGAGCAGCGGGCCGACGAGCAGCGCGTTCGTCACCGTGCGCCGGTCGCGCAGGTTCTCGATGACTTCCTTCCAGAAGACGACGATCGCGGCGTTCATGCGGCCAGTCCCTCGTCGCTGCCGATGATGCGCACGAACGCGTCCTCGAGATTGGCTTCTCCGGTCTGCGCGCGCAGCGCGTCGGCGCTGCCGTCGGCGACGACGCGGCCGCCGGCGATCACGACGATGCGATCGCAGAGCGCCGCGACCTCCTGCATGATGTGGCTGGAAAAAAGCACGCAGCGGCCCTCGTCGCGCAGCCCGAGCAGGAAGCGCCGCATCGCGCGCGTCGCCATGACGTCGAGGCCGTTGGTCGGTTCGTCGAGGATGACGTTCTTCGGATCGTGCACGAGAGCGCGCGCGATCGCGGTCTTGACGCGTTGGCCCTGCGAAAAGCCTTCGCTGCGGCGCGCGGCGATGTCGTGCATTTCCAGCGCGGCGATCAGCGCGTCGCAGCGCGTCTTCATCGTCGCGGCATCGAGCCCGTGCAGGCGCGCGAAGTATTCGATGTTCTCGCGCGCGGTCAGGCGCTTGTAGAGGCCGCGCGCGTCCGGCAGCACGCCGAGATTGCGCCGCACCGCATCGGGATCGCGGCCCGCGTCGACGCCGTCGACGCGCACGCTGCCGCGATCGGGCGTCATCAGCGTGTAGAGCATGCGCAGGGTCGTCGTCTTGCCGGCGCCGTTGGGGCCGAGCAGTCCGGTGATTTCGCCGTCGCGCGCGGTGAAGCTGACGCCGGCGACGGCCTTGACCGCGCCGAACGCCTTGTGGAGATCGTCGACCTCGATCATGGACTCGCTCCGTTGTAGTCGAGGAAGAACGGCGTTGGCCCCATCTCGGCGATGCAGCCCGCGTCGAGGTCGGCGGTCTCGAGCCGGTCGACGAAGCGCGCGACGAGCCGCGGCAGGCAGCCGCGTCCGATCACGTTGTGACCCTGCCCCGGCGCGACGAGATGACGCGCGCGGCTCAGTCCCTTGAGCACCTGGTCGCCGTAGCGCGGCGGCGTGACCGGGTCGTACTCGCCCGACAGCAGCAGGCTCGGCACGTCGGATTTCAGCGCCTCGTGGAAATCGTCCGGCCGCCTGCCGCGCGGCCAGGCTTCGCACTGCGCGCGCAGCGCCTGCGTGAAGTCGTCGCCGAGGATCAGCGTCCGATCCTCGGGCCGCGAGGTCAGGAGGTCGGCGTCCTCGGCGCAGATCACCGACAGTCCCATGCCCGAGGTGATCGTCGCGCCGAGATCGGACGTGATCAGGCTCGCCTGTCCCATCAGCGGCGCGGCGTTGCCGTTGGCCGCCTCGTGGATCGCGAGCGGCAGCAGCGCCGCGGTTTCCGGCGCGTAGGCGTAGAGCCGCACGAGGCCGGCGAAGGTGTCCGCGTCGAGGTCGTGCGTCAGCGGCGCGAACGTCAGCGGGTCGCGCAGGCTGACCGGCTGCGGCGTCTTCTGCAGGCGCGTGCGCAATGCGTAGAGATCGTCGTAGACCTTGCCGAAGCGCTTGCTGCACGCCGCGTCCGCGTCGCAGAGCGCGAAGCGCGCGCGCAGCGCGTCGTCGAGCGTGCGCGCGAAATCGGCGCCGAGCACGACCTCGTTCGGCGCGACGCCGTCGAGCACGAGGCTGCGCACGCCGTCCGGATGACGCCGCGCGTACTGCTGCGCGACGCGCGTGCCGTAGGAGATGCCGACGAGGTTGAGCTTCGGCGCACCGAGCGCCTGACGCAGCGCTTCGAGGTCTTCGACAGCTTCGCTCGTCGTGTATTGCGTGGCATCCGCCTTGTCCGCGATGCCGCGCAGGCAGCGCTCGGTCAGCGCGCGCGCGGCATCCGCATCCGCGCCATGCGCACGGGCGGCCTTGACGACATCGCTGCCGTGGTCCGCCTCGTCGTCGCAGCGCAGTGCGTTCGACCCGCCGGTACCGCGTTGATCAAGCAGGATCACATGTCGCGTGCGCCGCGCGAGCGCGAGCGCCGGACCGACCTGCGGCCAGGACTCGGTCGCCGCCTGCCCGGGCCCGCCGGCCAGCAGCACGAGCGGATCGGCGGCGACCTTCGCGGCATCGCTGCGGATCAGGCCGAGCCTGAACGTGATGCGGCGGCCGTCGGGCAGCGCGCGATTTTCCGGCTGCGAGAACGGCGCGCACCAGGCCGCCGTCGTCGCCGCCGACCGCGGCTGCGTGAGTTCGCAGCGCGCGAAGGTGAGACTGCCGAGCGTTACCGCGTCGCCCGCCGCCTGCGACACGAGCGACAACATCAATGCGCCTGCAGTGGCGAGCATAGGCCTTCCTCGAAAAGGGCGACCGAGTGTAGCCGCAAGCCGGCCGCCGACCGCATGCGTCGCCAGTCATGCCTCGAAAGCGGTCACGAATTCCGCGATGGTTCGTCAACACAGCACCGCCGACGCGCCGCCGCCGAACGACGCGGCGAGGCGCGCGCTGGCACGGCCGCGGTTGACGAGCAGATCCGCGAGCAGCGCGCCGACAATGGCGAGATAGAGAAAATAGTACAACCCGACATAGTCGCCGAACACGACCGTGTGCAGCCAGTTCTGCCCGAACAGGTACAGGCCGCCGACGACGGCCGTCGCAGCAAGCAGCACGGCAGCCGCCGGCAGCAGCCGAGCGCGCGCGCCGCGACGCACGAACAGGACGATCCCAAGCAGCGCGAACATCAGCGCGTTGGCGCCGGTGAAGATCCGGAACTCGCGCAGTAGCGCCGCTGCCACGTCGACGTATTTCGCGCGGACGAAAGCCGTGAGCTTCGCGCCGCCGGACTGCAGCACGCCGACGAGCCCGGTGCCCGCGTCGGGTTCGAGCATCGCGGCGAGCTTCCGGCGGCAGGGGCAATCGGGGTCGCGCATCTCCGCGACGACGGCTTCGACGAACGGGACCAGGCGCTCGCGCATCTGACGGCGCAGGGCCTCGGTCTGCTCCGGATGCTGCTCGGCCAGCCGCGCAGCGAACTGGCCGATGCGCGTGCGCTCCAGCGCCTTGAGCGATTCCACCGTTCGCGCCTCGACTTCGCGGCGCAGCAGTTCCTGCGCATGGCCCTCGATGCGCGCCGGCTGCATGAACGAGGCGACGAAGGCGAGTCCGAACAGCAGCGTGCCGACGGCACTGATGATTCCGATCGCGATGCGCATGAGAAATCCTTCGGTGGCGGTCGCCACTCTACCCGGTCCGTTCGGATGCCGGTCGTGCGGTCCGGCGTTGCGGGCACGGTCGTCGATGCGCCAGGCGTTGCGGCGCATCCGGTTGGCTTCTTGTCGCTTCGGTGGATGGCGCAATGCGCTGCGCGTGTTGCGCCCGACCGATCATGCCGACCGGCATCTCGCTCAGGGCTTCAGCACCGCGGCGATCATCGCCGCCACGATCTTCTCGACGGCGGCGGGCTTGTACTGTTTCACGAGCGTCGCGCGAAGGCTGATGCCGTCGACGAGACCGAGCAGCACGTCGGCAACGGCTCCGGCGTCGAACGTCGCCGCCAGGCGCCCCGCGGCCTGCTGCGCCTTCAGCGCGGCGACAAGCGCGTGGCGAACGGTTTCCTCGCTGTCGGCGAGCGCGGCGAACAGCCGCGGGTTGCGCAGCGACTCGGCGAACACTTCGGTGTAGAGCCGCAGGTAGTCCGGGTCGGCCGTGTCTTTCGCGAGGCGGCGGATCATGGCCGGGAGGAAGGCAAGCGGCCGCTCGCTCGCCGCCAGTTCGTCGATCAGCGCGATGACGCCCGCGCTGTCGATCGTCGCGAAGCTCACGACCATCGCGTCCTTGTTCTCGAAGTAGCGATACAGCAGTCCCATGCTGACCTCGGCTTCGCGCGCGATGTCCTGCATCGACGCCTGATGGAAGCCTTTGGCGCGAAAGCAGCGCTCGGCCGCATCGAGGATCTGCTGCCGGCGCCGCTGCTGGAGTTCGGGGTCTGCCTTGCGCATGGCTGTCGGATTCGTGAACCGGAAACCGATGTTACTTGACGCAGGGCCGCTCGGCCCATAGAGTGAATGAACGCTCACTTATTTAATGGCACGGCCGGCTCCCGGGACGTTCGCATGGACACGCTGAGACTGCTCGACCTCGTCGCCATCGCCGCGTCGGCGCTGATCGTCGTATTGCTGCCCGTGGAATGCTGGCGCTATCGGCGGCAGAGCCGTCTCGATCGCGAACACGTGCTGGAGATGCTCGCGTCGGCGAGTCCGTTCGTGCCGACCGTGCTGATGGCGCCGCTGGTCACGGCCTTCATCGCGGCGCTATGGGGCGGCGCCGCGCGCCTGGCGCCCTGGTCGATTCCGACGACAGGGTGGACGGCGCTGCTCGCCCTGCTCGCGGTCGACTTTCTCTATTACTGGGATCACCGCGCGGCGCACCGCGTGCGACTGATCTGGGCCGTCGCGCATTCCGTGCACCACAGCTCGCCGCTGTACAACCAGGCGGTCGGCCTGCGCGTGTCCTTCGTCGACGGGTTCACGTCGCCCTGGTTCTATCTGCCGGCCATACTCGTCGGCTTCGATCCGCTGCTCGTCGCCGGCGCGTTCGGCGTGATCCTCGCGTACCAGCAATGGCTGCATACCGAAACCGTCGGCAAGCTTCCGTGGCTGGACGGCTGGCTCAACACGCCGAGCAACCATCGCGTGCACCACGGCGTGCAGGCGCCGTACATCGACCGCAACTATGGCGCGGTACTGATGCTCTGGGACCGGCTTTTCGGCACCTACGCGGCCGAAGACGAGCCGGTGCGCTACGGACTCACCGAGCCGCTGGCCAGCCGTCATCCGCTGCGCGTCCACGCCGCCGAAGCCGTGAAGCTATGGCACGACCTGCATCGCGCGCCATGCTGGCGCGATCGCGTGCAGATGCTGGTGTCGCCGCCGTGAGGCGCAGGGAGGCCGCAATGCGTCGTACATTGCGCCTTTGTCCATTCCGCTTTTCGTCGGATTGTCGGCGCGATACCCCTCGGTCATTGCGCCCTACGTCGGTTGTTCTCGTTGCCAGCGGGCGAGGTCTCCCAGCGTGACGACCTGCCCGCCGCAGACGACGGCGACGACGCGGCGCAGGCCATCGAAGGCCGCAGGCCGTGTATACAAGGGCGCCAATGCTGCGCCGCAGGCGGGTTCGATCATCTGCCCGTGGTCTTCGGCCAGGCGCACGCAGGCGGTCGTGGCTTCGGCGTCGCTGACGGTCAGCGGTACGACGTCGGCGTCGCGGCAGGCGGCGATCAGCGCCGGAGCGATGCGGCGGACGCAGAGGCTCGTCGCGAGGCTGCGCGGCGCGCTGAGTTCGACGACGCGGCCGCTCGCGAGACTTGCGGCGAGCGAGGCCGAGCCTTCGGGTTCGACCGCGAATACGCGCGTGTCGCGCCAGCCGACGCGGCGCAACCCTTCGAGCACGCCGAGCAACAGGCCGCCGCCGCCGACGGCGACGAGGATCGCGTCGGGCGCTTCCTCGCACTGCTGCGCGAGTTCCTCGACGAGCGAGGCGTGGCCCTGCCAGAGCAACGGGTCGTCGAACGGCGGGATGAACGCGACGCCGGGCGCCTGCGCGAGCTTCAGCGCGACCGCGTTGGCTTCGTCCCAGACCGCGCCTTCGCAGCGCAGCTCGGCGCCGAGCGTGCGGATGCGCGCGCGCATGAACGCCGGCGTGGTTTCCGGAATCACGACCGTGACGGGAATGCCGAGCGCGCGGCCGGCCCAGGCGACGGCGTAGCCGGCATTGCCGGCGGACGAACAGACAAAGCGGTGGACGCCACGGGCGGCGTGATGCTGGCAGAGCAGGCCGATGCCGCGCAATTTGAACGAGCGCGCCGGCTGCAGGTTGTCGAGCTTGAGCCCGACGTCGAGTTCGCCGATGCGCGTGGTCAGCAGCGGCGTGACGATGTGCAGCGGCGCGGCGGCGGCGGCCGTTGCGGTCGGATGACGCGGACTATCGGAACGGTACGGCCGTGTCGTAGCTGCAGAGAAGGTCATGGCGGCGTTTGCGGTAGTCGAAGGGAGTTCGCACTGCGGGCAACGCCTGGGTAATTCGGATGTTCTGCGGAATCATGGGATTCTCCAAAATGGATTCGTGGATTGCTGCTCGATGTCGGTATACGAGATTTTCGGCAATCGTGGTTATCGCGTTCGGTTCTTTGGGACTGCAGCCTCCGTCTCTCCGACTTCGTCGCGGGAGAGGTTTGGGGCGACGGGGAGACGTGTCAGTGAGCGGATCCCATGGATTGTCGAAGGCGGCAACGTTTGCGGCTCGCGACAACGAAATACCACCGCTCACGTCACCTTCTCCCCTCACCCGACCCTCTCCCTCAAGCAAGCCTGGGGGAGAGGGCTTTACCGCGCCGCTGGATTTTTACCCCGCTTCCACCAGCCTCACCGCCTGCACATCGACAAGGCGCTGCAACTGCCGGCAGAGAATCTCCGGATCGCGCGTACCGCCGAGGGTGACGTTCACCGTATACGCCCGGGCGTCGCTCGCCGCGTTGACGGCAAGCACGTCCCATCCGCGCCGCTCGATCGTGCCGAGCACGCGCAGCAAAGCGCCTTCGGCCCGATCCAGCGCGAGCTCCAGGCTGCAACTCATGCGGCGCACCCCATCATTTCGCCGTTCGACTTGCCCGGCGGAACCAGCGGCCAGACGTTCTCGCGCGCGTCGATCTTCACGTGGCAGAACAGCGGACCGGGTTCGCGCAGCAGGCGCTGCACCGCATCGTCGACCTGGTCGCGGCGCTCGATCGCGAACGCCGGAATGCCGAACGCGCGGGCCAGCTCGGCGAAGTCCGGATTGTCGGAAAGATCCACTTCGCTGTAGCGCTGGTCGAAGAACAGCTCCTGCCACTGCCGCACCATGCCGAGGCTCGCGTTGTCGAGCAGCACGATCTTGACCGGGATGTTGTAGCGCCTGAGCGTCGCGAGCTCCTGGATGTTCATCATGATCGAGCCGTCGCCGGACACGCAGATCACGCTCGCGCCGGGACGCGCGAGCTGCGCGCCGATCGCCGCCGGCAGGCCGAAACCCATGGTGCCGAGACCGCCCGAGGACAGGTGCGCGGCGGTATACGGCACGCGCCAGTGCTGCGCGACCCACATCTGGTGCTGGCCGACGTCGCTCGCGACGATCAGCCGGTTGCCGCCGGCTTCCGACAGCTGCTTGAGCAGCGCCGGCGCATAGATGCCCTCGCCGGGCGCGTCGTAGCGCCAGGCGTGCTGCTGCTTGAGCACGCGGCAGCGGCGCTGCCATGCGCGGATCGCGACCGGATGCACAAGACGCGGCAGCAGTTCCTTCAGATCGCCGGCGAGCGCGACATCGCAGGCGCGCAGCTTGCCGAGTTCGGCGACATCGGCGTCGAGATGGATCACGCGCGCATCCGGCGCGAACGTCGCAAGACGTCCGGTCGCGCGATCGTCGAAGCGCGCGCCGACGACGATCAGCAGGTCGCAGTCCTGCACGGCGTAGTTGGCGGCGGGATTGCCGTGCATGCCGAGCATGCCGAGGTAGTGCGTCTCGTCGGGATCGCAGGCGCCGAGTCCTTTCAGCGTCGACACCGCGGGAATCCCGGTCAGCCGCGCGAACTCGCGCAGCTCGCGCTCGGCGCCGGCGATGCCGACGCCGCCGCCGACGTAGAGCAGCGGTTTCTTCGCGCGCGACAGCAGCGCGTGCGCGTCGGCGAGCCGGCTTTCCGGCGCGCTCGGCAGCCGCGTCGCGACGTCGCGCACGCCGCGGGCGACGGCGCGCGCATTGGCGACATCTTTCGGCAGGTCGATGAGCACGGGACCGGGACGACCGCTCGTCGCGATCGCGATCGCTTCGCGCACGACCGCATGCACGTCTTCGGCGCGACGCACGATGTAGCTGTGCTTGACGACCGGCAGGCTCATGCCGAACACGTCGACTTCCTGGAACGCGTCGGTGCCCATGAGACTCGTCGGCACCTGGCCCGTGATCGCGAGCAGCGGCACGGAGTCGAGATAGGCGTTCGCGAGTCCGGTCAGCAGGTTCGTCGCGCCTGGACCGGACGTGGCGAGACAGACGCCGACGCGGCCGCTCGCGCGCGCATAACCGTCGGCCGCGAGCGCGGCGCCCTGCTCATGCCGCACGAGTACGTGCTTGAGCCGCGAGTCCACGAGCGCGTCGTACACCGGCATGATCGCGCCGCCGGGATAGCCGAAGATCGTGTCGACGCCCTCGGCTTCGAGCGCGTCGAGCAGATGCTGCGCGCCGGTTCGCACGGCGCCTGCGGGCGCCGCGCTCGCGGTGCCCGCAGGCGCGGGTTGGTTGCGATGGTCCCTTCCGCCGTCCATGTCAGGCACTCCGTTTCAACGGCGCGTCCGCCGCGGGCGGTGCCACCGTGGTCAGGGCCGGCTGCGCCGGATTCAGCCAGGGCATGCGCGCGCGCAGGCCGGCGCCGACCTGCTCGATCGGATGCGACAGGTCCTTCTGCTTGAGCGCGCGGTAATTGCCGTTGCCGGCCTTGTATTCGGCCGTCCACTCGCGCGCGAAGGTGCCGTCGCGGATCTCGGTCAGGATCTGCTGCATGCGCGCCTTGGTGCCGGCGTCGACGACGCGCGGACCGCGCGTCAGGTCGCCGTATTGCGCGGTCTCGGAGACGAACTGGTGCATCTTCGCGAGACCGCCTTCGTGCAGCAGGTCGACGATGAGTTTCAGCTCGTGCAGCACTTCGTAGTACGCGATCTCCGGCTGGTAGCCGGCTTCGGTCAGCGTCTCGAAGCCCGCGAGCACGAGTTCGGTCGCGCCGCCGCAGAGCACGGCCTGCTCGCCGAACAGATCGGTCTCGGTTTCCTCGGCGAACGTGGTTTCGATGAGCATTGCGCGCGCGCCGCCGATGCCGGCCGCATAGGCGAGCACCTTGTCGCGCGCCTTGCCGCTCGCGTCCTGATGGATCGCGTAGATGCACGGCACGCCATGGCCCTTCTCGTATTCGCGTCGCACGAGCGCGCCCGGGCCCTTGGGTGCCACGAGAATCACGTCGATGTCGGCGCGCGGCGCGATCTGCTTGAAGTGGACATTGAAACCGTGCGCGAACAGCAGGGCCGCGTGCGGTTTCAGGTTGGCCGCGATCGCTTCGTCGTACAGCGCCGGCTGCACCATGTCCGGCGTCAGCACGGCGACGAGATCGGCGTCCTTCACGGCGTCGGCCGGCTCGGCGACCTTGAGGCCGTCGGCGCGCGCCTTCTCCCACGACGGACCGTTGCGGCGCACGCCGACGGTGACGTCGAGACCGGAGTCCCTGAGGTTGAGCGCGTGCGCGCGACCCTGGCTGCCGTAACCGAGTACGGCGATGCGGGCGGACTGCAGGGCGGCGGTGGTCGGTACGGTCGTGCTCATGCGAAGTCTCCGGGAAGTTGTGTAACGGTGGATTTGTTTTTCCGCCTTTCCCCCGACCGCGTCGGGGAAAAGGGTTGGGGTGAGCGGGAGAACGTGACGTTGCCGAGGTGACAGGTTTTCGGCGCACGTCCGCGAAAAGCGTGCGGCGAAGAAAGCTGACGTTTCCCCCGCTCACCCAGCCCTCTCCCCCGACGCGGTCGGGGGAGAGGGCTCTCGTCTGTCTGGGCACTAGCCATGCGTCACCGCGCCTTCGGCCGCGGAGCCGACGAGCCGCGCGTATTTCGCGAGCACGCCGCTGACGACCTTCGCCGCCGGCGGCTGCCATTCCGCGCGGCGCGCGTCGAGGTCGGCGTCGGTCGACAGGGTGCGCGACTGCGCATCGATGACGAGGCGATCGCCTTCACGCAGCAGGCCGATCGGGCCGCCGCGCACGGCCTCCGGCGCGATGTGGCCGACCATGAAGCCGTGCGTCGCGCCGCTGAAGCGGCCGTCTGTGATCAGCGCGACATCGTTGCCGAGGCCGCGGCCGACGAGCGCCGCGGTGACCGCGAGCATCTCTCGCATGCCGGGGCCGCCGGCCGGACCTTCGTTGCGGATCACGACGACGTCGCCGGCGACGATCGCGCCGGCCTGCACCGCGGCGAAGGCCAGTTCTTCGCTGTCGAACACGCGCGCCGGGCCTTCATGGCGCAGACGGCCGTGACCGGCGAGCTTCAGCACGCAGCCTTCCGGCGCGACGTTGCCATAGAGAATCGAATAGCCGCCGCGCGGTTTCAGCGGCGCGCTCGTGGGCACGACGACGTCCTGGCCCGCGAGCGTCGGCGCGGCCGCATCGAGCTCGGCGAACAGCGAACGGCCGGTGACGGTCGGCGCATCGTCGATGAGACCGCCCTCGCGCATCGCCGCCGCGACGAGCGCGGCGCCGCCGACGTTCGTGAGTTCGACCGCGGTGTAGCGGCCGCCGGGCTTGAGGTCGGCGATGACCGGCGTCGAGCGCGAGGCATCCTCGAAGTCTTCGAGCGTCAGTGCGACGCCGGCTTCGCGCGCGATCGCGAGCAGATGCAGCACGGCGTTCGTCGAACCCGCCGTCGCTGCGACCAGCCGCGCCGCGTTGCGGAACGCGGTCGGCGTCAGCACGTCGCGCGGCAGCCGTTGTTCGTTGAAGCAGGCCAGCGCGAGTTCGCCGCAGCGGAACGCTGCGGCGCGCTTGGCCGGATCGGTCGCCGCGATGTCGTTGAGGCCGAGCGGCGACAGTCCCAGCGCGGTCAGCACCATGGCCATGGTGTTCGCGGTGAACTGGCCGCCGCAGGCGCCGGCACCCGGACAGGCGCTTTTTTCCACCTGGCAGAGTTTTTCGCTCGACAGCTTGCCGGCGCCGTGCGCCCCGACGGCCTCGAACACGTCCTGCACGGTGATCGAACGGCCGTCCAGACGGCCGTGCGCGATGCTGCCGCCGTACAGCGCGACGCCGGGGATGTTGAGCCGCGCGAGCGCCATGGCCGCGGCCGGAATCGTCTTGTCGCAGCCGCAGAGCACGACCATCGCATCGAGGCAGTGGCCGTCGACGGCGAGTTCGATCGAGTCGGTGATGATCTCGCGGCTCACGAGCGACGCGCGCATGCCCGAGGTGCCCATCGCGATGCCGTCGGTCACGGCGATCGTGTTGAATTCGATCGGCGTGCCGCCGGCCGCGCGGACGCCGTCGCACGCGGCCGCGGCGAGGTCGCGCAGGTTCAGGTTGCACGGGCTCACGTTGGACCAGGTATGCACGACCGCGACGAGCGGCTTGGCGATCGCGTCGTCGTCGAGCCCGGTCGCGCGCAGCATGGCGCGCGCGGGCGCGCGGTCGGGACCGTGTTTGATGGCGTTACTGCGCATGAGGAGAAGCGTCCGTGGCGGGCGTGGTGCTGGCGGGGGCGTGGTGACCGGTGTTGCGGAGCGGAGCAATCGGCGTCGGCTGGGGATGGGTGTCGCCATGACTCACGGCACGCCGACGGCGTGCCTCGACACCCCAGCGCCCGCAACCTTCCCACGCGCCCGCACCCGCGTATTGCGCGAGACCGGCGTGAATGCGCGTCAATGGGTAAAACGCGCTCATGCCGCCTCCTGCGCCGCACCGCGCTCGCCGAGCGCAGCGATGACGGCGGCGGTCGTCTCGCGCGTGCCGGCGTTGCCGCCGAGATCGCGCGTCAACGTGCCCGCATCGACGACGCGGTCGACGGCCTGTTCGATAGCGACCGCTTCCGCATCGAGACCCAGCGAATGCCGCAGCAGCATCGCGGCCGAGAGAATCGCGCCGAGCGGATTGGCCACGCCGCGGCCGGCGATGTCCGGCGCGGAACCGTGGATCGGCTCGTACAGCCCGCGCGTGCCGTCGCCGAGCGAGGCCGACGGCAGCAGGCCCAGCGAGCCCGCGAGCGCGGCGGCTTCGTCGGTCAGGATGTCGCCGAACAGGTTCTCGGTGACGATCACGTCGTACGCGGCCGGTCGCGTCAGCAGCAGCATCGCCATCGAATCGACGAGCTGGTGTTCGAGCGCGACATCGGGAAACTCATGCGCGACGCGCTGCGTCGTCTCGCGCCACAGGCGCGAGGTTTCCAGCACATTCGCCTTGTCGACCGAGGTCACGCGGCGGCCGCGCGTGCGGGCGAGCTGGAATGCGCGGCGCAGCACGCGTTCGATCTCGGCCGCCGTGTAGCGCGTCTCGTCGGTCGCGGTGTCGCTCGTGCGCGTCTTCGCGCCGAAATACGCACCGCCCGTGAGTTCGCGCACGAACAGCAGGTCGACACCGGCGAGGCGCTCGTTCTTGAGCGGCGACAGGTCGGCGAGGCGCGGATGCACGCGCACCGGACGCAGATTCGCGTAGACGCCGAGCTCCGCGCGCAGGCGCAGCAATCCCTGCTCGGGCCTCACCTTGGCTTTCGGGTCGGACCACTGCGGACCGCCGACCGCGCCGAGCAGCACGGCGTCGGCCTGCTTGCAGACGATCAGCGTCCCGGCCGGCAGCGGGTCGCCGGACGCATCGATCGCGCAGCCGCCGATCGCGTGTTCGCTGAATTCGAAGTCATGGCCGTAATGCGCCGCGACATGGCGCAGCACGCTGACTGCGGCGGCGGTGACTTCCGGACCGATGCCGTCGCCCGGCAGCACGGCGATGCGCGCCTTCATGCGGCTTCTCCGCGACGGCGCTCGAACGTGTCGATCGCATCGTTGTGCGCGATCAGAAAGCCCAGCTGGTCGACGCCGGCGAGCAGGCAGTGCTTCGCGAACGCGTCGAGCGCGAAGCCGAAGCGGCCGCCGTCGGGCAGCTCGATGGTCTGCTGCGCAACGTCGATCGCGAGTTCGATGCCCGGATGCGCGAGCAGGTAGCGATGCTCCGGGCCGTCGAGCACGACCGCGAGCAGGCCGTTCTTCAGCGCGTTGTTGCGGAAGATGTCGGCGATCTCGGAACTCAGCACGACCTTGATGCCGAAATCGAGCAGTGCCCAGGGCGCGTGCTCGCGCGAGGAACCGCAGCCGAAGTTGCGGCCGGCGACGAGGATCTCGCAGCCGCGCGCGGCGGGCTGGTTCAGCGCGAACGACGGATCGGGCTTGCCGTTCGCGTCGTAGCGCCAGTCGTTGAACGCGAAGCGGCCGAGCCCGGCGCGCTCGGTCGTCGTCAGAAAGCGCGCCGGAATGATGCGGTCGGTATCGATGTTCTCGTGCGCGAGCACCGCGGTGCGCGAGCGGATATGCGTGATCGGGGCGTTCGCCGGCATGTTCATGCAGCCTGTTCCTGCAGCAGGGATTGCGGATCGGTGAGATGTCCGGCGACGGCCGAGGCCGCGGCGACGGCGGGACTCGCCAGTACCGTGCGTGCGCCCGGTCCCTGGCGTCCTTCGAAATTGCGGTTCGACGTGCTGACGACGAGCTGTCCGGGCTGCGCGAGATCGCCGTTCATCGCGATGCACATCGAACACCCGGGTTCGCGCCATTCCGCGCCGGCCGCGCGAAACACCTGGTCGAGCCCTTCGCGCTCGGCTTCGTGCTTGATCGCGAGCGATCCCGGCACGACGAGCATGCGCACGCGCGCCGCGAGCGTGCGGCCGCGCAGCACGTCGGCCGCGGCGCGCAGATCGCTGATTCGCGAGTTCGTGCAGCTGCCGACGAAGACGACGTCGACCGCGGTGCCGGCGAGCGGCTTGCCCGCCTCGACGCGCATGTACTCGAGCGCGCGGCGTTCCTGCAGCGAGGTCGGCGCCGGCACGTTCGCATCGAGCGCGACGACCATGCCCGGATGCGTGCCGTAAGTGACGGTCGGGCGCACGCGCGTCGCATCGATGTGCACGACGCGGTCGAAGCTCGCGCCCGCATCGCTCGCAAGCGTGCTCCATTGCGTGACGGCCCTGCCCCAGTCCTCGCCCTGCGGCGCGTACGGGCGGTCGCGCAGATAGTCGAACGTGGTCTGGTCCGGCGCGATGAGCCCTGCACGCGCGCCGGCCTCGATCGACATGTTGCAGACCGTCATGCGTTCTTCCATCGACAGCGCGCGGATCGCGGCGCCGCGGTATTCGATGACGTAACCGGTGCCGCCGTTGACGCCGATCTGGCCGATGATGTGCAGCACGAGATCCTTCGCGCTGCAGTTGGCCGGCAGATCGCCGGAGACCTCGATCGCGAGCGATTTCGGCTTGTTCTGCAGCAGACACTGCGTGGCGAGCACGTGGCCGACTTCCGTCGTGCCGATGCCGAACGCGAGCGCGCCGAAGGCGCCGTGAGTCGAGGTGTGGCTGTCGCCGCAGACGATGGTCATGCCGGGCTGCGTCGCGCCGAGTTCCGGACCGATCACGTGCACGATGCCGCGGTGGTCGCTGTTCCAGCCATTGAGCCGTATGCCGAACTGCGCGCAGTTCTTCTCGAGTTCGGCGACCTGCGCGGCGGCTTCCTCGCTCGCATAGACCGGCTGGCCGAGATCGTCGAACGGCGTCGTCGGCGTGGAGTGATCGAGCGTGGCCAGCGTGCGCTCGGGACAACGCACGCCGAGGCCGCGCGCGCGCAGCTCGGCGAACGCCTGCGGCGAGGTGACTTCATGGATCAGATGCAGATCGACATAGAGGACGCCCGGCGTCGCGGCGGTGGCCGCCTTGACGACATGAGCGTCCCAGAGCTTGTCGAGCAAGGTACGCGCGGCCATCACGCAGCCTCCTGCGCGAACGCCTGCGCCTGTACCGGCGTGAGCCAGCCCCAGCGGTCCGCCGTGCTGCCGTCGAACAGGCCGAAGAATGCGCGCTGCAGCGCCTTGGTGACCGGACCCGGCTTGCCCGTGCCGACGGGCTTGCGATCGACCGAGCGCACCGGCGTGATCTCCGCGGCGGTGCCGGTCATGAACACCTCGTCGGCGAAATACAGCATCTCGCGCGGCATCGGCTGCTCGTGGACCGTGCAGCCGAGTTCCTGCGCGAGCGTCATGACCGTGTCGCGCGTGATGCCGCAGAGGATGCTCGCGCCGGCCGGCGGGGTATAGATCTTGCCATTGCGCACGATGAACAGATTTTCACCGGCGCCTTCGCTGAGCAGGCCGCCCGGCGCGAGCGCGATGCCTTCGACGAAGCCGCCGTTGACGGCTTCGCGCGCGATCAGCTGGCTGTTGAGGTAATTGCCGCCGGCCTTCGCGCCGCTCGGATACGTGTTCGGCGCGGCGCGGTTCCACGAACTCACGCAGACGTCGACGCCCTGCTCCAGCGCCGCGGCGCCGTGCATGCTGCCCCACTCGATCGCAATGACGGCGACGTCGACCGCAGTGTCGAGCGGCGGCGCGAGGCTGAACGTGAAGCCCGCGCGATAGACGATCGGCCGCAGATAGGCGCTGCCGAGCTTGTTGGCGAGCACGACGTCGGCACAGGCCTGGTCGATCTGCGCCGCGGTGTAGTCGATGCCCAGGTCGTAGACGCGCGCGGAATGGAACAGCCGCTCGGTGTGGTCGCGCAGCCGGAAGAACATCGGGCCCTGCGGCGTCGCGTAGACGCGCTCGCCCTCGAATACCGACGAACCGTAGTGCAGCGCGTGCGCGCCGACGCTCACGGAGGCGTCCTGCCAGGGTTTGATGCGGCCGTTGTGCCAGATGTAAGCAGGCGTCTTCATGGATCGTCCTCAGGCGTGATTCGCGGCCGCGCGCGGGGCCGTTTCGGGTTTGCTGCGTTCTATACGATTGGCAATTTCCAGCGCTGCCAATGCGGCGGCTTCGACGATGTCGGTGGACACGCCGCGTCCGCGCAGTTCGCGGTCGCCGTGGCGCACGCCGAGCGTGGCCTGGCCCTGCGCGTCGCCGCCTTCGGACAGCGCGCGGATCTGGAAGTCGACGAGCTCGAAGTCCTGGCCGACGGCGCGGCCGATCGCGCGCAGCGTCGCATCGACCGGGCCGTCGCCGATCGCCGCCTCGCTGGCCAGCACGCCGTCCTCGCGCTGCAGGCGCACCGAGGCCGAGGCGCTGCCGCCCAGATGCGACGCCGCGTGCAGATGCACGATGTGCCACGGGCCCAGCGCCTCGGCATCGCGGCCGAGCGCGAGCGCTTCGAGATCGCTGTCGAACACTTCGCGCTTCTTGTCGGCGAGGCTCTTGAAGCGCGTGAAGATCTGGTCGAGCGCCGCGTCGTCGGGCGCGTGGCCGAGCGCGGCCAGGCGTTCGCGCAGCGCATGACGGCCGCTGTGCTTGCCGAGCACGAGCTGCGAACGCGCGAAGCCGACGTCCTCGGGCCGCATGATTTCGTAGGTGCCGCGGTGCTTGAGCATGCCGTGCTGGTGGATGCCCGATTCGTGCGCGAACGCGTTGTCGCCGACGACGGCCTTGTTGCGCGGAATCGCGTGGCCGGTCAGCTGCGCGAGCAGGCGCGCGGCCGGATACAGCCGCGGCGTACGCAGGCCGGTGTCGACGCCGAACAGTTCGGCGCGCGTCTTCAGCGCCATCGCGACCTCTTCGAGTGCCGCGTTGCCGGCGCGCTCGCCGATGCCGGTCAGCGTGCATTCGACCTGGCGCGCGCCGGCGGCGACCGCGGCGAGGCTGTTCGCGACCGCCATGCCGAGGTCGTCGTGACAATGCACCGACAGCACCGCGCGCTCGATGCCGCGCACGGTCTTCTTCAGAAAACCGATGCGCTCGAACATCTCGGCCGGCGTGATGTAGCCGACCGTGTCGGGCACGTTCAGGGTCGTCGCGCCGGCCTCGATGACCGCGGCGAACACCTCGGCCAGATACTCCGGTTCGGTGCGCATCGCGTCTTCGGCGGAGAATTCCACGTCCGCGCAGAGTTCCTTCGCGCGGCGCACGCCGGCCACGGCGGCGTCGATCACCTGCGCGCGGCTCATGCCGAGCTTGTGCTCGCGGTGCAGCGGACTCGTCGCGATGAACACGTGGATGCGGCCGTGCGCGGCCGGTTCGAGCGCACGCGCCGCGGTTTCGATGTCGCCGCGCTGGCAGCGCGCGAGCGCGCAGATCGCCGCGCCGCGGACGTCCTGCGCGATCGCCAGCACCGAGGCGAAGTCGCCGTCGGAGGCCTGCGGAAAACCGGCCTCGATGATGTCGACGCCGAGTTCGGCGAGCGCATGCGCGATGCGCAGTTTCTGCGCCCGCGTCATCGAGAAACCCGGCGCCTGCTCGCCGTCGCGCAGCGTCGTGTCGAATACGCGTACGCGCTCGCGGGCGGTTGCGCGGGGCGTTTCTACGGGGGGATTGGTCGGTGTCATGGTCTGCCTTTGGCAGGCCAGGGCAACAAAAAACCCCGCACTCGTTTCCAAGTGCGGGGTTTTTTAGTGTTCGTGTCGTTTGTTATCGACGCGCGCCCTAACCCGCACCTCCGGTGGTAATAAGAAGTACGAGTACAAGCACGAGGACGAGCGGAATTCGCGCAGCGGTCGCACGCAGGCCGACGGTCGCGAGCAGGTGCCCGGCGATGTCGTTCTGGCGGTGGTTGGTGCGCTGCGTCATGGGATCCGACGCTATTCGCCGCGTTCGAGAGGTGTCAAATGGCTTCGCTTTTTTTGACGCTTTTCGGCGCCATGACGATTGAATGAGTCAAATCTGGCCGCTTATACCCTTTCCGGACGGGCCAGATTTGTCCGGACATGGTTCAGCGCGGACGCGATTCGCCGGCCTGCATCAGCAGCGCGATCTCGCGGCTGGCTTCGCGCGGCTGCGCCGCGAGTTCGCGCGCGACGGCGCGCCGGTTGCCGTCCGGATGATTCTGGCTGAGCTTGAACTTGAGCACGCTGCGTTCGACGACGAAGCGGAAGCCGACGATGCCGCGCAGTTGCGAGACATGATCGTCGCGGTCGCGCTCGAACTGCCAGTCGCGGCCGACCGAGGCTTCGTGCTGCGCGCTCAGATCGGCGACGACGCCGGCGAGGAAGTCCGTGTCGTCGTGGCGCTCCAGCACGCCGTGCAGATGCGCGATCGCGTAGTTCCAGGTCGGCACGCGCGCGGCCTCTTCCTTGTCGAGATACCACGACGGCGAGACGTAGGCATGCGGACCGTTGACGATGAGGAGCGCAGGCCCGGCATGCGCGGACTGCGGATTCGGACGCGCCCAGTGGCCGCGGATCTCGATCCGCTCGCCCTCGCGCCGGTACAGCACCGGCAGGTGCGAGACGGCCGGCTCGCCGTCGCGCACGGTGATCAGCGTGACGAAGCTGTCGCGCGCGAACAGCGCGTCGAGCGCGGCCGGGTCGGTTTCTGCGAAAGCGCGTGGCAGGTACATGCGGGCTCCGGAGCGTCGGCGACGAGCGAAAGGACATCTCGCGCGTCGTTCTCGGCGCGCCCGGCGACGCTATGCCATGATCGCGGAGCGATCCAGGGCCGCTCGGATCGCCGCCAGCGGAACCGCCCGTGAAATCCAAGCCGACCTCGTTCGACATCGCCTACCGCGCCGGCGTCTCGCAGGCGACCGTGTCGCGCGCGCTGCGCGACAGTCCGCTCGTCAACGAGGAAACGCGCCGCCGCGTGCAGGCGATCGCGAAGGAGCTCAACTACACGGTCGACAAACATGCGTCGGGACTGCGCCGGCAGCGCGCGACCACGCTCGCGCTGTTGCTGTTCGAAGACCCGACCCCGGACGACTCGCTGATCAACCCGTTCTTTCTGTCGATGCTCGGTTCGATCACGCGCGCCGCGGCGCGGCAGGGCTACGACCTGCTCGTGTCGTTCCAGCAGCTCTCCGACGACTGGCATGCGGACTACCAGGACAGCCACAAGGCCGACGGGCTGATCCTCCTCGGCTACGGCGATTACCTCGTGTCGCGCGGGCGGCTCGAACGGCTCGTGCAGCAGGGCACGCATTTCGTGCGCTGGGGTGCCGTCGTCGACGGCCAGCCCGGCGTGTCGATCGGCTGCGACAACCATCAGGGCGGGCGGTCGGCGACGGAGCACCTGATCGCGCAGGGCCGCCGCCGCATCGGGTTTCTCGGCACGGCGTCGCCGCATTGCCCCGAGTTCTTCGACCGCTATGCCGGCCACTGCGCCGCGCTGCACGCGGCCGGGCTCGACGTGAATGCCGCGCTGCAGGTCGATGCGGCCGACTCGACCGAACTCGTCGGCTACGCCGCGATGCGCGAACTGCTTGCGCGCGGCGCCGGCGTCGACGCGGTGTTCGCCGCGAGCGACCTGCTCGCGATCGGCGCGCTGCGCGCGATCGGCGAGGCCGGACTGGGCGTGCCCGACGACATCGCGGTCGTCGGCTTCGACGACATTCCGATGGCGCGCTTCGCGACGCCGCCGCTGACGACCGTGCTGCAGGACACCAAGCAGGCCGGCGAGCTGCTCGTCGACACGCTGCTCGCGCAGATCGGCGGCGAGCCGGCGACGAGCCGCATGCTGCCCGCGCAGCTTGTCATCCGCCGCTCGTGCGGTGCTGCGCTGCCAGCCGATCGAGTTCCGCCCGCAATGCCGGATCGGTGACGGCGGCATCGAGCAACCAGACCTGCACGCCGTGCGGCGCGACTTCGGTGATCAGCGCACCGCCGGGTGCAACGTGCTGGCGCCGGCCGGCCGGCTCCGACCGCCAGGTGCCGGCCTGCAGATAGCGCGCGATCCGGAACGGCTGCGGCGTGTCGCCCTTGTTCAGCAGCACGAGCGCGATCTGCTGTGCGTCGCCGCGCGCGTAGACGCGGTAGAACGCGGCGCGGTCGCCGGAAAACTCGAGATTCACCTGGAGCCCGCGCTGCAGTGCCGGCGATGCGGCGCGGATGCGCGCGATGCGGCGCAGGTTCTCGTGGATCGTCGAGGCGCGGGCCGCGTCGACGCGTTCCTGGCCGAAATAGTTGCGGTTGCCCGCATGCTCGGCGCTGCCGCGCATGAAACCGACTTCGGAGCCGTAGTAGACGACCGGAATGCCGCGAACGGTAAACAGCAAATTGTGCGCGTCGACGAACCCCGCATCCGTGGCGTCGAGCCGCGCCATGTCGTGGTTGTCGTAGAACGTCATCAGTTCGTACGGATTGCGGTACGGGCCGTCCGCGAGATGCAGCGCCGGCACGATGCCCGCGTAGTCGCTGCCGGGCTTTTCCAGCAGCGTCGCGATCGCCTGCTTCAGCGGAAAGTCGAGCACCGACATCTCGCCGCCGCCGCGCTTCGTGTACTGCGCGACGACGGCCGCGTCGTAGTTGAACGCCTCGCCGAACAGGAAGAATCCCGGGTGCTTCGCGCGGATGCGGTCGGCGAAGCGCTGCCAGAACGCCGGCGGCATCAGCGAGACGGTATCGATCCGGAATGCGTCGGCGCCCTGCGCGATCCACTGCAGGTAGGCGCCGGCCAGATAGTCGAGCACTTCCGGCGATGCGTCGTCGAAGTTCGACAGCTGCGCGAGTTCGCTCTCGCGCTTGTAGAAGCGATGCAGCGGCACGTGTGCCGGATCGAGCTGCGCCGGCGGCAGGTTCTGATGGTCGGCGAGCAGCCTGCCGTCGGCGTCGAACACCTGGCCGAAACCCGGCAGCGGGGGATCCATGCCGAAGGCCGGCGAACCGTGGTTCGCGACGATGTCGAGCACGACCTTGAGCCCCTGCGCATGCATGCCGCGCGTGAATCCGGCGAAATCGAGATCGCGGCTGACGAGATGTTCGTCGGCGCGATAAAAGTTCGTACCCCAGTAGCCGTGATAGCCCGTCTTGCCGCGATCGGTCCACAGGCTGCCCCAGCTCGGCGCGTCGCCGCCGCTGAAGGCGAAATCCGGGTTGTCGACGATCGGCGTGATCCAGACTGCGGAAAAGCCGAGGTCGCGCAGGTACGCGGCGTTGTCGAGCACGCCGCGCAGGTCGCCGCCGAGATAGCCGATGTTGTCGTTGTCGCCACCGGGCCCGCGTATCGGCCGGTCGAAGGTGTGCCACGGACCGGCGCCCTGCTCGCGGTGATCGTTCGCGAGGTCGCCGTTGACGAAGCGGTCGGTCACGACGAAGTAGACGGCGTCGGACGCGAACGGCGCCGCCGTGCCGTAGTACTCGCGCACGCCGCTGCGCGGCGTGCACCCGCTCGCGAGTGCGGCCGCGAGCGCCAGCGCGAGCACCGGCGCGAAACGACGCGCGCTCACGGCGTCACCGCCGCGTTCGCGGGAACGGCGCGCACGCGCAGCATGCAGGCCGCGGCGAGCAGCAGGCTCGCCGCACCGAGGTTCAGCGCGTGCAGCGGATCGTTGCCGAAGAAGGTCTTCAGCAGAAAGCCCAGCACGGTCGCCGCGACGAGCTGAGGCAGCACGATGAAGATGTTGAAGATGCCCATGTAGACGCCCATCTTGCGCGCCGGCAGGCTGTCGGCGAGCAGTGCGTAAGGCAGCGACAGGATCGAGGCCCAGGCAAAGCCAACGCCGATCATGCAGACGAGCAGCAGGTTCGGATCGCGCACGATTGCAATGCTGGCGAGACCGAGCGCGCCGAGCGCGAGATTGCCCATGTGCGTCGCATGCGCGCCGTAGCGCCGCGCGAGCGGTGCGATGACGAGCGCGGCCAGCATCGAGAAGCCGTTGTAGGCCGCGAACAGCACGCCGACCCAGTCCGCGCCCGCGTTGTAGGCCGCCGACTGCGCATCGCCCGCGCCGAAGTGATGCCGCGCGACCGCAGGCGTGGTGTAGATCCACATCGCGAACAAGGCGAACCATGAGAAGAATTGCACGACGGCGAGCCGGCGCATCGCCGCGGGCATGCCGTTCGCGTCGGCGAGGATCTGCGCCAGCATGCCGCCGCGCTCGCGCCCGGCGAACGCGAGCTGCGCGAGACCGTAGAGCGCGAGTCCGCCACAGAGCAGCAGCAGCTGGCGATCGAGCGCGTAGTGGATCACGGCGAGCGCACCGGCAATGCCGGCGAGCAGCGCGATCGCGGCGTTGCGCCGCGCCGGCATGAGCGGCGGCAGCGAAGCCGGTTCGGCCGGCGCGGTGTCGGTCGCGACGAGCTCGTCGATCGGCCGCTCGCGCGTGCGCAGCACGGTCCAGCCGACCGCGAGCAGCAGCACGGCGCCGCCCGCGTAGAACGCAAAGCGCACGGCGTCGGGCACGACGCCGGCGGCGGCCGTGTTCGCGACCCCGGCACGCGTCAGCAGCCACGGCAGCGCGCTCGCGACGACGGCGCCGAGTCCGATGAAGAAACTCTGCAGCGCGTAGCCGCGCGCGCGCTGCCGGCTCGGCAGTTGATCGCCGACGAACGCGCGGAACGGTTCCATCGCGATGTTGATCGACGCGTCGAGCACCCAGAGCAGTCCAGCCGCGACCCAGAGCACCGGCGAATGCGGCATCGCGAACAGCGCGAGCGACGCGAGCACCGCGCCGACGAGAAAATACGGCCGGCGCCGTCCGAGCCGCGTCCAGGTGCGGTCCGACAGATAGCCGACGATCGGCTGCACGACGAGCCCGGTCAGCGGCGCGGCGATCCAGAGCAGCGGCACGTCATCGAGCGGCGCGCCGAGCGTCTGGAAAATGCGGCTGACGTTCGCGTTCTGCAGCGCGAAGCCGAACTGGATGCCGAGGAATCCGAAGCAGAGATTCCAGATCTGCCAGAAGGTCAGGGGTGGGCGTTCGCGCGCGGTGGCTTTCTGGCTCATGGTTCGGTCATCTCGGCGCTGCAACGCTGGCCCTCTCCCCCCAGCTCGCCTGGGGGAGAAGGAGTTTCCTCGCCGGCGTCTGGCTCTCAGAACTTCGCCGCAAACTGTACCCCGTAAGTCCTCGGCGTGTTGAGGTAGCGCAGGTTCACCGAGTCGTTGATGAAGCCCTTGCCCGAGAATGCCTTGTCGGTGAGGTTCGATACGTAGGCCGACAGGCGGTATTGATCCTCGGAACCCATCGTGAGTCCCGCCGACACGTTGAAGATCGTGAAACCGTCGACCGTGTCCTGCAGCGCGAGACCATTGGCGGCCGGGCCGACCTGCGCGGGGTTCGATCCGTTGTTGACGCTCATCTGCGCGAGCGGAATCTCGATGACATTGCCGCTCGCGTCGCGGCCGAAGCCGCGGTTGTTGAACGCGGTCAGGAAGAAGTCCGAGCGATACAGCATGTTCACGGTCCAGTCGAACGCGCGCACCGCGCCCCAGTCGAGATCGACGGTCTGGCTCAGCTGCAGATTCAGATTGTGCTTGGACGTGTTCGGCAGGCGGTTGCCGCCGATCGGCACGATCAAATTGTTGCCGCGCGTGTCGAGGATGTAGGAATTCGCGAACGTCGCGTCGAGGTAGTTGTAGTTGAGGCTCAGATCGAACCCGTTGCGCCAGTGCAGGCCGGCTTCGAGTTCGAGTCCGAGTACCTCGGCATTGGCCGCGTTGTCGCTGAACACCTGCAGCACGGTCGCGGCAGGGTTCGTGGGCGTCGGCGCCGGCACGGCGATCAGGTTCTGCACGACCTTGTTCTGATAGTCGTAATAGAACAGCGCGCCGTTGAGCCGCACGGGCAGATCGCCCCAGCGCAGGTCGTTCTTGATGCCGACCTCGTAGGACGTCAGCTCCTCGGGCTTCCAGGTGCGCGCGAGCACGGCGCCGGTACTCAGCACGAGCGGCCGGTTGATGCCGCCCGAACGCGTGCCGGTCGACACGGTCGCATACAGCATCGAGCGGTCGGCGAGGTCGTATTCGACGCCGGCGCGCCAGTCTATGTAGTCGTCTTTATAGACGTTGGTGCTGCGGCCGCCGGGGAAATCCGAGCGGATGATCACGTCGATCTGGTCGCGGTAGCGGCGCAGGAATTCGTCCCAGTTGTCCTGGAAACCGAAGCTCTGTATGCCGTCGATGAAATAGTCGACCGGGTTGTCGGTGCCGCCGTTGCAGGTGATGGTGGCCGGATCGAAACCGTTGCAGATGCGCGGATTGTGCAAGGTGCGGCCGCCGGGACTCTGCAGCACGAAGCCGCTCGAGCCGAGGATCAGGCCCGTCGTGTACGGATTCGTCAGCGTGTTCACGTCGAGGCCGAAATCCGCGAACAGCGCTTCGGGAATCACGAACTGATACTTCATGTTCGATTCGCGCGCGGTCTTCTTGTCGTCGGTGTACCTCAGGCCGGCCATCACGCGAAACGCGTCGCTGACCTTGAACGTGAAGTCCGCATAGGCCGCGTTGGAGCGCACGCGCGAATCGTCGCCGCGGTTCTCGCCGCCGAGACCGTCCTGCCACGCGCAGATGGTGCCGGGCTGCCACCAGTCGCAGTCGCCGAAATAGCCGTTGCCGACGTCCCAGGACAGGTAGTCGTATTTCTCGCCGAAGAAAAAGCCGCCGGCGGACCAGATCAGGTGATCGGTCTCGCCGTGGAAGCGCAGCTCGTTGATGCTCGAACTCGACTGCTCGGCCTGGAAGAACGTGTCGTTCCAGCGCAGGCGCTCGGGATTGTGGTACGCCTCGACCTCGCTGCCGGGATAGCGGAAACCGAGCTGCCATTCGCGCGAGGCATTGCGATTGTAGAAGTCGTATTCGCGGTAGGAACCGTTGTATTCGAGCGCGAACGCGCCGAAGTCGTAGGTCAGCGTCGCCGCGATGCCCTTGATGTCGTTGTCGGTCTCGCCCTGCGTGCGGAAATACTGCGTATAGGGATCGTCGATGTCGTCGATGTCATAGCCGGCCGCGAGCGCGCGGTTCGCGAACACGCCGGGATCGCCGGTGCCGTCCTCGGCAACGCGGTCGATCATGACGTTCGCGCTGAACTGCTCGTTCGGCTGCCACAGCAGCGACACGCGCGCGGCCTGGTTGTCGACCGCGCCGGGCGGCTCGAAGCCTGCGGGGTACGCATTGCTGTAGTAGGAATCGTGCGTTTCGGAGAATAGCGCGGCGCGCAGCGCGACGGTGTCGCCGAGCGGCACGTTGATGACGCCTTCCTGCGTGCGCGCGTCGTAGTCGCCGAAACCGATCTTGACGTTGCCGTTGAACGCGCCGAGTTCGGGCTGGTTCGGAATGATGTTGATCGCACCGCCGGTCGCGTTGCGGCCGCGTACCGTGCCCTGCGGCCCCTTGTTCACCTCGATGCGCTCGACGTCGAAGAACATCGGGCCGATCGAGCGCGGGCGCGGCAGGTAGATGCCGTTGTAGTACGTCGCGACGGACGGATCGGACGAGAAGTCCGAATCGGCCGCGCCGATGCCGCGCAGGAAGATCTCGTACTTGCCCTCCTGGCGCGTGATCTGCAGTCCCGGCACGGCCGTCTGCAGGTTCGTGAAATCGGTATTGATGCCGAGCTTCTCGACGAGCTCGCCGCTGAAGCTCTGAATCGTGCCGGCGTATTCCTGGATGCTCTGCACGCGACGGTTGGCCGTGACGTTGACGCTCTCGAGCACTTCGGCGTCGGCGGACTCGCTCGCCGCCGCGTCGGTCCCGCTTGCGGTGTCGGCGGCGGCCGCGGCGCTGTGCAGCGCGGCAAGCATGGCGACGGTCAGCAGGTTCTTCTTCAAACGCATATCCCCTCCCCGGTCGGCGTCGGACGCCGCGTATTGCAACGATGGCGGCGGATCGTAAGACGCGCGCCGCGCCGCGCCCACGGCATTGCATACGTATTCATTGCGATGCCGGTCACGCGGCGCCGAGACGGCGGCGCCGTGTACATCGTGTGCAATCGCAACATGCAGCGCCGGCGTTCCGGCGGTCCGTCGACACGCGAAGCCGCCGCCGACGATGCGGCAATGCGCCAATGTCGCGACGCGCGCACGACGTCGCGGCGAAAGCCGGTGCCGGCGCGTGCGCGATGAATACGATTGCAATGCCGCGAGCGGCGGCGGTCCGCGCCGCTATGCTGCGCGCCGAACCCGTCAGGGCAGCCAGCAAGGCATCGGACGCGCAGCAATGAGTCGAACTCCGTGGTGGCGCGGCGCCGTCATCTATCAGGTCTATCCGCGCAGCTTCCAGGACGCGAACGGCGACGGCGTCGGCGACCTGCCGGGCCTGCTCGCGCGCCTGGACTACATCGCGAGCCTCGGCGTCGACGCGATCTGGATCTCGCCGTTCTTCAAGTCGCCGATGCACGACTTCGGCTACGACATCGCCGACTACCGCGCGGTCGATCCGCTGTTCGGCACGCTCGACGACTTCGATCGCGTGCTCGCACGCGCACATGCGCTCGGACTCAAGGTGATGATCGACCAGGTGCTCAGCCACACCTCGATCGAACACGCGTGGTTCAGGCAGAGCCGCGAGAGCCGCGACAACGAGAAAGCCGACTGGTACGTCTGGGCCGACGCGCGCGCCGACGGCGCGCCGCCGAACAACTGGCTGTCGATCTTCGGCGGCGGCGCCTGGCAATGGGAGCCGCGCCGGCGCCAGTACTACCTGCACAATTTCCTGACCACCCAGCCCGATCTCAACTTCCACCATCCCGACGTGCAGCAGGCCGCGCTCGACAACGTGCAGTTCTGGCTGGACCGCGGCGTGGACGGGCTGCGGCTCGATGCGATCAACTTCTGTTTTCACGACAGGCTGCTGCGCGACAACCCGCCCAAGCCCGCGGAGCAGCGCGTCGGCCGCGGCTTCAGCGCCGACAATCCCTACGCGTATCAATTTCACTATTACAATAATACCCAGCCGGAAAACCTCGCCTTTCTCGAACGCCTGCGTGCGCTGCTCGACCGCTATCCGGACGCGGTCGCGCTCGGCGAGATCTCGGCCGAGGATTCGCTTGCAACGACGGCCGAGTACACGCGCGACGGCCGCCTGCACATGGGCTACAGCTTCGAACTGCTGACCGACGACGGGTCGGCCGGCTACGTGCGCACGACGGTCGAACGGCTCGAAGCGCAGATGCGCGAAGGCTGGCCCTGCTGGGCCGTGTCGAACCACGACGTGCAGCGCGTCGTCACGCGCTGGGGCGGCGCATCGCCGTCGCCCGATCTGGCACTGCAGCTGCTGATGCTGGTCTGCTGCCTGCGCGGAACGGCCTGCGTCTATCAGGGCGAGGAACTCGGCCTGCCCGAAGCCGACCTGCCGTTCGACGCGATCCGCGATCCTTACGGCATCGCGTTCTGGCCGGATTTCAAAGGCCGCGACGGCTGCCGCACGCCGATGCCCTGGGACGATTCGGAGAATGCCGGATTCTCGGACGCCGCGCCGTGGCTGCCGATACCGGCCGCGCATGCGCGCCTTGCCGTTGCGGCGCAGGCGGGCGATGCGACGTCGACGCTGGAGCGCGTGCGCCGGTTCCTCGCGTGGCGCCGCCAACAGCCGGCGCTCGTGCGCGGCGAGATCGCGTTTCTCGACGTGCCGGAACCCGTGCTCGCGTTCCGGCGGCGGTCGCCGGAGCAGACCCTGCTGGTCGCGTTCAATCTTTCGGATGCGGTACAGCGCGTCGCCTTGCCGCTGGCACGCGCCCCGCGTTCCGCAATGGCTTCCGACGACGGCGACTCGCGCTGGAACGCCGGCGATCTGCTGCTCGCACCGCGCGGGCGGTGGTTCGCGCTGGCCTGAAGCGACCGTCGGAGCGCGACAGCGACACATTCCTGCGCGGCGCGCCGTAGCGCACCGCAAGTACGTCGCGTTCGTTCGGCCCCTCACTTTCGACAGGGTTCGCACCTGTCTTTCGACAGGTCGTGGCGCGCCCGCACAGGGTTCCGCGTAGTTCCTGCCCCGAGGAGACGCTGGGTCGCCTCGGGTCGCGCCGGAATGGCCGCGGTCACACTCGTGAACAGAGGGAACCATGAAAGTGTTCAGTAATACGCGTATTTCCCGCCTGAGCGGCGGCGTCCTGCTGGCGCTCGCGGTCAGCACCACGTGCAGTTTCGCGGCCGACCTGCCGCCGCAGGTCGTCGATCAGGGCGAAGGCTGGGAGCTGATGCTCGTCGCTCCGCCGATCGCGCCGCCGATGGAGATTCAGACGACGTCGCTCGATCCGGCGCCGATCGTCAGCGTGAGTTCGCTCGAAGGACTCGCGGCGTCGCCGCTGCCGCAGTCGATCAAGGACGAGCTGGCCGCGGACTTCGCCGCCGAGCCCGACGTCGTGCTCAACGTGCGCCAGGATCTGGCGCAGGCCATGGCCGACGGCACGGCCGCCGAACTCTTTGCGCAGTACATCGAACCCGATGACGCCGGCGAGGCGGCCGGCTTCGGTACCAAGTTCGACCTGAATCCGCTCTGCCCGACGCACTGGCGCGAGCGGCACATCACGCGCAGCAAATCGTTCGACGGCTTCCACCACACGTTCAGCGAAAGCGCCGGCAATTTCCGCGGCAACATCGACATCGACGTGCCGCTGACCGGCGACGCATCGGTCGACGTGACCTACGCGTTCCGGAAGAACTCGATCTGCATTCCGTGGGCCGTGAAGTTCGTCAATGCACGCGCGACCGGCGTGCTCAACGTCGGCGAGACGATGTTCGAGGCCAACGGCAGCGCGAGCTTCGAGAAGTCGGACCGCCGCGTGCTGCTGACGCCGAAGTTCGAAGAGAACTTCATGGTCGGCCCCGTGCCGGTGCGTCTCGGCGTCGAGTTTCCGCTCGGCGTCGGCTACGACGTCAAGGCAACGGCCGAGGCGCAGCTCGCGCTCAAGAGCCGCGCGCAGGGCGAGATGCGATTCGACGTGACCTGCACGCGCCACGGCTGCGCGCGGAACGCGCCGCCGGACAACGTTTCGACGGTCACGTTCCAGGATCTGATCCGGCCGAGCATCGTCGGCAGCGCGAAGCTGCAGGTCGACGTGAAGCCGTATGCGTTCGTCGAGGCCAACGCGTGGCTGTATCACGACCAGCTCGCGAAGGCGGGGCTCGGCCTGGAGCTGTCGGTGCCGTCGCGGCTGTTCTATCACTATGGCAGCGGCTGCGGCAGTCCGTCCGGCAGCGGCTCGACCGATCACGTCAACGGCGGCTTCGTCGACGTGAACGCGCAGCTCGCGCTGTACTACAA